>DASREK010000331.1:0-13933 GCA_035652135.1 Bryobacterales bacterium | reverse complement strand
TGCCCTTCCGCTTGTTCGAGCTGCACCTGGAAGGGACGCGGATCAATTTCGGCGAGCAAGTCGCCTTTGTTGACATGCTGGCCTTCCTGGAAATCTACGCTCATCAACTGCCCGTCAACGCGCGTCCGCACTGTTACCGAGTTGAAGGCGGTGACATTGCCGAGGCCCCTCAGATACACCGGCATGTCGCCGGCTCTGGCAGGAACAGCGGCGACGGGAACTGCCCGCGCAGCCGCTCGCGCCGCCAGCGCGGCCGCGGCGGCTTGCTTTTTCCCCTGCGCCGTCCGGTAATACTGAAATCCCGCATATGCCGCAGCGGCCACCGCAAGGAGCAACAGCCAGGCGACGCCCCGGCGAGGCTTGGCAGTGGTCTTCGGAGGTTGCCTGGGCGCCGGGGGCGTTTGCGGTTCGCTTCGCTCTAGAAGCTGACGCGCGCGAGGCTCCATGACATATTTCCGCACGGCAGGCTCTTTAGCGCCGGCATGGCGCCCAAACCCGCCGCCCCACAATTATGGAGACGCGGGCGCGCGCGGCGGTGTTACAGAGTTCACTCGTTCCTCGAGAATGGGTCTTCTGGTGAACGGAAAAGACGCCTGCAATTCCAAAACTCCGCCGAACACAAAGCGATTGCGGGTCTGTGCGCTTGCGCCCGGAGGCAATTCGCTTCGGATGCGGGGTTGAAAGCAGGAGATGGCGCCATCCGCGCCGCATGCGATCTGCCCGGCGGCCGATGTAGGTTGAATCCTGCGAAGCCAGGGCGTACGCAAGAGCCGCCGCGCTCTGTGGGGGATTCCCGTCGCTTCGTGGCCGCGGACATCAGGTCTCTAGAAGTCAGCGGACAATCTAGCAGTCAGCGTACAATGAAGAAAAGGACACCCCGGGGCTTGGCCTCGCGGTGCTGCTCTCTCGCGCGCCCGGTCACCCCGAAAAGAGAGGAGAGCCCCTATGTTCGGGCGGCGAATTCGCTTGTTCAAGCTTCTCGGTTTCGAGGTGCGCGCCGATGCAAGTTGGCTCATCATCGCCGCGCTGGTGACCTGGTCGCTCGGCGCCGGTTTTTTCCCATACTATGACCCGGGGCTCACCACCTCAGATTACTGGTGGATGGGCGTGGCGGGCGCAGCGGGACTGTTCGGGTCCATCATTGTGCATGAGCTGTTCCACTCTCTGGTGGCCAGACGGTTCAACTTGCAGATGAGAGGCATCACCCTCTTTATTTTCGGCGGCGTGGCCGAAATGGAGAAAGAGCCGCCCAGCGCGAAAGCCGAGTTTTCCATGGCGATCGCCGGGCCGATCACCAGCATCGTGATCGGGTTCATCTTTTACGGAATCCATGAGGCGGCGGCTGGCGCCTGGCCCCGGCCGGTGGCGGGTGTGCTCGCATATCTTGCTGGGATCAACTGGCTGCTCGCCGCATTCAACCTCATCCCCGCGTTTCCCCTCGACGGCGGCCGCGTTTTGCGGTCCATACTTTGGTATCGCCAAGGCGATCTGGCCCGGGCCACGCGCATCAGCTCTTCGATCGGCTCCGGATTCGGGATCGTATTGATGATTCTTGCCGTGGTTCAGTTGTTCACCGGCAACTTCATCAGCGCGGTTTGGTGGTTTCTGATCGGTATGTTCTTGCGTGGAGCGTCCCAGGCGTCATACCAGCAGCTTATGATTCGAAGCATTCTCGCCGGCGAGCCGGTGCGCCGGTTCATGAGAACCAACCCGGTTACGGTATCGCCCGACGCGACCATTCAAGAGCTGGTCGAAGACTATGTTTACAAGCACCATTACAAAATGTTCCCGGTAGTAGACAGCGAACAGGAGTTGGTGGGATGCGTTACGACGTCACAGATCAAGAACATCCCCCGGCAGCAATGGCCCTGGCGCCATGTTCAAGAAATCGTCCAGCCTTGTTCGGCCGGCAATACGGTCAGCCCCGATACCGACGCGATGAACGTGCTTACCACGATGAGCAAGACCGGATTTAGCCGCCTGATGGTGGTGGAGAACAATCACCTGGAGGCGGTGATTACCCTGAAAGACCTGCTGAATTTTCTTTCGACCAAGCTCGAACTGGAAGGCTATCCGCAAAGGGACATTCCCCGGGTCGCCTGAGCTAAATCAATCCAGTGTCTTAGTAATTTCCAGGCGCCGAAAGTTCGGCAGATCACTTGCCGGCGGCGGCTCTGAAGACCAGCCCTGACGGCAGTTCCTCACCGAAAATCCGGCTCAACAGCAAGGGATCGCGGACTTCCTCACCTTCCAGCACGGCGAGCAGGCGCTCCGGATTGGTTCTCTCAGCGAGAGCCCGGCGGACGACCTCCAGCAGGGAAGGAGAGAGATCGCGCACCGGGTCCCCCGTGCGGCGCGCAATCGACGCAACCGCTTCCGCCGCCTCTGGTAGAGGGAGCAACACCTCCACCCAACGCGACACCACGGCCGGGGAGAGCACCTGGTTGGCCGGACCATAGAGCAGTTCGCGCGCGCCCAGCCGGGACAAACACCAAAGCTCGCTCTCGCGAAAATCGCCGGTCTGGACCCGCCGCAGCAGGGCATTGCCGAGATCGATGCGGGTTTGGGAAGGCAGCAGTTCCAGGCTGCTCGCCGTACGCCACATTTCGCGGAGGAGGCTCGTGTTCACCCGCCGCCTCTTTTTCGAGGCAGGCAGCAGCACAGGCGCCAGATGGTGGTATAAATCGATCTGCTGGTTGCGATTGAGCCCGCCCGCCACGCGGCCCCAGAAGATCCACCACTCGATCTCGCACTGGACGTGATTGGGAAATTGGATCCCTGCGGCGTAGATCCGCCGGATCTGCTCGATTCTCCAATCATCGCCGGGATAGCCGAAACCTGGGCGCAGGCAGAGCCCACACAAATTGAGCCAGCGCGCCTCCCACGCCCCTGATCGCTTACGCCCCTCCGCGAGCTCGAGAAGGGCATCCGCCAGCTTGCGAATAGCACTCAACGGCCAAGACATCTTTCCCAACCCCAGAGCCTGCTCGAGTCTGGCGGGAAACTCCTCGGGGGGAAAGGGCGGCGGATCGGCGCTCAAGCCGGAGCGCACTACATCAAGGGCGCGGGCGAGCGCCTCATCGTTGATCACCGTGGCCGGGCGCGAAGCGGCTCGTTCCGCCATTTCCGCCTGCTTGCGAAGCTCAAACTGCAATCGCCAGCGGTGATCGCTCACCTTGGAGTCGGCCCAGATTTCCAGCGTTCCCACCTCGGTCAGCCGGACTCCCAACCGGATGGGAACGAGCCGCTCGCCCGCGCGCTTGCCGAAGCGGATGACTGCGTGCAGGGGGGCATGGACGTGAAAATCGGCGGCCACCTGCTCGGGACTCAAAGTTAACACATCGCCCAGGGCATCGCCGGTGCGAGTGAGAGAGCTGTAAAGACGAAACGTCACCGGGCGGTTAGCCACAAGCTGTAAATCCTCGTGCTCCCAATACAGGGTCTCCCCGGATTCGCTACCCCGCGGCGCCAGGCATACCATTCGCGCGCTCTTCGCGGCATCGGCGCCGTCCAGACCGAGATAATAGGCGCGCGGCAAGCCGCCGCGCACGAGCACGCCGCAGCCCGTGGACCGTGCATAGGAATAATAGGCGGCTCCCACGGCGACCGCCAGATCGAGGTCCTGGTTCTCCAAAATCATCGGCCGCCGCCCATACCAGCCCTCGATGACATCCGCCAGGCGCTGCCGGCAGATTTCCGGAATGAAAAAACCGCCGTTGAAGAGGATGGCGTCCGGCGCGCCGGACATCCCGGCCCCATGCAGAAATGCCGCCAGATGCCGCGTGATTGCGGGATCCGATACGTAGGGCAGCCCCAGTTCGCGAAACAGCGTGCGCCGTTCCTCTTTTGGGGTATCCGCCGGCGAGCAAAAGGGCAAGAAACCTTCCAACGCGAGTTCCAGGGCTTCCTGACGGAGGATTTCCGTTTTCAGCGATCCGCCAACCAGAGATCCGCCCGCGCCGAGCACTGTGATATTGACCTTGTCGACACTCGGATCGGTAAGCAACCGTTCCTTTGCAATCGTGCACTGCCGGCGAACGGAATTCCGCTGGCGCAGGCTGAGCTGAGCCCCAAGCTTGGCCTCGACGAGCCAGGCCAGGGTCAAATCAAGATTGTCCCCGCCCAGCAGCAAGTGGCGGCCCACGGCGGTCCGCGTAAAGCTCACAACATCTTTGTCACGCGATACGCGGATCAGAGTGAAATCGGAGGTTCCCCCTCCCACATCCACGACCAATACTGTTTGGCCGTCGGCAAGGCTCTGGCGGCACTGGCCGAGATGATTGGCGATCCAGGAATAGAAGGCGGCGGCCGGCTCCTCCAGCAGGGTCAGCGATTCGAGGCCCGCTTCCTTTGCCGCCGCTACGGTGAGCTCGCGCGCCTCTTCATCGAATGACGCGGGAACAGTGAGGACAATGTCCTGGTTTTCCAAAGGCTCCGCGTGGGCCTGGTTCCAGGCGTCGCGAATATGGCTCAGAAATCGGGCAGACACCTCCACGGGAGAGAAAATGCGGCCGCTCTCCTCAGAGTCCCACGGCAGAATTTTGGCGGTGCGATCGACCTCCGGATTCGAAAGCCACGATTTCGCCGAGTGGACCAGCCGGGTCGGCTCCAGCGCTCCCTGATCGCGGGCGTACGCTCCGACATAGGTCTGGTCGGCCACATAAAGAAAGGAAGGAAGCGTTTTGCGCGGCTCAACGACCCCAGGCGCGACGACCTGGGGAATGGGCTGAATGCGAATGGGCGGAGAACTCGAATTCTCGGCCTCTTGCGGGTCGATGAATGCCAGAGCCGAGTTGGTAGTTCCCAGGTCGATCCCAATTTTCATGCGGCGATGTGTTCCCGGACGTTGAATTCAAGCTTCCAGCGCCGGCCATCCCGCGCCACACACCACAACTGGAGAAGACCGATTTCCGTCACCACGGTCTCGAGCGTGACCGGGACCAGCTCATTATGGTTTTCCCCCGGCAGGCAAACCTCCATGGGAGAGAGCTCTTCTAAATCTTCCCCGAGCTCCTCGATTAACGAGCCCGGCGGGTCGTTCTTCCGCGACGAGGAAGCGAAAAATCGAAACTCGGCGGGCTCGCCGACAACAAGGCCGAATTCACGATTGGGAATCTGAACCTGTGTGCCTTCTTCCATGCCGAACGGAGCCACGGCAAGGGCCTTCAGTGGTGCGGGAACACCGGGCACGGACGGCATCGCGCTTTCAATCCCGACGTAGTACGTGCGGGCCACCCCGCCCCGGATCCGCACGCCCTTTCCTTGCCGCGCGAGGCCATAATAAGCCGCTCCCCGCGCCACGGCATGCATCAGGTCTTCGCCCAAAAGCGGCTGGACGGAGGCAAAACCTTCCTCGCGCAGCCAGCCGTCAAGAACGGCTGTGAGCCGCTCCCGGAGCTGCGCGGCGCGCATCACGCCGCCGTTGAAAAGAATATGCGTAGGGCAGGCAAGCCCGCTGGGCCCGCGCCGCACCGCCCCGTGTTCGGATGCAGCCGCTTGCTGGCGCAGAAAACGCGCCAGATGGCGCGTCACCGCCGGGTCTGCCGCGTAAGGCAGGCCGGCTTCCTGCAACCCGACGCGCCTCTGGCGCTGCGGCGTATCCGTGCTGGGCGTTATAGGGAAAAATCCTTCGATTAGAATCTGCTCGAGATCCTTTCGCGCAAGCTTCGCCCGGATCGTTCCTCCCACCAGGCCGCTTCCGCGGCCAAGGATAGTCAGCGGATAATCCGCCGCCGTGGTCTGTTCCTCCAGCAGCTTTTCCTTCGCCACCCGGCAGTGCTGCCAAAGCGCGTGGAGCTGGAGCGCATCGAGCCGCACGTTTTTCGCCGCGAGCTGCTGCTCGGTGAAGCGGGCCAGCGCCAGATCCATGTTGTCGCCCCCGAGCAGGATGTGGTCGCCCACGGCGACGCGTTCGAGCTTCAGTTCGCCGTTCTCTTCGGTGACCGTAATGAGCGTGAAATCCGTTGTGCCGCCGCCGATGTCAGCCACTAGGATCAGGTCGCCGACCTTGATACGCTCGCGCCAGTCCGGATGCCGTTCGATCCACGCATAAAAGGCGGCCTGCGGCTCCTCGAGCAGAATTACATCCTGGTAGCCGGCGAGCTTAGCCGCCCGCAGCGTGAGTTCCCGGGCCACAGCGTCAAAGGAAGCGGGCACTGTAAGCAGCACCTGTTGCTGATCGAAAGGAGCGTCAGGCCTTTTCCATTCCCAGGCGCAGCGAAGATGATCGAGATAGGCGCGAGAGGCTTCGATAGGAGAAATCTTGTTCACCCCGTCCGGAGCGTTCGAGGGCAGAATGGCCGCGCTGCGGTCAACCCCCGTGTGGCAAAGCCACGACTTGGCCGAGTGCACCAGACGGGCCGCGTTTTCCACTCCGCGATTTTGCGCGAGACGTCCGGCCACATAAGGCGGATCGGGATTCCACGGCAAGGCCAGCGAACCAGGGGGAAAATCCAGAGCGCCGGGCAGGAACAGAAAGGACGGAAGGACGGTTTCCTCCTGAACCTCTCCGGGGTTCACGAGCTGCGGGATGCTGAACAGCTTTACCTCAGGAAGTTGATGCGGATCCGTGATTGCCGCCGGATCGGCGAAAGCCAGGCTGCAATTGGTGGTTCCCAGGTCGATTCCAATTACATGTTGCGGCAAGGCGGTCTACTCGATCTCAATCTCGGCGGGAGCGACAATGGAAGCGTCCTGGCCGGGAGGCAGGGCGGGAAAATCAACCCTGGTCGCCCGCCAGCCCTTATGGCGCAAGATGCCGCCTTTCGGCAGCCCCTGGGCGGGAACGTTTCCGACGAACTTGACCGCCCCCGGCTCAGGAATATTGGGACTGGTGAAGCTTCCCTCGACGCCGTCGATAACCGGCGCAAGCTGAACATAACGGGCGAGCGACTTCCGGCAGTCATCGTGCAGGCTGCGAACCGCGGCTCCCACTTGGTCGTCCGAATAGGCAGAAAGATCTTCCATGAGAAAATCGATCAGGCGCGAATCGCGCTGGAGGATGCCTAAAACCTGCAAGGCGCCGTCAGCGGGCCGGCTTGCCGGGGCGGCTGCCGGCGAAGGGTGGCCGGATGTTCTCCTCCCCAGACCCAGCGCCGCTGCCAACGGCTCGGAAATAGTCCCGTGAAACAGGATGCCTGCGAAGGCCCGAAAGGCCAGCAGAAGGCGTTGCACGATTCCTCCGAAATATTCAGGATACAACGCATGTGGAAAGACCGCCGGGAGTTGGATTGTGCGCCAGCGAACGATTCGAGCCGGCCTCCGGCTTCCGCCGCCGGCTTTGAAAAGAGCCAATCGCCTGTTTTCGGGCGCCGCGCCGCGGGGCGGAGTACTTTTCCGCCCTGGATTCAGTCGCCGGCCGCCATCTCGTGATGCTCGTGGTGCGCCAGGCCCGAAGCGGCGGGATTCGATGCGGCAAGGGCGTCGAGGGATACGTGAATGGTCTCCCGGTGGCCGCGGGCGAAGACCTCCGGCGAGACAGTTTGTTGCATCAACTCGCGGCGGAGGCGTGCTTCGAATTCCCTCAACTTTTCTTCGATTGTCTTTTCCTTGCCCTTGTTGGCGATCATATCCTCGCGATACCGCTTGAGGAAATAATGGATCGTCTCCACCCGGATCTTGATGGAGCCGGTCGGCTTGTTTTCATCGATGTCCTTGAAGGAGAAATAGGGCGTGCCGGAGTGCTCGACGATCTCCTCGACCACCGTGTAGATGGGCGCGTCATGCCCGCACTTGAAGCTGGAAAGCTCCAGCGCGACCAGATTCGGATGGCGCGCGACGTATTTGGCGGCCCAGACCTTGCGGCTCGTATTTTCCGAATACGAGTTCTTCCAGACGTCCTGGATGTCCATCGGGTGCGTGATTTCGCCGCGCTCGACTTCTTCGCCGAACAGGCGCCAGAGTATGTCGTCATCGAGCGGCAGCGAGTCCTGAGCAAAAACCGGATAGCCGAGCTTCTGGAATTCTTCCACAATCTCGTGGTTGATGCCCGGATCGTTGTGATACGGGCGGCCCAGCAGCACAATGCCGATCTTGTCCTCCCGCTCGAGCATCTCGAGCACCTCCCTGCCCTGGCCCCGCTGCACGACATTGTTGTAGTAGTCGAGCGCCCGGTATCCCTCCTGAACAGCCCGGTGATTCTCTTCGGGGGACAGCCCGAGAATGTCTTTGAACTGAGTATAAAGCTGCCGTTCCAAAACCTCGGGTTTGCCGATGTTCACAAAGGTGTCCAGAAAAACGACGCCCTTCTCTTTGAAGATGTCTCCCTCTTTGGTGAAAGCCGCTTTTACCGCCGCCGGCGTGGCGGCCACGGTGGGACAAGCGCGGCTCCCCTGCGTGTTCACCAGGTCGGAGGTCAGGCAGTCGATCATGGGAAAGAAGATGTAGTCGAGCTTCCTTTTCGGGTGGATCACGTACAGGAGATTGTGAATGTGCGGGATGGCGACCTTGGATGGAAAGCACGGATCGATGGCGCCGCGCTTGGCCCCTTCTTTATAGAGTTGCTCGCTCGTGTAGTCGGAAAACACCAGATTCTCCGGCTGCAAGCCCAGCGACTCAAAATAGCCCATGAAGACCGGGGTCTGCGAGTACATGTTGAGCACGCGTGGCATCCCGATCTTGATCTCAGCCCGTTTCTTCATGAGCTCCACGCGATTCTTTTGTGCGGCGGTGAAAGCGAACCGCGGAATCGGATCCGCCACCAGCGGCGCCCGCGTGGACCGGAACACCGCCTTGGCCGCAACCTCGACCAGGTTGGGATTTTCGCTTTTCACCTTGTCAAGGCCCGCCTTGATGCCGCGCATATCTTCGATGTTTTCCACCGTGCCCTTCTCACAGGTGGCGATAATCAGGCGCTGCGAGCCGGCCTCGATCGGCACTTTGGTTTTCACCGGCGGGCGGTAGCTTTCATTGGGCGTGGCCGTCTTGACGTCGATAAACGTCCGCAGGCATTTGTTCTTGCAGAAATAGCACCGCGTGGCTTCGTTGCGCGTGGTTTTGTAGGAAATGGTATTGACGCCGGCCATTCCGATGAAGCTCGACTGGCGGCCGTTGTCCCACAACCTGCCCGCTTCGAGCGCACAGCCGATGGCCCCGGCTTCTCCCGCGTGCTCATGCACCACAACGGTGGGCTTTACGTCGCGGCCCTTGAAACGCGACTCGATAAAATCCACCTGGGCCTTGACCGCGGCGAGATTGTACTGGGTGCCGCCTTGCAGGACAAAGAAGCTCCCCACGGCCGAAAGATTGGGTATCTGGGAAACATAGAGCCATATGTTCTTGGGCAGCACGTTGGCGAGCCCGGCCATGATCTCTTCCGCCTTCCAGCCCTGTCTCTGAAAATCGACGATATCGGACTGCATGAACACGGCGCAGCCATACCCGAACGAGGGAAACGACGTGGCGCTGAAGGCGACATCCGCGTATTTCTCAACCGGTATACTGAAGCCTTCGGCCGTCGATTGCAGGAAGTACCCGTTGCCCGCCGAGCATTGCGTATTCAGCTTGAAATCTTTGACCCGGCCGTCTTTTAGAATGATGATTTTGATGTCCTGGCCGCCCACGTCGCAGATCACGTCGGCCTGAGGATAGAATTTCAGCGCCGCCTGGGTGTGGGCGACGGTCTCCACCAAAGCGGCGTCGGCTCCGATCACGTCCTTCAAAATGTCTTTCGCGTAGCCGGTCGTGCCGACGCCGAGAATCTTGAGCGCAGCCCCCTGGTCTTCCACCATCCTCACCAGCTTGCCCAACACTTCCTGCGTGTCCTCAATCGGATTGCCGCGGGAAAGCTGATACGCTTTGGCCAGAATGCGGCGGTCTTTGTCTTTCGACAGCAGCACTGCCTTGGTGGACGTCGAGCCGCCGTCGATGCCGATAAATCCTTCCACCACCTCGCCTGGCTGAAACACGGCCGGGGAAAAGGGCTTGCGCTTGTATTTCTCCCGGAATGCCGCGAGCTCCTCAGGGGACTTCGATAACCCGCCGCCGGAGCTTTTGCGCTTGGATTTCTCCTCCTCCCGCCCGACGTTGATGTACCACTCCAGATCCCGGTAGCCCTGGTAGCGCCCCACGCTCTCATCTTCCGTCTTGCCGAACTCCACCGCGCCGATAGCGGCGAAGTATTGCGCATTCTCGGGGGTCCGAATAAGGTCCTCCGGAGGCACGCCCTCCGGCAGCGGATAGTTCCGCTCTTCCCATATTTTCGGGATGTTTGTCTTCCAGCAATCCTGCATGCCCTTGATATAGGTATTAGGGCCACCCAATAAAAGGACCACCGGACGCAGCGTGTTGCCGCGCGTGAGAACCGACAGGTTCTGCATGACGATGGCCTCAAACAGCGAGGCCATCAACTCGTCCGGCGGCACGCCCTGCTTTTGCAGCCCGTTGATATCGGTCTCGGCGAAAACGCCGCACTTGCCGGCCACCGGGTGCAGCTTGAGCCCCTTGTAGCCCATCTGGCAGAGCTGGTCGGGAGGAATGCGCAGCTTTGCGTTAATCTTGTCGATCACCGCGCCGGTGCCTCCCGCGCATTTGTCGTTCATCGACGGAAACTTCTTCTTGCGGCCGGTTTCCGGATCTTCCTTGAAGATGATGATCTTGGCGTCCTGCCCGCCCAGCTCGACCACCGAGCCGCAGTGCGGGTAGAGCTTCTCCACGGCGAGCGAAACGGCGTTCACTTCCTGCACAAATTTTGCGCCCAGCCGCCTGGCGAGCCCGTTCCCGCCCGAGCCGGTGATGAACATCCGTGTGTTTTCGGGACGCAGCTCGGGTAATTCGCGGTCAAAGCGCTTGAGGAACTCCAGCACCTTTTCCGGCTGCTTGGTGTCGTGGCGCTGGTAGTCGCTCCAGACAATCTGATCCGTCGCTTGATCGACGACAACAGCCTTCACCGTCGTGGAGCCAACGTCGAGTCCCACCAGAAAGTTTTTGTCCATTTCCCGCTCAGAGCCGCTGGTTTGCGGCTGCGCTTCCATTCCAATCGTTTCCCGGCCCGCGGGCCGCTGCTGCTTCCGGCTTCGCGGCCTCGGGAAACGGTTTTCTCCGTGGCAAACGACGAAACCGACGCCGCCGGCGCCACCCTATCTTGCGCCGGCGGGGCGCTTCAGTTCCTTTCCGCCCGCATACGCTCGCCGATATGCAGCACGAAGTTGGCGGCCGTGCCGATCACGCCTTTGTGGTGCGGCACGTGATACAGAGGCCGCCTCATCTCCGGGTGCGCCTCGACGTAAGCCCGGCATTGCTCGAGCGTAAGGCCTGCCCGCTCGAGCGCGGACGCAAACTCCTGTTTCGCTTTTGCTTTCGCCTCTCCCAACGCCATCTGCACCCGGCTGTGAGCGTTGATCTCTCCCTCGCCTGAGGTTTCAATGGGCAAATAGATCATGTCCTTGTAATGCGACACCACGGCCGACTGCGCGCCGTCGGATTGCGTGGAGGGCATGCAGCCGAAGGGTTTCAGCGAAAGCACCATGTGCGCCAGATCTTTGTTCGAGTAGTAAATATTTTTGGCGATCTCCAGATGGCCCTCGCCCCCACCGGTGCGGGAGTTGTAATATGGGTGGCCGATGCGCTGCAACTCGTATTGATCGACCAGCCGGTGGCCGGCGCCGCCCAAGGCGTCCTGAATCTTGTGATATTCGCGGCGAAAAATCGCCTCCGCCAGGCGCAGCTTCGCCACCTTGTTGCGATAGGCCCATTCGATCTTGGCGCGCTTGTGCAGTTTCCACACGGGCGGAAGCACCGCGCCCTCCTCCAGGCCCTTGTGGTCGCGGTAGCGCTGCACCACTTGATGGATCATGTAGGTGATCCAGGTCCCGATCGGCTCGACCAGCACCTGCGCGCCTTCCCGCTCGAGGAAAGCGAACATATTGAAATTGCCGTCGCCTTCGGTGGTCTGCGCCCAAAATTCGCCGGTGATCTTCACGATCGGCTTGACCCGGAGCCGGTCAATTTCAACCGTGTTCAGCCGGTCCCGCACCTTATGCAGTGCTGATACATAGTCGTCGCCCTTGAGCTGGTCCAGGAACTTTCCTATATATTCCGCCGTATCTCTGAAGCCCGCCAGGTATTTGGCCAGGTTTCCATTCAGCTTCCACGGCTGCTTCTTGGCCATCACGTCATGCATGTAATCCATCACTTCCTCGAGCACGCGCGCCGTCTCGCCGTCGCGGACTTCATAAGGACGGATAAGGTAAGCGATTTCATTGATGCAATCGCCCATGTTCAGGGCGTTCAAAATGCCCAAAAAGAAATCGAGATTCATCTCCAGGCCGGCTTCCGCCTCGGCCTGGTTCAAGCCGCCGGATTGCTGGAACAGGAGCACGCGGAAACCCTCGAATCCTGCGTTGCGCAGGGCCAGCCGGTATTCCGCCTCGTACATGCCGAACCGGCAGGGCCCGCAAGCGCCGGCGGTGAAGAAAACGTAACGGTCGATTATGTCGTGCTTGGACATACCCTGGTTTTCCAGGCGCTGGAGGTACTGCACGAGGTTGCCGACCGTAAAATACGTAGGATTGCATTGGCCGTTGTTGCCGAACTCCTTTCCGGTCTGGAAGGCGGCCACGTCCGGCGTCGGCACCGCCTCGCACTTGTAACCCAGGCCCTCCAGGGCTCCGTGCACCAGCTTCTCGTGCTTCCAAGTCAGGCCCCCGAACAAAATCGTCGTCCGGCCCCGCTCTTCGGCGGTGAACGCGCGCTCCACGGGCCGCTTGAAATGATGCGTTTCTTTTTTTTGAATCCCGGCTTCTTTCATCAAGCGCAGCCGCTCCTCCGCCAGCCGCGCCTGGATGATCGATTCGATCGAGGAAGGGGATGCGCCAATTTGCACCAGCCCGCTGGCGGCAGAAGGCGTGGCGTTAACGACGGGTTGGGTGCTCATATTCACCTCGGAGGACACTACTCGCGTCTTTCCCGGCCATAGTGCACCAGGACAAGCCGGTGGAAAACGGGAAACCACCGAATGGTGAAATTACTTCCTTGAACGGTGAGGGCGCGGCCCGAGCGGTGGACGTTTTTTCACGTAACCCGGAGAATTAATTAGGCTTACAACACGTGGCAGAGGCGGAGCCTCGCGGCGCTTAGCGAAAAAGGTCGGTTTCCCGGGGACGTATCAAGTCACGGCCGCAACCCGCCGCCCCCTTCCACTCCATCCCTGTAATAAGCGCCACGGGCACGCCGGCGGCTTTTTTCATCACCAAGCCCGCCGCAGCAGCAATCTCATCCGCCGTAGCAATCACCGTGCCATGCAGAATTCGTCCGTGGCGGTCCGGGGCGCCCCGGTAATCCTCCAGCGGCGCCATGCCCGAAACCCCGATAGCGACATTGACCAGGCCTTCCCGCCACGGCCGCCCGAAGGTATCGCTGATGATCACTACTCCGCAGCCAAGGCCGCAGCGGATGCGCTCCGCAGAAATATCCGGATCGCGCGGCAGCACGGAAGCCAAATCCTCGCCCGCCAGATTCGACTGATCGACCCCCGCGTTGGCCGCAACCAAGCCGTGGCGCGTCTCGACGATCAGCACGCCGCGGTCCATTTTCACGATGCGCCGGGACTCGCGCAGAATCAGCTCGATCAACCGGGCATCCTTCTTCTGGCGGCTCTCCTCGCTCCACAGCGCGGCCCAATGCTCCGCCGCCGGCGAAGGCTCTATCTGCCGCAAATCTACCACCGCCCCCTCGGCCTTCGAAACGATCTTCTGCGCTACAACCACGATCGTCCGCGCGTCGATGGCCTGATTTTCCAATTCCGCTGCGCGGCGAATCAGCAGCGCCAGATCATCTCCCTGCCGGATTTCCGGCAGCGTTCTTAAGCCCGCGACCCGGATGGACATTTCCCCTCGAGAAGTCTCGCAATCTTTGATTCCGGGGCCCGCGCCAGCAGCTCCGCGATGTCCTCGGGCGTGTCGATGTCCAACGCCAGCCCTGGCGGATGCAATTCTCG
>DASREK010000330.1:0-3283 GCA_035652135.1 Bryobacterales bacterium | reverse complement strand
TCACGCGACACACCGAGGTATTCGGCGGCGTTCCTGGTCGCCGTTTCGAGCGCCTGCATGGGCGTCAGGCCTGCTTGCACCAGCAGTTCCAGCTCCAGGTGCTCGAAAAACCCGGGGAAACGGCCCGGCGGCCCGGTATCGGTGCCAAACCCGATCCGCACTCCCGCGTCGTGCAGCTTCTTCACATTTCGCATAGCGGTCTCGAAAAAGCCCCGGTAACGCGGAAAATCGGGATTGCTCGTCAGGCGGCTCCGGTAGGACTCGCTCTTCAGGGTCGCGATCGTCTCGGGCGCAACCGCCCGCTGGAAAAAAGGATCATCCAGCCAGGAAGGCGGCTGGGCGTAGGCGAAGGTCGAGTATTCCCGCGAGAGGGTCGGTATGGCTGTGGCGTTATTTCGTTTCAGCTTGGCGATCAGGTCGTCATCCACGTCGGCATCGCGGACGCTGTGCGCCATCGCGTCGATTCCCGCGTCCAGCAGACGCTTGGCGTCAGCCAGGTAAAAAAGGTGTGCGGCCGCCTTCAGCTTGTGCCTGTGCGCCTGTTCGATGATCGCCGTATACAACTCCGGCGCAAGCTTGGGATAGCGGCCCAGTTCGTCGTCCACCCACATCTTGATCAGATCCACGCGCATTTTCGCCAATTGATCGACGTAGGCTCGCGCCTGGGCGGATGTCGCCACTTCAAACGGCACGCCTTGATTGCCCGGCAGCACGGCAGGATATCCGCCTACGGCCGTGAAGCCGCGCCCGGCCGAATAGACTCTTGCGCAGCCGTTGAGGCGCCCGCCGCGCTGCTCGTCCCGGATGCGCAGCATCAGAGCGGGATCGATGTCGGAACCCATGCTGACGACGCTAGTCACGCCGTACGAAGCGTAGGTACGCAATTGGGCTTCGATGCTGTCGCGAGTGAAGTTCTCTCTCGCCTGCGTCAAGCCTTTGGTGAGGCCGACGTGCCCATGCAGGTTCATGATTCCGGGAATGATCGTCTTGCCGGCCAGGTCGATTACATTCGCGCCGGAAGGCGGCTTGAACTGAGCCGTGGGGCGAATATCCCGGATTTTCGATCCCGCGATCACGATGGAGACGCCGTGTTTCGGAGCGCCTCCGGCGCCGTCGATCAGATCGACGTTTTGCAACACGGTGATCTGAGCCGATCCTTTTGAGGGCCGCCCGAGGCACACCAGAAGCAAAAGGGAGAACAGCCGCAGATGCTCTTTCATACGGGCGTATGATACCACCCTGCGCGGGCTGTAACTTCAAATGCGGCAGCAGGGACCCCGCGGTTGCGCCTCGGTATGGAAAATGGTGCGGATAATGAATGATGGCCTCAAAGGCAACCAGGCCGCCGGGCTGGGCAAGATCCGGATGGCTCAATCGAAACGTCATCGGCATGGCAGTGACCAGCCTGTGCTCCGATGCGTGCTACGAGATGGTGACGGCGGTGTTGCCAGGCTTTCTAGCGGCAATTGGAGTGGCCGCGACGGCCCTGGGCTGGATCGAGGGAGCGGCCGATGCTCTTTCAAGCTTCGTCAAACTTGGGGTGGGCTGGTACTCCGACCGGATCGGGAGCCGGAAGACGATCGTCACTGTGGGCTATTTTCTGGCCGGCACGGCGCTCTCGGTTTTCGCCCTCGCTGCTTCCTGGCCCCTGGTGCTGTTAGGGCGTGCTGTTGCGTGGCTCGGCAGGGGCGCTCGAGGCCCGCTGCGCGATGCCATGCTCTCGGAATCGGTAGACCCTCGGGCAGTAGGCAAGGCCTTCGGCCTCCACCGGGCAGCCGACACGCTTGGCGCGGTGATCGGACCGCTGATCGGAGTGGGCTTGCTGTCTGTGCTGCCGGCCGCATCTCCCTCCGAGCCGTTCCGAATCATTTTCGTGATATCCCTTCTACCCGGGGTCTCGGCAGCCGCGGTGTTTTGGGCCACGGTGAAGGAGCTCCGTGCGCCCGGGCGGCGCAAGCTGGGATTTTTCGCTTCGCTCCGGAACCTCCCACGAGGCTACACACAGCTTCTGCGCGGCGTTGGCCTCTTCGGCCTGGGAGATTTTTCCCATACCCTACTCATCCTGGCAGCGGGCAATCTCCTCGCGCCGTACTACGGCGTGATACGGGCTGCGCAGATTGCCGCTTTGCTTTATGCCTTGCGGAACCTGTTGTACGCCGGCTTTTCGTTCCCTATCGGGGCTCTCAGCGACCGGACGCCGAAAAAAGGGCTGCTCGCCGCAGGGTATTTTCTGGGCGGCGTCACCGCCTTGGGGGCCGCGGGTTTGTTTGCATTTCACCTTCATAGCATCCCCATCCTCGCTGCCCTGTTTGCGGCGGCAGGCATCTATATCGCCGCCGAGGACGCGCTGGAAGGAGCCATCACCGCGGATTTCGTGCCCAGAGAAGCCCGCGGCGCCGCTTATGGCTTGTTGGGCGCGGTAAATGGCGCCGGCGATCTGGCGGCGAGCGCTCTGGTAGGAACAATATGGACCGCACTTTCTCCAGCCGCCGCCTTTTGCTGCGCCGGCTTCTTGATGCTTTCCGGGGCTGCCCTGCTGGCAGCCACCCGGCCCAGCGCTTATGCGTATCTGGATAACCGGCAAGACGAAATCATCTCGGGCTGAAGCCGGCACAGACAAAACCGGACTAGAGCCGGCGTCACTACAGCCCCTGCTATCATGGCAGCGAAGAAGATCCGCCGGGCATCTTGAGCCGGCGGCGAGGTCTGTACACGAAAGGGGATGTCCGTCCGTCAAAATGACTTGAGGCTTGAACCGATGGGCAAAGTATTGGTTGTGCTGGGACTGCTAGGCGCGGCGATTCCGGGCTGGAGTAAATCGGTCCCCCAGGCTGTAGAGGACCGCTACAACCACCTGCGAAGCCTGAAGGTAGAATTTGAGGAATCAGTCTCCTACGCCGGGCAGCAGGGAACGTCCAAAACTCGGCGGCAGGAGCGCGGCACCCTCTACCTGCTCCGCCCTGGCAAGATGCGCTGGGAGTACAGCGACCCTGCCGGCAAACTTTTTGTTTCTGACGGCAAGATGTTTTACTTATACAGCCCCAATTCCAACCAGGTGCAACGGATCAAGCCGAAGCAAACCGACGATCTTCGCGCTCCCCTCGCCTTTTTGCTAGGCAAACTCGATTTCCAGAAGGAATTCGGAAAGATAACTACTCGCAATACTCAGGAAGGCATCGAACTCACGGCGCAAGCCCGCTCGCCACAGGAGTCTTACAGCCAGGCCGTTTTCACCATCGACCCGCAGAGCTACGAGATCCGCCGGATTCGCGTAGACGGCCAG
>DASREK010000329.1:0-16136 GCA_035652135.1 Bryobacterales bacterium | reverse complement strand
GGCGTTCCTACATTCCTCCGCGCCGTGATCTGATCGGCTGCATTGGTGCCTCCTTGGGCATAAGGTAAAGCTTTGCGAGCCTGCCGCGTCAAATCGATTTGCGTCTGCGCGCAGCCCAAAGTTGCAAACAGAAGCCAGGCCAGTCCTCGAATCGTCATCACTCCTCCACACGAATCCCAAAGTCGGGCTTCGAACTCAGAATAGACCCCCCGGCGGGGCCCCGGCCGGCTCCCGGGCGCAACGATTTGATTTCAGACGTTTAAAAAATGTCGTTCTTCCGTGACTCTCTTGAGGCCGGGCCTGGCGCCGCCGGCGCCGCTCGCCCAAACTGGACGCGCCGCCGGCTCGCTCTCCTTTTCTGGGCGTTCGCCGGGGCGATTCTCGCGTTTGACCTTATTCTGCTCGAGCAGATTCCGTACGCGGCCACTGTGGATGACGGGGCGTATGCAGCAGCAGCTTTTTCTTTCGTCCATACGGGCCGCGCCGGGCTGCCCATGGATAAAGGTTTGTTCGATCTCGACCGGGATTTGATCATGTACGGCCGGATTCCGGCGGCCCTCGTCGGACTTTGCGAGCTGGCTTTGGGCCCCAACTGTTTTGCCTCTCGGCTGCCTGGCCTGCTGGCGGTGTGGTTCAGCGTTCCGCTGGTTCTCCTCATCGCACGGGAGTGCCGCGTCCCCGAACTTTTAGCCGCCACAGGCAGCCTCCTGTGGCTGCTCTCGGTTCCCGCGCAAATGCTCGCCCACACTGCGCGGCCCGATCCGCTTCTGATGCTCTTTACCGTGGTCTGCTGTCTGCTTTTGCTGCGGGCTCTCCGAAATGACGACTGGCGGCTTTTTTTACTCGCCGGGTTCATCGCGGGTTTGTCCTTGGAAGTACATATGATCGGCGCCGCCCTGATCGCCGCGCTGGCCGCCGCCGTGCTCACATCCGAGCCGGCCGGCAGAATCCGGAATTCGGCCCTGGTTTGCCTGGGCGCGGCTCCCGCGGCTTTTCTCTGGCTTTACGATCACGCCTGGTCGCAGCCCGATCTGTGGCGCATACAATGGGTGGGATTCTGGCAAGCGGCGGGACCCTCGCCCCTCTTGCTCGGACCCAAGGCCATCATCACCTCCGCCGTGGCTCGCTACCGCTCGTATTTTTGGGATGCGCGTTATCACCGGTATGCCTTGGAGGGCTTCTTTCTTGCCGCCGGCGTATGTGCGGGTCTGATGCGGCGCAACCCCGTCCGGCGGCTTGCGGCAATCGTCGTGCTCTTTCACGTGTTTCTGGCGATCCTTTCCGCGCTGCCCCATGCCGGCTACATGGCCGCCGTCTACCCGCTCGGCAGCATTCTGATCGCTTCTGCGTTTTTTGGATCATCTCGCCGCGTGGTTTTTCTTGCCGGGCTTTCCCTGATCGCGTTCTATTGCGCGCAGATGGGCTACTGGGCGGCGCATCGCGATGTGCCGTTGCCGGGCCGCGTCCGGGCTGATGTTCTCCGGCATGCGGGCGATAAGCCGTTTTTGGCAGCGGACAACCTTTGGTTTTATTTTCCCCGCGACCGCAACCTGCGCAGTGTCGTATCGGCCAATTTCGTCCAGCGCTGGGCGCCCGATCTTCCCTGGGAGCAGGCCTTCAGGCGATATTTGAACCGGCAACAGGTGCAATTTGTCGTGGTGGACAAGGTATTCCGAGAATTTTTGCTTCCCTCCCAATGGGCGTTCCTTGCGCGAAACATGACTCCGCTGGCCGAATACAACTACGGGAAAGCGGGCTCGATTCAGATTTACAGCCTCCATCTTCCGGGAAAACCATGAAACAGGCCGCTGCCGAATCCGCGGCGGTGAAAATTGATAGCGGAACAGGCCGGTTGTGGCCTTTGGCGGCCATCGGCATCCTGCTCCTGTATAATGCCGCCACTCTCGGTCGCGTGCCTGCCTTCCCTAACGACGACGACGGCTGCTATGCTTCGGCCGCCTACCAATTCTGGAATACGGGCCGCCCGGGAGTGCCGGGCTACCAGGATGCCGCGGGCTTGGGAGCCGATGTGTGGGCCTTCGGCCGCACGGCTGCTGCTTTCCAGGGCCTATTCTTGCATTTTGGCGGCGTGTCCCTGCTCCATGCGCTGCTTCCTTCGTTTCTGGCCGGCCTTGGCGTGCTGACGGTCACGGCAGCTCTGGCCGCCGTTCTGTGGGACCGGCAGACCGCGGTGCTTGCTCCGCTGCTGCTGGCCGCCTCCGGAAAGTTTTTCGACGCGTGCCGCTGGGCGCGCCCGGATATGCTGCTGGCATTGTTTTTTTTGCTGAGCCTGTGGCTCGCCGCCTCCGCCCGCCCTGGAAAGCCTTATGTGAAATTGGCTGCCGCCGGCCTGGCTATGGGTCTCTCGGGAGACGTCCATCTGAACGGTTTTCTGATCGCCTTCATCCCGTTTCTCTTTTGGCTGTTTCTGCGCCGAGAGCCGGCCCGGGTGCGCTGGTTGGGCGGAGCTATTTTTTCGGCGGGCGTCGCCGCCGGAGTGCTTTTCTGGCTGAGGCTGCATTACTGGCCCAATCCGCAGGCGATGCTCCATCAAGCAGCCGTATACGGCGGAAAGACCCACGGGCTCCGCATCGCCGATCTTGGCCTGGCCGCGGCTTTCAAGATGGAAATACAACGCTACACGGACTGGTTTTGGGACGCCCGAGGGCATCGGCATGCGCTCGAAGGCCTTTGCATTCTGGCCGCCGGGGTCTGGTTGTGGCTCCGCGAGGGCCGTACCGGGCGCGCCCTGGTGGCCGCCTGGAGCGCTTTTTTCGCGGTCGCTCTCCTTTTCATGAGTAATCGCTTTGGGTGGTATTTGATTCTGCCCTGGCCGCTGTTCGCTATATGGATGGCGCGTCTGTTCCAGGCTTTTCCCGCGCGGCGGATCGCGCGAGGCGCTCTGGCCTTGCTCCTGGCTGCCTGCGCGCTAAACTTGGGTCTGTGGCATTGGAAGGCCCGGCAGGACGTCCCCTTCTCCTCGCGCCTGGCCGAATTGCGCCGCGTGATTCCCGGTGACGATCCCGTGCTCGGCAACGATGTGTTTTGGTTCGCTTTCTGGGACAAAGATTTCACCAGCAGCGAATACTTGTATCTTCGCCGGCTCGAGGCGGAAAACGGCCGCGGTCCGGACGCGTCCGGCTGGATAGCCGCGCAACAAAGGCGTAAGTGGCGTTATATCGTGGCGAGCGGGGAGCTGCGTTTGTTTCTCGACCCGGATTTCCCCCTCCCGCTCGCCGTCGCCTCGCGCGCCGGCCGGGAGGATGAAATCCGGCAGGCCCGCGCCTTTTCTCTGGAGCGATGTTCCGTGGTGCGGCGTTTTGCCGGTGTGGCCGATACAATTCTGGTTCTCCGCGTTAACGAAAATAATCCGGATGTGGCACGATAAGAAAGTCGCCGTTGTCTTTCCGACCTATAACGAAAAGGATTCGATCCGCTCCGCCATTCTCGACTTCTGGGCCGGCGGCCTGGTGGACGAAATTCTGGTCGTAAATAACAATGCGGCTCCGGGTACCTCGGAGGAGATAGCAGGCACGGGCGCTCGCGAGGTTTTTGAAAGCCGGCAGGGCTATGGCTACGCGCTGCTTCGCGGCATTGACGAGTGCTCGGCGGAGCTCATCATCCTGGCGGAACCCGATGGGACTTTCAGCGGCCACGACGTGATCAAGCTGCTGGCTTACTCCGACGACATGCCTGTGGTTTTTGGCACTCGCACCACCCGCGAGTTCATTTGGGAGGGCGCCAATATGGGCTGGTTCCTCAAGTCGGGGAACGTGGCGGTCGCGAAGCTGACGGAGTTCTTGTTCAATACCACCATTCTAACCGACATGGGCTGCACGCTCCGATTGTTCCGCCGGGAGGCTCTGGATCTGATCCGTCCGCATTTGGCGATCGGCGGCTCTCATTTTGGCTCTCAACTGCTGATGGAAGTGATTGCTCACCAGATTCCTTTCGTCGAGATTCCCGTGAATTACCGCCGCCGCGTCGGGCGGTCGTCCGTCACCGGGGATTTCTGGAAGGCCTTCTCCCTGGGGGTTCGCATGATCCGGCTGGTTTTGGCCTATCGCTTCGGGTTTTACCGGCGCGCCCGGATAAGCTGGGAATCGTGGGCCGCCCAAAAGCCCGCGGAGTCTGTATCTACCCATGCCTGAATCTCCCGATCGGCCGACTCTTAGTGTCGTGATCCCCTGCTTCAACGAGGAAGCGGTCCTGCCGATGTTGGAAAAGCGGTTGCTCGAGGCGCTTGGCGGAGCCGGCATATCGTGGGAACTGGTGTTCGTGGATGACGGCTCTTCGGACCGCACGCTGGAGATTCTTTCGGAAATGCACCGCCGCGATGGGCGTTTTAAAGTTATCAGTTTTTCCCGCAACTTCGGCCACCAAACCGCTATTTCCGCAGGCCTGGCCTACGCCAGCGGGGAAGCTGTCGCTATCATTGACGCCGATCTGCAGGACCCGCCCGACCTGCTGGCCACCTGCTTGCGCTGCTGGAAAGACGGCTATCAGGTTGTCTACGCCGTCCGGCAAAAACGTAAAGAAGGACCGCTGAAACGGGCCGCTTACAGCATTTTTTATCGCCTCCTGCGAGTGATCGCGGACATTCACATTCCTCTCGATACGGGCGATTTTTGCCTCATGGATCGCAGCGTGGTCAATGTGCTGCGCAGCATGCCCGAACGCAACATATTCGTCCGGGGGATGCGCGCGTGGGCCGGCTTTCGGCAGATTGGCATCCCCTACGAGCGCAGCGCGCGGGCGGCCGGCGAGACCAAATATCCCTTTCGGAAGCTCCTGCGGCTCGCTCTGAACGGAATTTTCTCGTTTTCCACCTTTCCTTTGCGGCTCGCCACCTGGTTCGGGCTATCGATCGTCGGCCTGTGCGCTTTGGTGGTCCTTCTCGTTTCGATCTGGCGGTTCTCGGGGTTGGAATTTATGGGGCACGTGGCAGCCGATATCCCCGGGTGGGCTGCGGGTATCGTTTCGGTCTTCTTTCTCGGAGGCGTTCAATTGCTGATTCTGGGGCTGATCGGGGAATACCTGGCGAGGATCTACGACGAAGTCAAGCTCCGCCCGCGCTGGGTTGTAAGCCGCTCACTGGGTTTTTCCCGGCAGCCTTCGCAGGTAGAATAGCCGCAGATGCCGAGCCCTAGCATACGAGCGCGTGGCTGTGTCCGGATTGCTCGCCCATGATTGTTCAATGGTCCAGCGGCAATGCCAGTGAGGGCATGTCCGAAGACATTCTGACCGATCTGGCGGGCCCCATTTCTCGCCATCCCTGGTACCAGGCGCGCGCTCGCATGGCGGTGGCCTTGCTGAAGAAAGTAAATGTTCTCCCGCCGGCGCGGGTGCTCGAAGCCGGATGCGGCTGGGGCCTGAACCTGGAAGCGCTCGAACGCGCGGGCTATCGGGCTGTGGGCCTGGATATCGCCCGGCGGTCCCTGGAGAAGCTAGACCGCCCGGGCCGGGAGCTTATCGAGGCCGACCTGACCCGGCCGCTCCCTCCGCATGCCGAGCAATACGATGCCGTGCTGGCGTTGGACGTAATCGAGCATCTCGATGACGATCGCGGCACTGTGGCCCGGCTGGCGCAACTAACCAAGCCCGGGGGATTTACCATTGTCGGCGTGCCCGCCCTCCCGGAGCTGTTCTCCGACTTCGACGTGGTACAGGGCCACCGGCGCCGCTATTTGCCCGAGTCGCTCCGGCAGGCTTTCTCCGGAACGGGACTAGTGATCGAGCACATGCTCTGGTGGGGCTCCTGGATGGTGCCTTTGCTCAAGCGCCAGCGGGGCCGCAGGCCGCGCGCCGCAAGGGCGGAAGCGCCCGCCGCGGCTTACAAACGCTATCTGGCTCTGCCTCCCTGGCCCGCGCCGCTGCTGATGCGCGCCGCCTTCGGCCTGAGCCAGACCCGCTCGCTGCGCGGCGAGTCGAAGACAGGAACTTCCCTCTTTGCCTTGGCCCGCCGGGTGGGTTAGCGAGCCGCCGGCTGTCGCAGGAAGACTTCCCGCCACAATTGAAAGACCAGCAGCGCCCACAACGTATAGCCATGGTCGCCTTGCCCGTCGGCGAAGCTCGCTCGCAGAGCTTCCACGCCTTCCGCGCAAAAAACGCCGCCCGCCCGCAGCGCTGCCGGGGAGAGCAGGTCTGCCGCCATTTCTTTCAATTCGTGCCGCATCCATTGCCGCACCGGCGCGCCGAAACCCGTCTTCGAGCGCCACAGCACCTCGGCGGGCAGCGTTCCGCGCATGGCGCGCCGCAGCAGCCACTTGCCGGTTGCGCCCCGCACTTTGTATCGCTGCGGCAGCCGCCAGCAGAATTCGGCCAGCTCGAGGTCGAGATACGGCACGCGCGCTTCCACGCTCGCCGCCATGCTCATTTTGTCGGTGTAGGTGAGATTCAGGGCGGGCAGAAACGTTTTCAAATCGCGATAGAGCATGCGGTCCAGCAGCCCCCCGGATGGAGACTGGCCGAGCACTTCCTCCGTGAACGCCGAGGGATGCCGCCACAAGCCGAGCGTCGCGAGCACCTCCGGCGCAAGGAGCGAGCGGACGTCATCGTCGTGGAGCCACTGGCAATAGTGAACAAACTGCTCGCTGGGCGGGCGATTCACCGGCTCCAGCAGCTTGCGCGCCCGGCGCAGAGCGCCGCCCGCGCGGCCTGCAAGGCCCGCCGGCAAGCGTTTCGACAGCCGCGCCACGGCCCCCAGCAGAGCCGCCGGCGCTCCTTGCAGCCGCTCGTTGAGCAGCGGCGCGATATGCCGGCGATAACCGCCCAGCAGTTCGTCAGCCCCCTGTCCGGAGAGCAGCACTCTTGCGCCGTCTTCGCGGGCCTGCTTGCAAATCAAATAGGTATTAATAACGGCAGGGTCGGCCAGCGGCTCGTCCAGATGATAGAGCAGTTTGGGCAGCAAATCCGTCATGCCGGCCCGAATCTCAAATTCCCGAAGATGCGCTCCGAAACGGCGGGCCACGGCGCGGGCATACGGCGGGTCGCTGCCGAACTGGTCGAAGGCATTGTCCTCTGCGGGAAAGCCGGCTGTGTAGCATCGAATCTCTTGCCTGGCTGCCGGGCCGAGCGGAGAGGCGCCTGCCATCTCCGCCAGCAAGGCGCTCGAATCGAGGCCGCCGCTCAAAAACAATCCCACCGGCACGTCGCTCACCCGCTGCCGCTGCACGGCCCGCCGGAGATGCAGGCGCAGGCCTTCCACGGCTCCTTCTTCGCTCACCTCTTCCCTGCAAGCAAGCGCCGGCAACTCGTAATAGCGGCGGATCGAGAAGGCTCCTTCCTGCCACTCCAGCAAATGGCCGGGAGGCAGTTTGTAAATGCCTTCGAAGAGCGTCGCCGGGTCTGGCGTCCAAAGAAAGGCCAGATACTGCGGAAGGGCGCAGAGATTCAGGCCCGCTGCAAGCTCCGGATGCAGCAACAACGCCTTGATTTCGGAGGCAAAAATCAAGCGCCCGCCGGGCAGGGGCGCATAGTAAAGCGGTTTGACGCCGAAGGGATCCCGGGCGAGCAGTCCTTTCCGCTCTCGCGCGTTCCAAAAAGCCAGAGCAAACATGCCGTTAAATTCGCCGAGCGCCGCGGTTCCTTTTTCGGCCAAAGCTTCGAGCACCACTTCGGTGTCGCCGCGGCTGCGGAATTGGCGCCCGCGGGACTGCAACTCGCTCCGGATCTCGGCAAAGTTGTAAACCTCGCCGTTGTAGACCAGCGTGCAGCGCCCGCCGGCTGTTTGCATCGGCTGATGGCCGGCCGGGCTCAGATCGAGAATCGCCAAGCGGCGGCTTGCCAGCGTAATCGGGCCCGAAGCGGACGTGAGAAATCCTTCATCATCCGGACCCCGGTGTTCGAGCACGCGGCAGAACTGCCGCGCCAGATGTTCATCCGATTGCCCGAAGATGCCTGCAATTCCGCACATGGTGGTTTTTGGCGGACGCCGGCGCATGCGATTCCTGGATCACGCCCCCGCTCGCGCGACTCGCCGGAAAAGCTCCCGCAACCCCGGAGCGCAGCCGCCCGGGCGCCGTCGGCGGGTGCGGGACTCGCGATGCGCCGGCCGATCCAGCACACAGTCTAGCAACAACCTGGGCCGCTGCCGGCCGA
Organism: Bryobacterales bacterium; assembly: GCA_035652135.1. Classification (GTDB taxonomy): domain Bacteria; phylum Acidobacteriota; class Terriglobia; order Bryobacterales; family JACQDG01; genus DASREK01. Next base: position 8,036 of record DASREK010000329.1, on the reverse strand, counting down.
TGTTAAGATAAACCGTACGCCGATGTGGATTCTCGGCCTTTCCGCCTATTATCACGATTCAGCGGCGTGCCTTGTCCGCGACGGAGCCGTTGTCGCGGCGGCGCAAGAGGAGCGCTTTTCGCGGAAAAAGCACGATCATCGCTTCCCAGCCCATGCCGTAGCTTTTTGCCTGCGCCAGGGGGGCATTTCGGCCAGCGAGCTGGAAGCCGTCGTTTTTTACGACAAGCCGCTGCAAAAGTTCGAGCGCCTGCTCGAAACCTATCTGGATTATGCCCCGCGCGGCTTGCGGTCCTTCCTTCAGGCTATGCCCTTGTGGCTGCGGGAGAAGCTTTGGATGCGCGAAGAGATCGCCAGACAGTGCGGCTTTAAAGGCAAAGTGCTGTTTACCGAACACCACGAGTCGCACGCCGCGAGCGCCTTTTTCCCTTCGCCGTTCGAATCGGCAGCTATCCTCACTATTGACGGCGTCGGCGAGTGGGCGACCAGCAGCTACGGCCGCGGCGAGGGGAATCAGATTGATCTGCTCGCCGAGACGCGGTTCCCGCATTCCCTCGGCCTGCTCTATTCCGCCTTTACTTATTACACCGGCTTCAAGGTCAATTCCGGAGAATACAAAGTCATGGGGCTGGCGCCCTACGGCCAGCCGCGGTATACGCAGAAAATTCTCGACGAACTGGTCGATCTGCGGGAGGATGGCTCGCTCCGCCTCAACATGCGTTATTTCAACTATTGCCAGGGTCTCACCATGACCAGCGAGGCCTTCCACGAGCTCTTCGGCGGTCCGCCCCGGCGGCCCGAATCGCCCTTGACCGCGCGCGAGATGGATCTGGCCCGTTCAGTGCAGGACGTCACCGAGGAAGCCATGCTGCGCATGGCGCGCCATGTGCACCGGCAGACCGGGGAAAGGAATCTTTGCCTGGCCGGCGGTGTGGCGCTAAACTGCGTGGGTAACGGCCGCATTCTCCGCGAAGGGCCGTTCGAAAGCCTCTGGATCCAGCCCGCCGCGGGAGACGCTGGTGGAGCTTTGGGCGCCGCTCTCTCTGTATGGTATCAGTACTATAATCAACCCCGGTCCGCCGGGGCTGTTTGCCGCGGCCGCACGGACGGCATGTCAGGGTCGTATCTTGGCCCGGAGTATTCGGCGGACGAGATTCTGGAGTTTCTCGAATCGTCCGGCGCCCGCTACACCCGGGCTACGGGTGCGGAACTGTGCGCCCGGGTCGCGGCCCTTTTGGCGGAAGAGAAAGTGATCGGCTGGTTTCAGGGCCGCATGGAGTTCGGGCCGCGCGCCCTGGGCGCGCGCAGCATCCTGGGCGATCCGCGCTCCCCGCGCATGCAGTCGGTGATGAATCTTAAGATCAAGTTTCGGGAAAGCTTTCGCCCTTTTGCTCCTTCGGTGCTGCGCGAGCGGGTGGCCGATTATTTCGAGATGGATTGCGATTCCCCCTACATGTTACTGGTGGCGCCGGTCCGTGAACACCGGCGCCTTCCCATGACCCAAGAGCAGCAGCAGTTGTTTGGAATCGAAAAGCTGAATGTACCCCGGTCGACGATTCCCGCCGTAACGCATGTCGATTATTCGGCCCGGATCCATACCGTGCGGCGGGAAGAAAATCCGTTGTATTACGATCTGTTATGCGCTTTTGAACGGCTCACCGGCTGTCCGGTGCTGGTAAATACCTCGTTCAACGTGCGTGGCGAGCCGATCGTGTGCACTCCCGAGCAGGCCTACACGTGCTTCATGCGGACGGAAATGGATTACCTGGTTCTCGGTGACTTTATTCTGGACAAGCGGGAGCAGGGCGAGTTTGTGGAAGCCAGGACCTGGCAGGAGGAATTCCAGCTTGATTAACCCCGCTCCCGGCCGCGCGCAGGCCCGAAAGACCACGCTTTCCGTAGGCGCGGTTTTGACCTTTGCCGGGGCGTTGAGCTTGTTGCGACACCATTGGCTGCGGGCTGAAATCGCCGGAGGGGCGGGTATTCTGCTGCTGCTGGCGGCGTTGCTCGCTCCGCGGCAAGCGCTCCGATTCCATCGGGCATGGATGAAGTTCGCGGCGGCCCTGGGCTACATCAACAGCCGCATCATTCTCTCTGTCATGTACTATGGAGTTTTGACCCCGCTGGGCTTTATTCTGCGGATGGCGGGCCGGGACCCGCTGCACCGCCGCGCTGCCGCGCAGCCGAGTTACTGGATTCCGCGCCCCCGGACGCGGCAGGATCGCAATCAGTTCGAGAGACTTTTCTGAAAATGAGCGGCCCGTCGTTGCTTCACGAATTTTGGCTCTTTCTACGGCAGAACAAGAAGCTTTGGCTCCTGCCCATTGTGATCGTCTTACTTCTGCTGGGCGCTCTGCTGCTTTTCGCCCAAAGTTCCGCCCTCGCTCCTTTCATCTATACAATTTTCTGATTGTGCGCCAGCCACAGCGGAGCAGCGGCCACCCAATGTCAAGCCGCTCAAGCCGGCGTAGCAAGCAAGCTGCCTTGCGGCCGTTCACAGGCTTCCAATAAGCTGCATAAGAGAGACGGGGTTGGGCTGGGTTTCTTGGCATTGCGGAGATTGACGTGCGGCAGCTAGTACAAAACCGGAAATCGGGTGCGGTCGAGTTGCTTGAGGTCCCCTCGCCGGTATGTGGACCTCGCGCTGTGCTCGTGCAAACGCTCGCCTCCGCGGTGAGCGCCGGCACCGAGCGGCATATGTTAAAGCTGGGGCGGCAGTCGGTCCTGCATACCGCTTGGGAGAGGCCCGATCTCGTCGCCCGCGTGGCGTCCAAATTCGAACGCGAGGGCCTGGCGGCCACCATTCGCGCGATCCGTGAGAAGACGGAGAATACGGTCGCCCTTGGCTACAGCTCGTGTGGCCGAGTAGTTGAGGCAGGCGCCGGGATCGAAGACCTCCGTCCGGGCGATCTGGTGGCTTGCGCCGGACAAGACTACGCTTCACACGCCGAACTGGTGGCCATGCCGCGGACGCTCGTGGCTCGGGTGCCGGAAGCGGTCTCCGTGGAGCACGCGGCTTTTGCGACGCTCGGGGCTATCGCGCTGGAAGGCGTGCGCCTGGCCCGGGTACAGTTGGGAGAGACGGCGGCCGTCATCGGCCTCGGATTGCTGGGGCAGATCACAGTCCAGCTCCTGCTGGCCGCCGGATGCCGTGTCGTCGCAGTGGATCTCGATCCGGCTCGCGTGGAGTTAGCGCAGCGCGCCGGGGCGACCGTCGCCGTTGCCAACGGCGATCTCCCTTCCCTGAATCCAGGCTCAGTCGCGGGCACGCCCCACGGCGCGGACGCTGTCCTGATCACAGCCGACTCTGCGTCCAGCGCCCCTGTGGAACTGGCGGCGCAGCTCGCCCGAGAAAGAGGACGCGTCGTCGCCGTGGGCTTGATAAAAACCGACTTGCCGCGGCACGAATTCTTTCGCAAGGAACTGCAATTCGTGGTCTCCCGTTCGTCAGGCCCGGGCCGTTACGATCCCAGCTTCGAGGTGGAAGGCCGGGACTACCCCTACGCCTATGTGCGCTGGACCCAGACGCGCAACCTGGAAGCGTTCCTCGACCTGCTGGCCCGGGGGCGGGTTTCAATAGATCATCTGATCACGCATCGCTATCCCTTCCATGAGGCGCCCGCCGCCTACGAGCTGCTCCTGGGCGGCGCTCCGCAGATGGGCATTGTTTTTCATTATCCTGACGCCTCGCCGAGCCTCTCCCATCGCCTGTCGCTCTCCGCCCGCACTCCGCGTCCGGGTCGGCCTTCTGTCGGCTGCATCGGGGCGGGGTCCTTCGCCCGCAGTGTCTTGCTGCCGGCCATCGCGGAGCACAAAGACGTGCAGCTTGCCGCCATCGCTTCGGTGAACGGCATCCGGGCGCGCGAAGCGGCCCAGAGATTCGGCTTTCGAGCTGCGCTGACTTCGGCCGGCGAGCTTCTGGCTCAACCGGATGTGGACACCGTTTTCATCGCCACCCCGCATGCCAGCCACGGCCCGCTGATATGCCGGGCTCTCGAATCAGGCAAACACGTCTTCGTGGAGAAGCCGCTGTGCATCGAGCCGGTCGAGCTGGAACAAATCGCAGAAGCGCACGGGCGCGCGGGCCGCTTGCTGATGGCCGGCTTCAATCGCCGCTTCTCGCCTTTCGCCGCCGAAGCCCGGCGGTTACTGGCCTCGCGGAGGGGTCGCCTCAGCTTCAACTACCGCATTAACGCCGGCCCTTTGCCGCCGGATCACTGGCTCTCGCGGGCCGAAGAAGGCGGACGCATTGTCGGCGAGGTGTGCCATTTCATTGATCTCATCGCATTTCTGGCCGGTTCGCTGCCGGTTCAGGTGTACGCGGCGGGCTCGCCCCAAGGCGGCGCGCAATTGAATCTTACGTTGGAAGACGGCTCGACCGGCGTTATCGATTACATCACGGCCAACCAGGCGCGCCTCAGCAAGGAGCGGCTGGATATTTTCGGACCCGACTTGGTCATTGAGATGGATGATTTCCGCTCGGCGCTAGTCCATCAGCGCCGCAACAGGAGCCGCTGGAAATGGCGCCGCCAGGACAAAGGGCACCGCGCGGAAATCGGCGCTTTCCTAAAGGCCGTGCGGGAAGGCGGCCCGGCGCCGATCGATTTTGAGAGTCTCGCGCGCACCACCCGGGCGACGTTTGCCGCGATGCGGTCGCTCCAAACCGGTGCGCCGGTCTCTTGCGTCTAATGCGGATTCTCTACGTCAGCCAGTATTTTCCGCCCGAAATGGGAGCGCCGGCAGCGCGCGTGTCGCAGCTTGCGAGCCGCTGGCGCGACATGGGACATGACGCCCGGGTGCTCACCGGTTTTCCCAATCATCCCGGCGGCCGGATCTATCCGGGATTCCAACGCCAATTTCGCCGGGGCTTTGATTCCGAGCAATATCAGGGAGTCACGGTGTATCGAACCTGGCTGTATCCGGCCGCGAATCGGGGCCTGGTGCGGCGCTCCGCCAATTATGCCAGTTTCTGCATTTCGGCGGCCCTGCGCGGGTGCCTGCTCAATTTTCAGCCCGAGGTGGTCATCGGCAGCTCCCCGCAGTTGCTGTGCGCGCAGGCGGCAAGCTGGATCGCCCGGAGATACGGCGCGCGCTTTATTTTCGAAGTGCGGGATCTATGGCCGGAGTCTTTGGCCGCGGTCCGGGCCTGCTCGGCGGATTCCCGCCTTTATCGGGCGCTGGACCGCCTGGCGGGCGCATTGTACGATCGCTCCTGGAAAACGGTCGTGGTGACCGAAGAATCCAAGCGCCGGCTTTGCGAGCGCGGCCTCGATGCCTCCCGGCTTTCCGTCGTCCCAAACGGCGTCGATGCAGCCATGTTCCGGCCGGACGTTCCGCCGGCCCGCCATCCCGAACTGGCGGGCAAGTTTGTCGTTTCCTACATCGGAACTCTGGGTATGGCGCACTCGGTTTCCACCATTCTGCATGCCGCCGACTTGCTGCGCGGCCGGGCGGACATTCACTTTTTGCTCGTGGGCAACGGCGCTGAGCGAGAAGCTTTGTTGCAGCAGCGGCAGGAGCGCGGGCTGGATAACGTGACTTTCGTCGAGCAGTTGCCCTGGTCGGCGGTTCCCTCGTATTTGTCGCTATCGAGCGCCTGCATCGTCCACCTGGCGCGCTCACCGCTTTTCGAGACGGTTCTGCCGTCAAAGATGTTTGAAATCATGGCCTCGGCGAAGCCGGTGATCTTGGGAGTCCGGGGCGAGGCCGAGCGTCTCCTTGAGGCCGCCCAGGCGGGCCTGGCGTGCGAACCGGAATCGCCTGCCGGACTGCGCGACGCCATTTTGCAGCTTGCGGCCAATCCTGGTCTGTGCCGGGCGCTGGGACAGAATGGCCGTGAATACGTTCTTAAACATTGCTCCTTTGAGCGCCGCGCTGCCGAATACATTGCCGCGCTGGAACCCGGCCGTCCGGAACCCGGCGTTCAGACCCATGAAGCGGGCGCTTGAACGGCTCGCCGCTTACTGGTACAGCCTGCGGTACCAGCAGGCGACGCAGATCTCCGGCCGCCTTCAATACTGGCTAGCCTGGAAAATATATCCCCGCTTTCCCTCGGCTGTCGCGACCTATTGTGAGCTCGCCGCGCGCGCCTGCCAGACCAACCCTGATTCCTTTTCGTCTCGCCCGGCAATCGCCGGCAGCAGCGACGGCGGGAGCAATCGTTTTTCGTTGCTCAACGAGACCGTCGATTTCAACAACCCCGTCGATTGGAACCCGCCCGGCCGCTCTCTGCTCTGGCTCTTCCACTTGCACTATTTCGACTGGGCGCAAGCGTGCGACGCTGAAACGCTGTCGCGGCAGATCGAAAGCTGGATTGACTCGAACCCGCCGGGCAGTTGGCCCGGCTGGCACCCCTATCCCACGTCGCTGCGAATCGTAAACTGGCTGCGGGCTCTTCAGGGCGCCCTCCATCTCCAAAATGAGAAAGAGCCGGGCAGTTCGACTTCGGCCTCTCGCTTCAAAGCCCGCATCGAGCAGTCTCTGGCACAGCAAGCGGCTTTTCTCGAAATCAATCTGGAACACCATCTGGGCGGGAATCACCTGCTCGAGAACGCCCGCGCCTTGCTGATGGCGGGGCTTCATTTCGAAGGAGCTCCGGCGCGGCGCTGGCGAGCCGCCGGCCTCGCTCTGCTGCGGGCTGAGATCTCCCAACAGGTTCTTCCCGACGGCGGTCACTGTGAGCGCTCTCCCTATTATCACGCGCGAGTGACGGACCTGCTGGAAGATGTGATCCGAACGCTAGCTGATCGAGGCTGCCCCGCCCCCTCCGATCTCACCGAAGCGGCGGCGCGCATGGCGTCCTTCCGGGGCGCACTGCGCCACCGGGACGGCAGCCTCCCCCTCTTTCACGATTCGCTCGGTCCAGCGCCGCCCCGCAATTCGGCGCCTTCTTGCGCCAGAATTTCGTTTCCCTTCACGGGGTATTACATTCTCGAGAGTTCTCAAGGCCGGATGATCGCGGACTATGGCGCCCCTGGTTCCTCGCCCAACCCCGCGCACCAGCACGCCGGTATATTTTCTTACGAGATTTCGAGCGCCCGCGGCCGCGTCGTCGTGGACTCCGGAACGGCAACGTATGAGGCAGGGCCCGGCCGCGATCGTCTCCGCGCCACGCCCGCTCACAATACCGTCTGCGTAGACGGGCTGGACCAGTTTCAGGTCTGGCGCGCATTTCGGGCCGGCCGGCGCGCCTGGGTCGGATCTGTCGTCGAGATCCGGAGACCGGATTGCGAGATCCTCTCCGCTTCGCACAACGGATACAGGCGGCTTGGCGTGGAGCACCGCAGGTCTATCGTGCACCTCGCCGGCGCGGGCTGGCTCGTGGTGGATGATCTGCTTGGCCGAAAGCGCCGCCACCTGGAGAGCTTTGTGCATTTCGCTCCCGAAATGGCGCCGGAAATTCATGGCTCCCGAGTGTGTCTGCCGCCGCTCGGCTGGGCGCTTGTGGTCTTCGGCTTCGAGGCGCCGCCGGCCGTGCGGGCAGACTTCTTCAGTCCCGCTGTGGGAGTTGTGCAACCGTCCAAGACGCTGGTGTTGAAAGCCGAAGCCAGCCTGCCTCTCCGTTTCGGGTATTGGCTCGGGTACGATGCTTCTGTGACTTGGGATGGATCCTGCCGGGTGCAGATCGAAGCAGCGGATCGAAGCGTTGTTGTACAACTGGGGCCGATCGGCAGCAACGCTGCCTTCGAGGTGCGTTACAATTAACCGCTCGGGCGGGCCGGGATAATGTATAGCCTCCTCTTTTTGGCAGGTCTTTCTTTCCTGATCTGCTTCTTCCTGACGCCCCTGGTGCGCAATTTTCTGAACCGCACCGGAATGCTCGACCGCCCCGATCGGAACCGGAAATTTCACGAGCGCCCCATACCGCGGCTGGGCGGAGTTCCGATTGTGGCCGCAATGGCCTTGTCGCTGGCCATCTTTTCGCAGGTTCCGTTCTCGGGCTCAGATGTGTTTCGCTCCCAGTGGCACACTTTGCTGCATCTGCTCCCCGGGGCGGCTCTGGTTTTTCTGATCGGCGTGGTGGATGATCTGGCCGGTCT
>DASREK010000328.1:0-5942 GCA_035652135.1 Bryobacterales bacterium | reverse complement strand
TGGAACTGCTGGACCGCGCCGGCGACATCCGGTCCGTGCTCACCGCCGCTGGCGGCCGTTTTCCGCGGCTCGCGGAAATCGCCGGCGGCATCAGGGAATTCCGTCCCTTGCTGCGGGATCTGGAAGGCAAAATTCTTCCCGATGGCCGGATTGCCGACTATGCGAGTCCCGCGCTGCGCCGCATTCGCCGGGAAACAGCGCAGCAGAAGGACGCTATCCGCAACTCGCTCGAGCGCTTCGTGCAGGCGCACAGCCAGGAAGGGAGCTTGCAGGGCGAGTACATAACCATTCGTAATGACCGGCTGGTAGTTCCGATAAGAGCGGCCGAAAAACGCCGGGTGGAAGGCGTAATTCATGCCGCCAGTTCTACCGGTCAGACGCTCTTTGTAGAGCCGCTCGAGACAATTGATCTCAACAACCGGCTGGTACGTCTCGCTGAGGAAGAATTGCAAGAAATCCGGCGCATTCTTCGCGAGATGACCGCCCGGCTTGCTCGTTACGCCGCGTCCATCGCCGCTTCGGCCGCTGCCGTGGCGGCTCTCGATGTCCTGTTTGCGCGCGCGCGCTTCGGTTTGGAATTTGGCGCGACCGTTCCGCGCTTCTCTTCCCCAGACCAGCCCAAGCTCCATCTGCGGAACGCCAGACATCCGCTCGTGGAAGACGTGCTGAGGCGCCGCGGCGACTCCGCTGTGCCTGCGTCTCTGACCCTCGATGCGGAGCATCGCGTGTTGATCCTAAGCGGCCCGAATACGGGCGGTAAGACTGTCGCTCTTAAAACGGTGGGACTGCTGGCCCTGATGGCGCGCGCCGGGCTGCCGGCGCCGGCTGAGGAGGCTGAGTTTCCCTGGTTCGATCAAGTGCTCGCCGACATCGGCGACGCCCAGTCCATTCAGGAAAGCTTGAGCAGCTTCTCCGCCCATATAGCGGCCATTCGCACCATGATCGAAACCGCGACGCCGGCGTCACTGGTGCTCATCGACGAGATGGGAGCGGCCACCGATCCACAGGAGGGCGGCGCGCTGGGGATCGCCGTGGCGGAGCATTTTCGCCGCACGGGAGCCTTTACGCTGATTTCTACGCATCTGCCCGCCCTGAAGTTCTACGGGGTGAATACGCCCGGGGTGCTGAGCGCTTCGCTGGGCTTCGATGAAAACACTTTGCAGCCCAACTACCGGCTGGCGGTTGGATTACCCGGAAAATCAGCGGGAATCGAGATCGCACGGCGGCTGGGCATTCCGGCCGGGATCATCGAACGCGCCGAGCAGGCTCTCACCACTCAGGATCGCGAAATCGCAGCTCTGCTCGGCGAGCTGCACCGGCGGGTTGAGGAGCTTCGGACCGCCGAGGAGAATCTGGAGCGTCAGCGCGAGCAGCTCGCGCGCCGCGAAAGAGAAATCCAGCGGGAATGGGAGAAGCGCGAGAAAGCCAGGCTCGAAGAGCTCGAGAGACGCGTCGATGCGATGCTCGAAAAATTCAACGCCCAGGCCAGCCAGGTTGTCGCCAGGATCAGCGAGACTTCTCAGGGCCGCAAGGCGGCGTCCGAGGCAGCGCGCCGAGCCGCGCGCGCCGGGCGCGAACTTCGAGAGGAATTTCAAGCCACCGTGCTTGAGTCGCTCGATGCGGCGCGACGCGGGCCGGTTTTGCGTCCGGCCGCGGCGATAGAGCCGGGAACGATGGTGCGGCTCCGGGGCCTGGGCAGCCCCGGGCGCGTGCGGCGGCTTTTGGGGTACGGCCGTCTGGAAGTCGAGATCGGACTTATTCGAATGCAAGCGGAGGTTGACGATGTGCTCGAAGTGCTCCCCGGAGCGCCTCCCTCCACAACAGCCGGCAAGTCTCTGCCCGGCGGCGTCTCGGTTCAAGCGTCCGTGCCGGCGGGATCGTCCTTGACCGAAATCAACGTGATCGGCTTAACCGCCGAGGAGGCCCGCGAACGCGTGGACAAGTTTCTTGATACCGCTGTACTGGCGGGAGCGCCGGCCGTTCGCGTCGTGCATGGCCACGGCATGTGCGTTCTGCGGAAAACACTCTGGGAGATGTTCGCTTCCCACCCACATGTTGAAAGCTACCATCCGGCCGAGCAGCACGAAGGCGGAGCCGGGGCTACCATAGTCGAGATCAAGCCTTGAGCTGAGAATTTTGGGGGGGGCGAATGCCTGCGCTCGGCGTAGCGGGGAGCATCCTGTTAATCGTGATCGTGCTGGTTGATGCGTTTGAAGCCGTGATCTTGCCGCGGCGCGTCAGCCAGCGATGGCGGCCCACCCGCCTCCTGTATCGCGGGACATGGATCCCCTGGTCGGCCTTGGCGCGGCGGATGAAGCCAGGCAAGCGGCGCGAAGCGTTCTTGAGTTTGTTCGGCCCGCTCTCGACTCTCCTATTGCTTGCGCTCTGGGCCCTGCTCCTGATTACCAGCTTCGCGGTTTTGCATTGGGCCCTGGCAACCCCTCTCAACATCGCCCCAGGACGCGCCCGCCTGCTGAGCTATTTCTACTTGAGCGGCGAAACCTTCTCCACCCTCGGTCTGGGAGACATCACGCCCCAATCGTCCCTGGGCCGACTGCTGATCGTGGGGGAAGCCGGGTTGGGTTTCGGGTTTCTGGCTATCGTGATCGGTTACCTGCCGGTGCTTTACCAGACATTTTCCCGGCGGGAGGCCAGCATCTCGCAGCTTGATGCGCGAGCCGGCTCGCCGCCCAGCGCGGCTCAGATCCTGCTGCGCTGGGCGCCTTCCCGGGATCCGTCCGCGCTGGAACGCTTTCTGCAAGACTGGGAGCGCTGGTCGGCCGAATTGCTGGAGAGTCATCTCTCGTATCCGATGCTCAGCTACTATCGCTCGCAGCACGATAACCAATCGTGGCTGGCGGCCGTGACCGCAGTATTAGACACCTGCGCTCTGGTGATCGCCGGAATCAGGGAAGTCAGCCCCTATCAGGCGCAGCTTACCTTCGCTATGGCCCGCCACGCGGTGGTGGACCTGGCTCTCGTGTTCAACACTCCCCCAAAAGCTCCGGACCAAGACCGCTTGCCGGCTGCGGACCTTGCGCGTTTGCGGCAGGCTCTCCAAAGCGCCGCACTCGAAATGCGCGGAGGCAGAGCCGCCGAAGAAAAAATCAGAGAGCTGCGAGGCATGTACGAGCCCTTCGTCCACGGCTTGGCGTGGCATTTCCTGATGAATGTGCCGCCCATCCTGGCCGAGCCGGGCCGCGTGGATAACTGGCAGACCAGCGCCTGGATGCGCCGCGTGGCGGGCATCAACAAGCTGAATCAGCCGGAGGCGCCGCAGGACGAGCACTTTGAGTGAAAGCGGGAAGATCCAAGCGCCGCGCCGCCCGCCGCCGCAGGGCCCGTTTGCAGGACAGCGGGCAGAAAGCGCGCTGCTCTGCCTGGCCGGATACCTCCGTTGATCGTCAGACCTTTTCCAGGTTGTTATAGACTTCCACGATGTTGGTATTGACGCCGTCCTGCAAGGGAGCGGCGGGTCCGAAATTCGGAAAGTATTTATACTGGTTGTCGCTTACGTACTTGCTGTAGCCGTTCGACTGCATCGATTTGAGCGAGGCAACCGTAATAGTTCGCTGTAGCTCGGCTATTGACTTCCCTGCTTTCTTGCCCGCTTCGACCTTCTCGGTAAGTTCTTCGATGTAATTTCGCATGTTGATGAGCCGCTGATGATCGTGATGCACGGGGCCGTGACCCGGAAGGATATGATCAAACGCCAGCCGGTTCACCGAATCCATGGTTTGCGGCCAGGTCTTTGGAAAGCCGTCTGCGATAAACGGCAGAAAGCCGTGAATCATATCGCCGGTCGAGATGACGCGCTTTTGAGGGCAGAAGACCACCACATCGCCGGCCGTGTGGGCGCGCCCGTGAAATTCGAGATGCAGCTCGTGATCCTTGTCCTTGATGACGTGCGATTTAGCGAAGGTGATGGTAGGCAATTCGAGCGTGTAATTCTTCATCTCGGCTTGATAAGCCTGCAACTGGCGAATCTGGTCCTCACAGAAGGCCTTTTCGGCGGAAGACCGCGATTTTTCCGCTCTCGAACGGAGCGCTTCGATCTGCTTCGGCGCCTCGTCCAGCGAGGCTTGCAGCCGCTGCCTCGCCAGATCGGACAGGAGCTGCCTGGTCGGCTCGCTCGCGATAAAGTCGATCTTGCCACCGAGGGCGCGGTAGGCGTGGTTGCCCTGGGTGTGATCCCAGTGGAAGTGGGAGTTGACAACGTAACGCACTGGCTTGGTCGTCACCTCTTTTTTGAGCTGCGCGATGAGGGACGCAGCGGCCGAGGGCTTCGAATGCGCGTCCACGATCAGGACGTCGGAGGAGTTTACGAAAATGGCAGCGTTCGAATTGATTTCGGCCTGGGCCCGAGCCAGCGCGCAGTAGACCCCGTCGGCCACTTTTTCGATGTCGAAGAGCTGCGTGCTGCCGGCGCTGGGCGCCATCGCGCGAGCCCAGGCGGCGCGGTGATACGCCAGTTCCAAAATGGAAGCGCCCGCCAGGGCGCCGTGCATCAAAGTTTTGAAAAAGTCCCGCCGCGAGGGCGAATCTCCCGGAAACTCCACTTGAGCCGGGCGCCGCCTGTGCGGATGCGCATGGTTATGCATTGGAAAAATCCTCCCGATTCAGTCAAGGTTTTGTAGCCAGCATGGCGTCGAGCGGACGGCCCGTGGTGCAGGCCCGGAAGTTCACGAAGCCCGCGGCTTCCAACAGCGCTTCATATTCAGCAACCGTACGCTCTTTCCCCTCCGTCACAATCAGCATATTCAACGATTGCAAGTTCGAGCCGACCGGGCCGTCTTTCAGAGGGTTGAGAATCCTTTCGCACACCAGCAGGCCTCCGCCGGCGGGAAGGCGTTCACAAATTTTCCGGAGCAGTGACAGGATCTTGGGCTCCGGCCAGTCATGGAGGATGCGCCCCAGGGCGAACAAATCGGCCTCGGGAAGCGGGTCGGCGAAAAAATCGCCCGGCTGAACCGCAATCCGATCCGCCAGCCCCGCATTCTCTATGTACCGCCGCGTCTCAGGGGCGACGCCCGGCAGGTCGAAAACGGTTGCCCGCAAACCCGGATACCGCCGGCAGGCGGCGATCGCCAGATGGCCGGTACCTCCGCCCAGATCGCAAAGATGCCTGAAGCGCGATAAGCTGAATGCGGCAATGATGGACGGCGAGCTGAGATTTCCCATTCCGTGCATGCCCGCCAGGAAGGCCCGCTTGTGCTCCTCGGTGGAAAACAGCTTGTCGAAAATGCCGGCCTTGCTCCCAAAAACCTGCTCCCAGCGGTTGCTCCCCTCCCGCACGGCGTCCTGAAGGCAGCCCCACATCGGGTAGAGCACGCGATCGGAGTAAAGCACGTAACCGATCAGCGTATCGGGCGAATCCCGCCGCAAATAGCGGCTGGAGACCGGAAGGTTTCGATACTCATCGCCCGCGCGCTCGAGCAAGCCCATAGCCACGCATGCATCCAGCAGGCGTTCGAGGGCGTCGGCGTCGGAGCCATACTCTTCGGCGAGCGGACGCGCTCCCGCCGGGGACTGCTCCAAACGGTCGAAGATGCCCATCGACGCGGCGGTGAACGCCACCTTCGACCGGCGGAATCCTTCAATCAGGTCGATTACGAGCTGCGCGTCGGCCATAAACTGGGCTAAAGCGGCTGGATCTCCTCGCGAACCGGGTCAAACTTGATGCGGCGCTTCTGGAGATAGGCCAGATTGCCGAGGTGAGAGGCCTGGGCGGAGCGGTGGCCGATCAGGACGTCGCCGTTCGGAAGCTTGCGCGTGCGGCAGCACTCCAGAAAGTTGTTGACGTGATCGACGGTGAGATCTCCTTCGGCTTTGACCACGATAGGGCGGGCGTTTTTCTCTAGCGAATAGTACTCGAATCGGCTGCGATCGATCCACAAGCGGCCTTCGGTACCGCACATCTCCACCGCCGCCCCGGTAATTCC
>DASREK010000327.1:0-3665 GCA_035652135.1 Bryobacterales bacterium | reverse complement strand
TCACGCAGCTTATGGCCCAGGGGCTGGCGACGCAGGATCCGGAAGCCAAAGTGAAAATCTACACGCAGATCCTGTTGCTCGATCCGAATAACCAGGTGGCCTACAACGCGCGGAAAGACGCCGAGGAGGCCTTGGAGAAGCAGAACGCGGCGAAAAACCAGCAGGCGACCCAGTCATCACAAAAACTGGAAGACACCCTGGAAAGAGAAACCGTGCGCCGCCAGTCGCTCCAAAAAGTAGAACAGGCGCTGCTGACCGGCGACATAAAGACGGCTTCGGCGCAAATGGCGCTCGCGAAACAGGCCGCTCCCAATGACCCCGAAGTCCAGCGCCTGGACAAGGTGGTGGGAAATCTTATCGAACAAAAACGCCGCACTACCTACTTGTTTTCCGGAGCCGGATTGCTGGTGCTGCTCGGCCTGGGAGCCATCGTGTTTCTCAACCGAGGCGAAAAAGATCCGTACATCGAAATTCTGAATGGGCTCGATAAGGGACGGCGCTACAATCTCGACAAAGAAGTGATTCGTATCGGCGCCGTCGCACAGGACGGCGGCGAAAAGAACGATATTGTTGTAACGGATCTGGAGCGAGCTGTTTCCCGCTTTCACTGCGATATCGTCCGGCAAAGCGGCAAGTTCTATCTGCTGGACCGCAAGAGCGCTAATGGCACGTATATCGACGGCCAGCGCATCCCGCCGGGCAAGCCCGTTCGATTGAAGACAGGCGCGCGCGTGGAGCTCGGCAAAAGCTGCGCGCTGCGGCTGGGCATGGCAAAACGAAAGAAGAAGTAGGAAGACTGCTCCCGGCCGGGAGCGTCATCGCATCGTCTGGCGGCTGAAAATGACCGCCACATCGTCCGCATAGATCTGCTTCCATCCCGGCAAATACGGCATTACGTGCGCTATCGAAGAGCCTTGGGCGAGGATGCAGAAATCGATTTTGTATTTTTCCAGCAGCAAGGCCGGGTCTTCCCGGAGGTTCACCCAGCGCACATAGTCGTTGAGCACGCCGGTCCAATCGAAAACGTCGCCGCGGCCGTCGATGAAGACCTTTCTCTCCGGCAGGCTCCAGATCAAATAGCCGCCGAATGCATAGTCATTCAACATGCGGCCCGTGAGATTGGCCTGACGGATAAAACGCGCCGCCCGAACAGGACTCATCCTTTCCACCTGCTTCTCGAGCGCGGCTTCGGTCGGGAATGACCAGATCACCGCGGCCAGGCAGCCGAATAGGATGAGCGCGTTTGCCAAGGGTCGGTCGCGTTTCTCCGCCCGGCCGAAGCCGAAGCGGCAGAGAATCGGACTGATGACGATGCCGAACAAAAACATCATCCGCAAGTAGCGCACGGCGAGGCCCGCCCCCATCAGGAGCAGGAGCAACTCCCGAAGAGACAAAGTCGTCCGGCGCAGCATGCTCAGCAGGAAGATGCCTACGATGGCGCCCAGCATCGCCAGGGTCCTCGGTTCTCTCAGATTGGGCGGAAGCCATTCCTGGATAGCATTCATGCTGGAGGTCTGGCGCAGCATCGTGTCAAAAGGGTAGAGCCAGAGCCGAAAGCCGACCGGATTGCAGCAGAGCGCAGCCGCCGATAGCGCGAGCGTCCACGCCAGCCGGCGCCGCGAACGCGGGTCCCACTCTTCCGCGGTGAACAGAGAATTTGCCTTCAGCCGCGAGCAGACCAGGTAAACGGCCAGCAGCGCCATACCGAATACGTAGGAGCCATGGCAATTCACCCAGACGGCAAAAAGCGGCGGCAGGAGCCATAACCACCGGGATCGTCCCATTCGCGCGAGCTCGAGAATTAATATCTCGGCCGCCAGGAAGAAATGGCCTACGATCAACGGCCGGATGTTGAGGCCCACAGTGCCAAAGCACCAGGCCACCATCGCGTTGCGAAACGAGACCAGAGCGTTGCCGGTGAGCAGCCAGCAGAGCAGATACACCAGCAAAAAAGTGAGCGAGGCCAGCGCCGACGCCCAGACCATCAATCCCCTGTATCCGCCGAGCCTGTAGGCCCCGTACATGCTGACTTCGGCCAGCCACTCGTGAGCGGTCCAGGGATGCCCTGCCGCGGTGAAAGAAAAAGAATCCGAAGAAGGGATGGCGTGTGTATTCCAGATACCTTCGCCGATCTTCAACTGCCACCACAGGTCTGGGTTGTCGAAGCGGCTGGACAGGCTCAGGACCGTTATGAACACAAGGCCCGCGGCAAGCGCGGCGGGATACGAAAAGATGCTCCGCAACAGCCTGGAAGCGCGAGAGCGTTCCCCCGCGGCCGCGACTGCTTCCGCGTGTGCGGCGATGGGGCCCTCCAAGGAAAACATTTTGCCCTTCTGAGCGGAATCTGTTTTAGCCGGGATGCGCTCCGCGTGGAAGATCCAATCCGGGGAAGCTGCCGGCCGCCAAGCAGCCCGCGAACCGCCAGTTCCGTTCCGCAGTCTTCGCTCCCACTCTAAGATATCGCCGGAATGGCGCCTCCGCCATACGGCAGCCGCCGCGGGTCGCCGGCGCTTTTACCTTAGAGCGGACAAGCGCGGCGTCCGGAGTCATCCAGAGAAGACTGCGAAACCGCAAGGGGATTCGAGCGGCCCGGGCAGGTTGCACAAGCCGGAAGCTTTGGGCGCGGCCTGCTGACGCCTGAGCCTTGAGAACTGTAAGCTAGATACAGAGAACGCCATGCGGGCATTTCCGGCAGTGCTGTGCATCCTGTTGTGTGCGGCCTTCGCGCGCCCGGCGGAAGCTCCCGATTACAGAAGCCGCGGCGATAATCATTTCTTCAATCTGGAATACGACGAAGCCATCGAGGATTACAGCCGCCTGATTGCGCAAGACCCTCAAAATCCCCAGGCTTACAACCTGCTCGCCGCAGCGCAGCTCTACAAAGAGCTCTACCGCCTGGGCCTGCTGGAATCGAGCGCTCTGCGAGGCGACAACCGCTTTCTGCACCAGGAGCGGCCGCGTCCGGATCCGAAGGCCAAAGCGCGCTTCGAAGAGACCCTGGCCAAGGGGCGCGAGGCGGCCGAGTCCCTGCTTGCGCGCGACCCGCGCAACGAGCTCGCGCTCTACGCCCTGGGCACGAACTACGCCCTCCGGGGAAACTATGAGTTCATGGTCGAAAAGGCGTGGTTCGCGGCGTTGCGGAGCGGCGGGAAAGCGCACGATTACTGCGAGCGTTTGCGCAAGATCAATCCGAATTTCGTCGATGCTTACCTTGTCCTGGGCGTCTACGAGTATGTCGTGGGCAGTCTGCCCCTTCCGGTGAAGATGCTGGCGGCCATCGGAGGCATGCACGGCAGCAAGCAGCGCGGAGAGGCCTATGTGACCCGGGTATCGCGCGAGGGCAAATACGCCCGGAACGACGCTCGCGTGTTATTGGTGATCTTGTACCGGCGCGAGAAGAGGCCCCTCGAAGCGGCGCGCATGATCGAAAGCCTGATTGCCGATTTTCCCCGGAACTATGTGCTCGGCCTGGAATTGGCTTCCATGTATTCCGACGCCGGCCAGCGCGAGCGCGCCATCACGGTTTTTAAAGACCTTCTGAAGAAAGCAGACGAAAAAGCGCCTGGATACGAACGCCTGCCGCGCGAAGCGGTCGTCCACAAGATCGAGGCTTTGGAAAAGGGCCTCTAGCCAAAAGTGGCTTCGCGCGCGGCGAGTACAGCGTA
>DASREK010000326.1:0-4464 GCA_035652135.1 Bryobacterales bacterium | reverse complement strand
TTGCCCGGCATTCGGATCGTCGCTGAGCTTGTTTTCCACCGAAAATGCCAAGTGCGGTTTCATCGCAGCCATGACGTTATCGAAGTTATCCAGGCTGACCTCGACGAATTTGCGATCCTTAACGCGCGCTAAGGGCTCCTCCGGCATCCCGGTATAATCGCCGAACACCCCCATGACGAAAGGCAGCTCTTTCTTTTCAATGGCGCCGCCGGTTTCCACGTCATACGTAATGTGAACCCGGGGGGAACGCACGCGATCTAGCTTATGCTGAAGACTTTCTGGCATATTGCACTCCTAACGGCAAACGTCGGATTCGAGCCTTCCGACTGCAGTTTCAGACCAGCTTGCTGGGTTGGAACTGCGTAGTATGATAGCGCCGATACCCGACTTTCACAATCTTTTACTATAGGTTAGATCCATCAGCTAACCTTAGCTTCGTTCCGGCAACGCAAACTCGGGAACATCCAGGAATCCGGCAGAAATCAGCAAACATAAAACACCGGCCAGACCGTCCTCTCCTAACTGTGGCGAGATAACCTCCTGCCGTTTCAACTCCTGATAAATCTCCCGTGTCGAGAACTCCCCGTTACAGCTTCCCACCAGCGCCGCGACCCACGGCTCGATCTTCGCCTCTGACTGAAATGGGTACCCCGACCGTAACAGGAATTCGGAGGGCAGCAGGCCGCCCTCTTGCAAACTGTGCGTGACCACCAGTTTCAGGTGCTTGGACATTCGGGGACGCGCGTTATAGAGAAATGCGCGAAATCCCGCGCCAGCCGCCGCCGTTTCCCACTTCCGAAACCATTCCAGAATTTCCGGTCCGGCGGTGCGCCCTTTCACCCCTCGTGCTGTCGCGACGGCCCGCTGGCTCTCGGCCCGCTGCAGGACCACGGCCCCGTAAAAGCTCCCCGTCACCTTCAACTTGCGGAATAACTGGCTGGTGGGTCCGAGTTCCCCGAATCGGCCCTTCGCGCTGACCACCGCTTCCAGAAAGGCCTCCGGCTTCCTTTGGTATTCGATCGCTACTAGAAGAACATCGAATTCCGATTCGGATTCTCCCAGCCACCGCCGGATCCGCTGCTCAAACGTTTCGCCTTCGCGATCCGTCGCCGCCGTAATGCAATAAAAGCTGCCTCCGGGGCGAAGATGCTTTGGCAAGCCCTGGATGATTCGCGCCAGGATCTGCTCGCCATCTTCGCCGCCATCCCGAAACAGCAGCGAGCGGTCTTGATTGGGTACGTAGGGCGGATGGGCGACGATCCGGTCAAACGCGCGATCCCCGACGGCCTCGTACAGATCGCCCTGCACGGAGGTCACGTTATCCAGTCCATTCAGCAGCCGGTTAAATTCCGCGAAGTGCGCGCACCGCTGTCCGAGGTCCGCCGCCCACGCTCGCTTTGCGAATCGGGCTCCGGCGATGAGAGCGCCCACTCCCGTGCCCGCGCACAGATCGAGCAAATCCTCGCAGGGGTCCTGGGGCAAAAACGACACGAAGCGGCCGGTATTTCCCGTAATCGCCGCGTACACGGCATCGGTCGGAAGATCCCGCGGTTCCGTCCCTCCCGGCAGAAAAGTACGATCCGAAGCCACATAGAGTCCGGCAACGGGGTAAAGCACGACCGTCGCATACCATTTGACGGGCTGGCTGCCTATCCTCTCAACGACTCCGAGCTGCTCCATCTGTTCCAGTGTTCCGGGTGGAAGCAGCCGCAGTTCCACATCGCTCAGCACCTCCTCGTCCATCAGGAGACGGATCAGAGTATCGAGTGCGTCGTTCAACTCGACGCCGGTCTTCCGGTCTTCGCGGATGGTGCGGAACTCAAAAATAGAATCGATGCCCACTCGCTGGCAAATGGCGGATTCGGTATAACCCAACCGGTCCAGAGCCTGGCGCAGGGCAGAAAACTGATCCGCCGGGCCAATCAGTAACGGTGAGGATTGCGTTCCAGTGCTCATTCGGCTTGCCGGCATGATACCTGAGGTTCGCGACAGCCTCGCCTGCCAGCAACAAGGCCGCCCGAGAAAATGATGTGTAATCTACGAGCATACCCGCGACTTGCCGGATGAGCAAGCAAAGATTTACCAGCCTGCACGAGGAGCAGGTTTCGAAATCGTCGCACTTCTGTTACTGTGTTGCGAGTGAAGCCGTTACAGCCTGTCATCTGGACTAAGGGGACATTCCTGACCCCTCAACACTTGCAGGCGCAAGATCGCTTCCTCGAAAACCTGCTCCAGTTTCACCTGGAGAACCTTTCATTTCGGCCCACCGGTTTCCGGTCCCTGCGGATCAGCCAGGAGGCTCTGTCCGCCGGCGCGCTCGGCATTTCAAACGCGTCGGGAATTCTCCCGGACGGCTTGCTTTTCGATATCCCTGATTCCGATAACGTTCCGGCTCCTAAACAACTGGCTGATTGTTTTGAAGCCGATCAGACCACTGTCGATCTTTTTCTGGCGATCCCTCACTATCGGGAACGGGGCGTCAATATCGCCAATGCGACTGGAAGCGGAGCCCGTTTTCGCGCCGAAGTCGCCTTGGTCCGCGATGAAAATACCGGCCAGTCCGAAAAACCAGTGCAACTTGCGCGCCGCAATCTGCGGCTCCTGTCGGAAACCGAAGCGCACGAAGGTTTCTCGATTCTGAGAGTCGCGCGAGTTCGGCGCTCCGAGACTGGGACGTTTCAGCTAGATCCCCGATTTGTTCCGCCGCTACTCGATTTCCGCGCCAGCGAGTACCTGGTTTCCATAGCGCGCCGGCTCATCGAGATTCTGATCGCCCGCTCTGGTGCCATTGCCGGGACCCGCCGCCAGCGCAACCAGAGCCTCGCCGATTTCACCGCCGCGGATATCGCTAACTTTTGGCTCCTTTACACCATCAATACCGCCCTACCGGCGTTCCGTCACCTGTTTGAAACACGCGGTGGCCCACCTGAAGCTCTCTATTCGGCGATGACCACCCTGGCCGGAGCGCTCACCACCTTCTCAACCGAAATCCATCCCCGCGATCTGCCCGCGTATAACCACGACGATTTGGGCGGCTGCTTTACCGAGCTCGATGAAAAACTGCGCGCCCTGCTGGAAGCGGTCGTGCCGAGCAACTTCGTCTCTCTGCCGCTCAAACCGGTACAACCGGCAATTTATGCTACGTCGATCGACAACGAGAAGTATCTGGTCAACACCAGGATGTATCTGGCGGTCAGCGCCGGCGCATCCGTTGCGGAAATTGTCGCCAAAACGCCGCAGTTGGTAAAGGTTTGCTCGGCCAGCCACATCGAACACCTGGTCCGGCAGGCCTTGCCGGGTGTGACCCTGACTTATGCCGCCGCGCCGCCCAGCGCCATCCCGGTGAAGCTCAACTATCACTATTTCAGCCTGAATCAGTCCGGCGCCGCCTGGGAGGCGATTCTCAAGGCGCGCAACCTGGCGGCCTACATCCCGGCAGATCTACCCAACCCGCAACTCGAGCTTATAATCCTCTTACCTCAAGCCGTCTGAAGCGGTTAGCGCTTCATCAGCAGGAAGACGAGTAAACCGCCGGCAAGAAAGCAAACGATCCCGACGATCGCCATCAGAACCCAGTTCGATTGTGGCGCGGCTACGGTGGACGGCTGCGGTCTCGCGGGCGCGGATACCTGTGGCATAACCGGCGCGGACACGTGTGGGATCGAGGGCGCGGACATCTGTGGCATGGCGGGCCCGCTCGGCACCGGCACGGAAACCTGCTGGGGCGGAGGCGTCTGAACATTGCGCGGCCGGCCGATCATCTGCGTGTACTCGCTCGGCCCCTGGGGCTGCGATACGGGCGCGGCGGGCGGCACCGGAGCGCTTCGCGGAACTTCGACAGGTGGCGGAACTCGCGGTTCTGCTCCCGGTCTGCCGAATATGCGCGTAAACTCGCCGCCCTTGTCGGCAGGAGCGGCCTGTGGAGGAGGTGCCGGGGCGCCGGGAGCGGCAGCCAGCGGTGGCGGTGGTGGAAATGATCGCGCCGGTGCGGTCTCGGGTTGAGATCCGCGAAAAAAACGCGTAAATTCGCCAGGCGCTGATGCTGGACTTGATTCCCGTCGTTCGGGCTCCTTGGGCGGTGGAGCCGATTCCCTCCGCTCGGCTTCCCGTGGTGCCGGAGCAGATTCCCTCCGCTCGGCCTCCTTGGGCGCCGGCGCCGGAGATTGAAACAGCCGCGTAAACTCGCCGGGTTCCCGGGAAGGCGGCGGCTCTGTCGGCCGCTCCGGCGGCTTCGACGCACTCGTTTGAAACATTCGAGTGAATTCCCCCGGCGGCTCGCCCGATTTGGGCGATAGCGGCTCGGCCGATTTGGGCGGCGCCGGCTCGGCCGATTTCGGCGGCGCCGGTTCGTTCACCGGGGCGCGCGGCGGCGATTGAAACAGCCGGGTAAACTCCCCGGGCTCAGGCTGGGCGGGCCGTTCTTCGGCGGCCAGCCATTCCAGTAAGTGGAGGTGCGGCGGCGCC
>DASREK010000325.1:0-3033 GCA_035652135.1 Bryobacterales bacterium | reverse complement strand
ACTTCCACGCGGCGTTGTGGGGAGCGGCTGGTAATCGCGCACTGTTAGAGACTCTGGACCGGCTGGTGCCGAAGCTATTCGCACTGGGCTTGATCCGCCACACAAATCCTGCCCGTGGCGCCATGCGGCGGATCGCGGCGGAACACGCTCTCTTATTGGAAGCAATTAGCAAGCGCGAAAGCGGAAGGTCTCAGGAACTGCTGAAGCGGTCGCTGGCGCAGGGTCAGGCGGAGGACGCGGAATTAACTGCTGACCCTTGATGGGCGGTGAAATAGATCGGCAGGGAAAGAGATCGGCGGTAAAAGATGGATCGACGGACGTTTCTCTTTTCAGTGCCTGCGGCGGGCGCCCTGAAACCGGCCGCTGCGGCGCCCGCCGGAGCGGCAGTGTCGATCGCATTGGCGGGGTCGCGGCACGCCCGCGTACACGTGGCTGTGCGAGAACTCGAGCAACAACTCCGCGCTGCCGGATACGCCGTAGATCTCGCGGAAGGCGGACCGCGTATTGCCGGTCACCGGCAGATCCGCCTGGCCGTTCACAAAAACAGGGTCGCCGAGGCATTCGAGATCAGCAGCGCCGCTGATGGAATTTCGATCCTGGCGGGGGGCGATCGCGGCCTGGTTTACGGAATCTCCGAACTTTCGCGTCAGGTCGCCGCGCAGGGCCGGCTGCCGGTCGGAATCTCGCTGAGCCGTGCGCCGCGTTTTGCGGTACGCCGCTGGTCCTCCTCAGTAAGTCATCTCATGGGCGCTCCCTGGGATGAGCGGACGATGCTGCTGGAGCGCTTCGCTTTCATCCGATCGGAGATACTGCCCCGCGCCGGTGCCTACGGAATGAATTCCGTCGAGATCAACGGCCGTCCCGGTGACGGCTGGGATGTCGCCTGGATGATCGCCTTCGAAAAGTACCCGGAATTGAGCCGCCTCTACCCGGAAGGCGAGCGCAACCGCCGTATGGCGATGGTGGAAGAAGTCGGACGCGCCGCACACGAAAATTTGTTGGACCTGCTGGTCTGGAGCCACGAACTCTATTTGCCGCCCGGCTTTGCAGAGCTGTATCCACAGGTGCGCGGCACCGAGTATCCGGTTTGCCTCTCCCATGAATTCCTGGGCCGGTTCATCCGCGACAAATACATCGAATTTTTTGAACGTGTGCCGTCGGTGGATGGCATCGTACTGTCGGTGAACGAGTCAGGACAGTTCAGCCTGATCACGGACGCCGGCTGCAAATGCGACCGCTGCGCGCCCATGAGCCAACATGAAAAACTCATGGCGGTGCTCCAACACGTGATTGCGGTGTGCGAGCGCCTCAAGAAGCAGTTGGTCCTGCGTACGTTCCAAAGCTCCTTTATCCACGATCTCGACGGTCATCCGGAGTTGGAGACCATTCGCAAGGCGTACACGGGCCTGCCGGCGAGTGTGTATATCATGTCGAAATACTGCCCGCTTGATTTCTACGGCGGCGAGATCGCGGACGAGCCTCTGATCGGCGTGTTCCCGAACCCTCACCTGGTAGAATTCAGCCTCGACGTCGAGTGGCAGGGGCGCACGTTCGTGCCTGTGCTGACGCCCGGTAATTTCCGGCGGCGTATCAGGCACGCACTGGACAGAAAATGCGCCGGCATCGTGGCGCGCGTAGACTTCCCGTTCCCCTCCATGGAGCCCGGCCCGATTTTCGGACATCCCAACGAGTTCAATGCCGTCTTCATGGGCGAGCTGTTATGGGCGGATTCGGATCCCAGCGAGTCGGCCGTGCGTTGGGCGAGCGCACGATACGGCCGCGAAGGCGCGCAGCAGATTGCGGCTGCCCTGTTGTCGACAGAGGAGATTACGCAAAAAACATTCTTCGCCCAAGGGCAGACTTTGATCAATTACCACAACATGATCGCCTCCGTGTCCAACGCAGACAGCAATCTCTGGAGCCACGCGCTGAGCAAGTGGGACTCCTCCAAGCGTGAGCTGTCACGGTCGTTTTTCGAGCCTGCTGACGAGCTGATCGAACGCTGCCGGGAAGAAAAACGGCGGGCCGCGTCACTTGCCCAGGAATCGCTTCGTGTTGTCGAGCGGGCGAATTCCCTAACGCCTCCGGACCGCGAACGCTTGCGCTCCGACTTCGAAAAACTGCGCGATACCGCCCTGCTGTGGGGCTTCCTGTCCGAACTATACCTGCTCGCCCGGCAGGCCGGCTCCCAATTCGCGCGCCTGCGCGGGACAGCGGCGTCGGCCCTGCTAACCGCGGTACGGATGGAGGGGCGCTATGGCCGCAACAGTTGGCCTGTGGTGTCGCCGGACCGCGGTGTCACCGCCTATGAGTTCGTGCAGCAGATTTTGCGTAAGTATATTGGCGGGTTTACCGGAGAGCCGGTTCGAGACGAGGTGAAGACGCATTATGGCGACAGCATGGTAACAGTGCCCATCGTTCGGCCAGCGGCCACAGAAGTCCTCTGGCGCCGCCTGGTAGAGTGCTGCCGGCCCGGTTTTGCGTACGGTAGTACTGCGGCGGTTCGCCTGGATTGGCCGGAGAAACTGGCGGACATAAGGACGCAAGAACAAGACCTCATTTTCAGGAGCAGGACTGGGCAGGAACTCCGGATTCCGCTGCCGCTTCCTGTTCAAGCTGCTCTATTTCAGGAGGCGCCGAAGCTGATTTTTCGGGTGGTCAGGACCACGCGTGAGCTGGTCGTGACCGCGGAACGTTTGTAGTATCGAGTCGGCATTCTCGTCGAAAGGAGTAGTTATGCGATTCGTATTGATTACAATCTTAATTTCTGCGGCCTTGCTGGCACAGTCGCCAACTGCCGCAATTGTCGGGCTCGTCACGGACCAGTCCGATAGCGCCATCCCGGGCGCCCAGGTGACAGGCCGGAACCTGCAAACCAATTATGTCCAGACGTTCACCACCGGAGCCGAAGGACTCTACCGGTTTCCGGCACTGCCGTTGGGAACGTACGAGGTGAGCGTCACAGCGAAAGGCTTCGAGCGGTTCGTTCAGTCGAATGTAGTGATACGAGGCGCGGAAGTGGTCCGCGTTGAC
>DASREK010000324.1:0-10472 GCA_035652135.1 Bryobacterales bacterium | reverse complement strand
TATCTTTTTTGGAAGATTTCTCCATTTTGCCGTTATGCCGATCTTCGAGTATCGCTGCGCAACGTGCAACCACGCTTTCGAAGAGCTGATCCTCACCCGGAATCAAGAGCACGTGGAATGCCCGAATTGCGGTGGGTCTGCCGTGGAGCCGCTGGTTTCGCGCTTTGCTGCCCAGACCGGGAATAAGTTCTCGAATTTTGGAGAGTGCGCCAGCCGCGCGGCTGGGATCTGTGAGGCTGGCGGCGGGACCATGACTTGAGGGATCCGGCGCTAGCCCGCCGGCGGCGGGCTGGAAGGCAATTCTCTTTGCAGCCGATCCACGAGCATTTGCAGCCGGTTCTCCCAGAATTCGTGCCAGGAAAACCTGCGCCGGGAGGGCAAGCTCGTTTTGGGCAGCGCCGTTTTTCCGGGGTTTTTGGCTTCCAGGCGCTCTTCTGCGTCGGCGTGGAACTCCCCGCATCGTTCGCAACGCCAGGTTTCGGCCGACCAAGCGTGCACGCGGCACAGCCCGAGACTTTTCCGCAGCTTCCAGACGGTGTAGGCCCCTGTGCCGGCGGCGGATACCGCCATGGCTGCGAACGGATTCCAGTCTGAAAATACGAGACTATGCCAGAACGGCGACAGTAGAGCGAATACGACAAACAAATCCCACAACAGGAGCCTCAGCAGGAGAAAAAAATCGCTCAAACCGTAGGCGAAAAAGCTTGCCAGGCTGTATTCCAGCCTGTATTGGAGACGGCGGCCACGTTCCGGCAGTTGGCCCGCCCGCGTGTGAAAGCGAACCCAATCACCGTACCGGTCATCTATCGCGGCATATAAGATGCGGCGATACTCGGCGTAGGCAAGCAGCGCCGCCCCAATGACCAGCAGCGCGATGAGAAATGCCTTGTCCCCGTTCCTTAAGCCCGGCAATATGCCCCCGAACTGCATTATATCCGCCGCGGCTGCACGGCTTCGGGACGATTGCCGTCAATCGGATGTGGGCAGCGCCCGGAGCAGCGCAGCTTGGAACGCAGTATGACCAAATGGAACCGAAGCCTGGCTTTTTACCTGGCGGCCGCGGCAGTAAGCGCGCAGGAAGTCCCCCCTCAGGTTCCGATTTTGACCGCAGTGTATACTCGCGCAGCCTACCATACGGCGCGCAGGACGACCGAACGGGACCCGTTCGCCGCGGTGGCCGGGTCCTGCGCAATTGCTCCTTCCGACAGCTCGTTCACGCTGAACTGCCAAAGCCCGTCTCCGCCCGAGCCTCGACCGGGCCGGCGTTACTACTACTCCATTGTCCTTTTCCAGGATCTCAATGACGCCGTGTATCTGGCGGCCTGCTATGCCGGCGCGCGCGACAGCCGCTGCGGCGATCTCAAAGAAGGACAGACCTTCTCGGCCGAAGTGCAAGACCGGAATATTCGTATTGTGATGCGGGGCGAGCAGTTGCCCCTGCGGATTTTGGAAACGCGCCCGCGCCCGGCGAGCATTGATTCGCCCACCTCCGGCACGCCGTCCGAGGTTCGCCCATCGGCGGGTACTCCGTCGCGTGCGCCCTACTCGAACGTTCCCTTTACGGCGGGAACCCCTTCCGACGTCCGCCCTTCCGATGTTCCGCCATCCCCGGGGTCTCCCTCCAATGTGCCGCTTTCCCAGGTGTCGCCTTCCGTAACCTCTGCCTTCGGAGCCCGGCTGTATGTCTATTGCGATAACGGGGCGGCGCAGGTCTCCGTGGACGGCCAGGTTGTCGGGCGCCCGCCGCTCGAGATTCCCTTGCCGCCGGGGCGTCACACCGTGATGGTGCAGGCTCAGGGCTATCCACGCTGGATCCGCCAGGTCGATGTTCCTGCCGGCCAGACCACGCGCATCGCCGCCGATTTGCGGCATTGAGGCCGCTGTTTGCAGGCGCAGCGCCCGGGCAAGGTTTCGCGGCGCAAACGGATGCACGAGCCGGTCGGCAACGCCGCAAAATTTCTGCGGAAACTGATATTGACTCCACGCCGCAATAGGCGCCCCTCCTCGCGCAACTGGCCGGCCTTCATAATTTATTTACACCGTTTCGCCCTACCGCATGTTATTTAAAAGCTTTCTACTGCGTCCGGCGAGGTTGACGGGGACAAACCGCCTGCCGCGACGCCTTGCTCGACAACGACTGCGGCTCAGCCCTGTCTGGCGCCCGCGTGACGCCTCAACAGATGGCGTCTGCGCGGTCAGCTTACATGGCCTATTTCGTCCTTCTAGCGATCGCATTCTGGACTTTCTTCGTGTTGCCCTTGCGGGCTGGGCCTCCGGATGGCGAAAACGGTCACCGGCGAAAGGTCCGTGCCTATCGTGTGGATAAACCGCCCACGCTGGACGGGCTGGTCAATGAAGATGTTTGGAAGCGGATGGAGCCCGCCGCCAATTTCATTCAACAACAGCCGGACGAGGGCCTGCCCGCGACCGAGCAGACAGAAGTCCGCATTGGCTTTGACGATAACAATCTTTACATCGGCATTATTTGCTTTGACTCCGAACCAGAGAATATCGTGGTGACCCAGAACCGGCGCGACGCTCCTCTGACTGACACCGATTCCGTTCAGATCTTGCTCGATACCTTTAAAGACGGACAAAATGCGTTTGTTTTCGGCACCAGTCCGACTGGAATCGAGTACGACGCCCAGGTTTCGAAAGCGGGGCAGAGCCGCCAGGGGGTGGGCCAACCGGCGCGCGCCGGCGGGCAGGGCGGCTTTGGGGCCTCCAATCAAAGCGCGGGGGCTGCGGCGTTTAACCTGAATTGGGATGCCGTCTGGAAAGTCCGGTCGCGGATCACCGAGCGCGGCTGGGAAAGCGAGATGGTCATACCTTTCAAAACCCTGCGGTACCGGCCAGGGTCCGGCGACGTGTGGGGCTTAAATATCACGCGCAACCTCCGCCGGCGCAACGAGCAATCGTTCTGGTCGCCCCTTTCGCGCAACTTCACGCTGAATCAGGTCGAAATGGCCGGAGATCTCGAGGGCCTGGAAACCAAGGTCCACCGGAATCTAAAGCTGACTCCGTACATCCTGGGCGGCTACAAGCAGGATTACACCGTCACTCCGGAGGTCTCCAAGGGCGTGCATGACGTGGGCCTGGACATGAAGTACAGCCTTACGCCCTCGCTCACGCTAGACGCCACGTTCAACACCGACTTCGCGCAGGTCGAAGTCGATGAGCAGCAAATCAATCTCACGCGCTTCGATTTGTTCTTTCCCGAGAAACGCCCGTTCTTCCTGGAGAACTCGGGAAACTTTGATTTCGGCACGCCCATGGAGACCGAAATTTTCTTCTCCCGCCGGATTGGCTTGACCGCCGCGGGAGACCAGGTGCCTATTGATGCGGGCGTGCGCCTGACCGGCAAAGCGGGCCATTACGACCTAGGCTTTCTCAATATGAAGACACGCGAGGTGGAAGGCATCACCCCCGGGAACGACTTCACGGTTTTGCGGGTGAGCCGCGAATTTGCCAACCGATCTTCGCTCGGCGTGATCGGCGTGAATCGCCAATCGACGTCTCATTCGGGTTTGGTGGAGCCCTTTAACCGCACTGCCGGCGTGGATGGGAATATCGGCTTCGGCCGCTACGCGAACCTGTTCAGCTATGTGGCCAAGACCCAGACGCCAGGCCTTTCCGGCGACGACATGACCGGCTCATCGGCTTTCGAGTACGATGACGAGCATCACCGGATCGATCTCGGATACAACCAGGTGGGGCGTAACTTCAACCCCGAGGTCGGCTTCGTGCGCCGGGTCGGCTACCGCAAGCCTTTTTTCGGCTACCGATATACGTACTACCCGGAGGGCGAGCATCTGCGGAGCATCATGCCGCATTTTCAGTGGAATCGCTGGTACACGCTGGGAACCAATGACGAAGAATCCGGCTTCGAGCATTACCATCTCGATACGCGGTGGCAGAACGGCGGCAGCCTGGGACTAGCCTTCAATCGCAATTTCGAGCGGTTGGACGCGCCCTTCGCCGTGTTTCCGAACGTGAATATCGCCCCCGGCCGTTACCGCTACAACGAAGCCGTTCTGAACTTCGGCACCGACCAGACAGCCAGATTCTTCACCTTGAGCAACCTTTCCATCGGCCATTTTTACAGCGGCACGATCAAAACCATCAATTTCAGCGGCGGCATCCGGCGGGGCCAGAACCTCACCTGGACGGGCAGTTACCTGCGAAACTTCATCAGCCTGCCGGCAGGCAAGTTTAATACCGATCTGATCGGGTTCCGCTTCAACTGGGCGTTCACGCCCAAGAGCTATTTCCAATCCTTCATCCAGTACAACAGCGAAGCCAGCCAGGTAGGAGTCAATCTCCGGGTTGCTCTTCTTTCCACGTCGAGCAACGGATTTTTTCTGGTTTACAATACACGCGCCTCGACCGACGATTTTCTCGATCCGCACGATGTGATTCGCACGACCCAGAGCCGGGCGCTGTTCTTCAAATACACCTATCTTTTCGATTTTTAGCGGAGAGGAAGGGAGCCGGAAGCGGCTCCCGATTCGTGAGGCGGCTACTACGACTTTCTTCGTGAAGAATACTTATTGAGAGTGGCGATCAGCTTTTGCGCGGAAGCCGGGGGCTGCAAGCCCTCCAGGAGGATCTGGCGCGGCGTTACCGGCTTGCCGTAGATCACGCGATTGTCGCTTTGATCCTGCCGCAAGGTGGCGCCGTTGAGAGACACTCCGGCAAACAAACCGCGGGAACGGGAGTAGGCCAGCATTTCGGCGTGCATCTGAGCGTCAGTTTGCGCATCGGCTTCGCGGCCGACCGGCCCGCCGGCAACGCTCATGTCCCCGCCGAGCGTGAACTTACTTTGGAGCAGCTTCTCCACGCCGCGCCTGTTCATCACCAGCATGACGTAGTCGGTCTCTTTGCCGCCCAACTGGAAGCCGATGCTGCCGCCCTCAATCCGGACGGTCGATGGCCCTGTCCATCCCTGGCCGTTTTCCGGACGGCAACTGATCACTCCTTTGCCGTACTTGCCCCCGAAGATAAAAGCGGCGCTCTTCAACCCTGGCACGATGATCACGCATTCCGCTTTGTCCAGCAGCTCCTGGGGAATTGTGCGTTCTTTGATGCCCATGATCTCGTCAAAGACGGTCGCCGCCTCGTTCAGGCGCTGAACCTCCTTCGGCTCCTCTTTGTTCGCGGCGCTGAGCAGGCCAGCCAGGGCTATTGCCGCAATTCCGATATGCAGTTTCATGAATCCTCCTCTTTTCCACCCCGCCGGCCCAGCCGGAGTTCACGGAAACGACGAACGCCGCAGGCCAGCGGTTTTTCCCACCGGAAGCGCCAGGGCCAGAAGCCACGCGTTGCAATCCAATGTTATTTTTACCACAAGCGGCCATGGCCTGCGTGACGCCGTTGGACCGCCGGAAGATCGAGAAGAAGGGAACGGCTTTCGGGAAGCCGCGAAATCGCTGCGCGGCGGCAAAACCAAGGGCGCAGCTTTTCCTATCCGCGGCGTTCGCGCGGCGAGATCTCCACACCTGCTAAGATGGCTTTTGCCGTGACGGAAACGACGCTGTTTTTCCTGTTCAGCTTTATCGCCTTCCTGTTCACCATCAGCGTGCATGAGTCGGCGCACGCCCTGGCAGCCGATCGATGCGGCGACGCCACAGCGCGTCTGGCGGGCCGTATTTCACTAAACCCGCTGCGGCACATCGAGCTTTTTGGCACGATCATCCTGCCACTGATAACGGCGCTCAGCGGGATGCCGACTTTCGGATGGGCCAAGCCCACGCCGGTGAACCCGGCAAAACTCAGAAAACCCCGCCGCGACGACATCCTGGTTTCGGCCGCAGGTCCCGTGAGCAATCTGTTGACGGCTCTCGCGTGCCTGTTCTTCTTGGAAGCAATTCGCGCCAGTTCGGCCGCCGGAGCGCAGGTGGTGAATGATCTGGCTTGGACCGGCACGCCCGGCATCGGCTCTTCGGTGCTGAATCCCGTGGCCTGGCTGTTGCACCGGCTTCTCGAGATCAGCGTCGTTCTTGGCGTATTCAATCTGTTTCCAGTGCCGCCGCTTGATGGCAGCCATATTTTGCAGCAGTTGTTGCCGTGGCGGGCGCGGGTGGTGTACCGGAGCCTCAGCCGCTACGGAATGCTGGTGCTTCTGCTGGTGCTTTGGTATACGCCGCTGAGTCAATGGGCGTTTGATCGCCCCATGCGGCTGGTCAATTCCCTTTTGAGAATGTAACGCCAGTGGACGCCTCGCCGCTCAACGTGCACTTGGAACAGTACGAAGGGCCCCTGGACCTTCTGCTGGACCTGATCCGCCGGCAGCAGATCGACATTTACAATATCCCTATTGCCCGGATCACTTCCCAGTATCTCGACTACCTGCACCGGGCGGAATCTCTCAACGTCGATCTGGGAGGCGAGTTCGTCCTCATGGCGGCGACTTTGATTCAGATCAAATCGAGGATGCTGCTGCCCGCCGAGCCCGTGATGCCCGGCGAGCAGGCCGAGGATCCGCGGGCCGAGCTCGTGAACCGGCTGCTGGAGCACGAAAAATACAAGAACGCGGCCCAAATGCTCCACCAAAAGCAATTGATCGAGGAAAATGTCTGGTCGAATCCCCAGATTGGGGCCTTTTTGGACGACGATGATGAACCCGGCCTGGCTGTGACGCTGATCGATCTGGTGAAAACCTTCGAGCAGATTTTGGAGCGGGCCAAGAAACGTCCTCAGTTCGAGGTGGCCGGTGAGGAA
The DNA here is from genome assembly GCA_035652135.1 of Bryobacterales bacterium. Classification (GTDB taxonomy): domain Bacteria; phylum Acidobacteriota; class Terriglobia; order Bryobacterales; family JACQDG01; genus DASREK01. Next base: position 3,752 of record DASREK010000324.1, on the reverse strand, counting down.
GTCTCCGTAGCCCAGCAGATCCAGTATTTGAAAAACATCCTGCTGGCAAGCGACGAACCGCTGGCGCTCCAGACTATTTTCGAAAAGCAAGTGGGCCGGCGGCCCCTAGTGGCCCTCTTTCTTGCCGTGCTCGAACTGGTGAGGATGCAGGCCATTTTGCTCCGCCAGAAGGAAACTTTCGGGGAGATTTTCATTCGAAAACATAAAATGTTTAACGTCATATTCCAGAACGAGCAGCCCCTGATGGCCGTGGACGAGGATTATGTCTGAACGCCGGGCGCTTCTGGAGGCGATTCTGTACATTACCGACGATCCGCTCACGGTGGAGCAGTTGGCCAAGGGCCTGGAATGGCCCAAGGAAGAAGTGGAGGCGCTCATCGCCGAGCTGGTCGAGAGCCACCGGCAGGCGGACCGCGGCGTGGAGGTCCGTGCGATCGCGGGCGGTTACAAAATCTCCACCAAGCCGGAACATCACGAGGCCGTTCGGCGCTTTGTCAAGACGCTCAAGCCGCCCATGAAACTTTCCATCCCCGCTCTCGAGACGCTTTCCGTGATCGCCTACAAGCAGCCGGTGACCCTTCCGGAGATTCAGGAGATCCGGGGCGTGGGCGCCGCCGGGGTGATCAAAACGCTGCTGGACCGGAAGCTGATCACCACCTCGGGGCGGAAGCAGGTGATCGGACGGCCCATTCTCTACAAGACGACGCGGGAGTTTCTGGTGCAGTTCGGCCTCAACGACCTCAGTGAACTGCCCAGTCTCAGTGAATTTGAGCAGTTAAGCCGCGCGGCGCTCGGTGACGGCGTGGACCCCGCGGCACAAGCGGCGGCCGGCGAGCCGCCGCTGCCACAAGCTGCGACGGAACAACCATCGCCCGAGCCAACAGCCAGTGAGCCGGTTTCGGAAACCTCCGGCGTTCCTGACGGGCAACTGGGAGACACCGCCGGGACAGCGGAAGAGCACCCGGCCGCAGTACAGCCATCTGAGGACGATCTCCGGTGAAACTGCGGAAGCGGCGCCGCCGGGCGCTGGGGTCGCTGGAGACATCGGCATAACCGGAGCCGGCCCGGGCGCCCGCGTTTTCCTCGGCGGCTTACACGTCCATGCAAGAGCGCCTTCAAAAAATCATTTCCGCCGCCGGCATTACATCCCGGCGCAAAGCCGAAGAGCTGATTCAGGCGGGGCGCGTCACCGTCAACGGCCGGGTTGTGACGGAACTGGGCAGCAAAGCGGATCCCGAGAAAGACCACATCAAAGTGGACGGCAAGCTGCTGCGGCGCTCGCGCGACCTCGTTTATCTCATGCTGAATAAGCCCAGGAATTGCGTCACCACGGTTTCCGACCCGGAGGGCCGCGACACGGTGATGCAGTTTCTCAAAGGCGTGCGGGAGCGGGTTTATCCCGTGGGGCGGTTGGATTTCGCCAGCGAAGGGTTGCTGCTGTTCACCAACGACGGCGAGTTTGCCAACGCCATTCTCACCGGCGGTTCTCGAGTGCCTAAGACCTATTTGGTCAAGATCAACGGCAACCCGACGGAGGAGGCGCTGCGCCAATTTCGCGAAGGCATAACAATCGAGGGGCGCAAGACCGCGCCGGCGCGGATCCGCAACGTGCGGCCGGGCGAGAACCCCTGGTTCGAAGTGACGCTTATCGAGGGCCGCCAAAACCAAATACGCCGCATGTTCCGGAAACTGGGCTTCCTGGTGGAAAAGCTGAAACGCGTGCGGATCGGTTTTCTGGAACTGGGGCCGCTGCGCCCGGGTCAATTCCGGTATCTCACCGATGAGGAGGTCCGGAGATTCCGGCGGATCGCCGCCGCAAGGAATCAGCGCGAGCAAAGCATGCGTAGAATGAAGATATGAGCTATGAGGCTCTTCCTGTGAATGCCCTGGGCTGGGCCCGGCGCCGGCTCGACTCCCGGACTGGTCGATGGCGCAGACATTCCGGAGAGACATATTGAGATGACGGACCAAGAGATCCGGCAGTTGTTAAGCACGGCCAAGACGATCGCCGTGGTGGGCCTCTCAGATAAGCCGTGGCGTCCGAGCCACGGCGTTTCTGAATACATGCAGAAACAAGGCTACCGCATTATTCCCGTGAACCCGAATCTCTCCGAAGCCTTGGGGGAGAAGGCTTATGCAAGCCTCGAAGAAGTGCCGGATCCAATCGATATCGTAAATATTTTCCGGCGCTCGGAGGCGGTGGAGCCGGTGGTAAACTCCGCCATCCGGATAGGCGCGCGGGCCGTGTGGATGCAGGAAGGCGTGGTCCACCGCGAAGCGGCGGAAAGAGCGAGGAGGGCCGGAATCGCCGTCATCATGGACCGCTGCATTTTGAAGGAGCACCGCAAGCGTTTTCGCATGGCGGCGGACCGGCTGGCCTAGCCCCGCTGTGCGAAGAGAATGCTACATTGAAAAACAGAGAGCTTCCGGAGGCGAAAAATGGCGGATCAGTACTCATTCAGCCATGCGGAATTAGCGCTCCTCATCGAACTGCTCGAACGCGAGAGGCGGGATCTCCCGGCCGAAATCCACCACACCGATACGGCCCGGGTTCGCGATGAGCTGCACCGGCGCCTCGAAACGGTCGATCTCTTGCTGAAGCGCTTGCGGGGCGCAGCCGTGGAGACAGAGCTTCGCTGCGGCGGGTAGCGCCGCCGGCGCAGGCCGCAGGACGCGGCCGGGTCTGCTAGATTCATATCAGCGGGGTGGACACATGACGACACAGCGGCTGGTTTGTCCTTCTCTTCTGCTCGTTGCTGCCGCAGCTCTGTTCGGCCAGGCGGCGAAAAACCCGGCGGTGAAAAAGAGAAGCGCGGCCTCGGCGCCAGCCGCCAGTCCGACGCGGCGTCTGGTGGACGCTCACGTCCATTACAACGGCGATCGCGCCTTCCTCGACAAAATGCTGGCGCGGCTGGACGAGCACGACGGCGCCGCCTTTCTCCTCACCGCGCCCAAGGACATGCTGGACGTCGAGACTTACATCGCCCAGCATCCCGGCCGCTTTATCGGTTTTGGCGCAATCAGCCTCGATGACCCGCAGGCTCTTCAGCAGATCGACCGGTTCAACACCGCCGGTTTCCGCGGGCTGGGCGAGATGACCGGTCCGCTCAAGAACTACGACGACAAGAGTTACTGGCCGATTTATGAGCGCGCCGAGAAATATGGGATGGTGATTCTATTTCATACCGGCATCGTGAACCGCATGACTCCGGATGTGCCGGCCGACATCAGCGTGGACCGGATGCGGCCGACGACTCTTGACAATATCGCCCGCCGCTTTCCCAAGCTCACCATCATCGGTGCGCACCTGGGTAATCCGGATTATGCCTGGGCCGCCGAGATCGCGCGGTGGAATCCCAATCTTTACTTTGATCTTTCCGGCTCCACGCTGATCAAGCTTCAGGAAAACTATCAGGCATTTAAATCCATCTTCTGGTGGTCCAGCGTCGTGAGTCCTCACACGCCGAAGTCGAATGTCAGCGCCTTCGAAAAAATTGTCTTCGGCTCCGACGTGTTTGGCGGGGAGGTCGAGGAATTTGACCGCGAACTCGAGCGGTACCAAAGGATGCTCGACGCGTGCGGCGTCTCGCGGCAGGCGCAGGCCAATATCTTCGGGGGAACCCTGCGGCGCATCCTGAATCTCCAGTAGCCGCCCGGCAGCGCGTGGATTTCGAGTGCTGCAACGCCGCGCAGCCCTCGCCGCGTGTTTCTTTCATGAGCCCTGTGAGCGGAAGAATGATTCCGGCGCCGGC
>DASREK010000323.1:0-12931 GCA_035652135.1 Bryobacterales bacterium | reverse complement strand
CTCCAGGAAGTGCTGGATAATCTTCGCATCATCATCGAGCCGGCTTGGACGGAAATCGATGCCGTTGTGCGCTGGCGCGTGCCGCAATCGATGCCGACTGTTTTGGCAGACCCCCACGGGCTCCTGCAAGCCTTCCTGAATCTGGTGCAGAACAGCTTCCGGGCCGTAAAGGATTGCGACGTCCGGGAGCTTTGCATCAGCGTCTCCGTACAGCATCCGAAGGCGATTGTGCGCTTTGTTGACTCGGGACCGGGAATCGCCAGGCCCGAGCGTCTGTTTCAGCCGTTGCAAGACGGAGCCGAAGGCGTGGGGCTGGGCCTTTACGTCTCCCGCGCCATTCTGCGGAGCTACGGCGGGCAACTGCGTTACGAGCCCACTGAAAAGGGTTCTTGCTTTGCCGTGGAACTGCAAACTGTTTAGAGGAGAGAGCTGTGACCGATTTGTTAACTCAAAGCATCAAGCTGCTCTTGGTGGACGATCACGCCATGTTCTGCGACGGACTGGCGCGGATTCTCGAAAAAGAGCCGGACATGAAAGTCGTGGGCAAGTGCGCATCCGCTGCTCAGGCGCTGAGCCTGTTGCCGAAAAGCGGCGCGACCATGGTTCTCCTCGATTTTGACCTTGGGGCCGAAAGGGCCGTCGACTTTGTCGCCGAGGCCAGGCAGGGGGGATTCAAGGGCCAGATTTTGGTGGTTACCGCCGGAGTCAGCGATCAGGAAGCAGTGCAGTTAATTCAGGCCGGAGTGGCTGGTATTTTGCACAAGCACAACTCGGCGGAAGTACTCTGCTCGGTCGTCCGGCAAGTAGCCGCCGGGGAAGTCTGCCTGGAGAAAAGTTATCTGAAGCCGTTGTTCCGGACCGTCGACCGATCGGCGGCGCCAACCCGCCCTACGCTGACAGACCGCGACAAGACGGTGCTCCGCTGTATCTTTCAGGGATTGGCCAACAAGGAAATCGGCGCCCGCCTGCAAATCTCCGAGGGGGCTGTCAAAGCCTCCCTGCGGCAGCTATTCGATAAACTAGCTGTTCGAACCCGCGCTCAGCTTGTCAAAGTAGCTCTCGAGCAGTATCGCGACCAGTTGTAAGGCCCTTCTCCAGAATGGCTCGTGCGGCAGCCGGCCGAATCTCCTGCTGTGCGACTCGAGTTTACGCCGTCTCTCCCCGGATTAGCCCCCTAGAAATCTACCTTGCGCTGGCGGTAAGGATCGCGCGGCGGCCATTGCGACTGGTTAGAAACGTAAATGTGCCGTGCCAGTTATAGCAGGCGAGGCGCGTCGCATCTTTGTCCGGGACAAAATACCCGGTCCGCTCGCCTGAGAACAGGTCGTATGTGACTAACCTGATTGTTCACCCGAATGAACTACAGAACCATTGTTGAATTCGATCAGCAACTGAGACGGACCTGTCTGTCGCTGCCCCGGTTTGAATTCCAGCCCTGGGCTCCACAGAGTCAGTCTCCGCGCGACTTCACCGGCGGCCGAAATAACGTACAGCACCGGTTTCGAAGTATAGAAGAGCAGATAAAACTCAAGCTGATGTTTGCTACGCTACCTCTCCCCGGATGGCCCGCTTTACGAGATTTCTCATCAACGGAATCTTATATGCGTTGTGCGCCAGCGGCTGGGCGCCTTGCACCGCCAGTTCGCCTGCCATCTTTGCCGTCTCCTCGTTGCGCGGCTTGCCGGCGATGGCGGCCTCCACGGACGTCAGCCGCTTTGGGTGCGCGGCCACGGCATTGACAGCGATTCGGGAGCGGTCGATCCTTCCTCCCGAGACCACAAAGACCGCCGCCACGTTGACGATCGGGAAATCCCAAACCTGCCGCTCGCGCACTTTTTCGAAGTAGAACTGCGCTCCGGCCCAGGTGGCCGGAATACGGATCGAGGTCAACAGATCGCCTGGCTCGAGCACAGTCATTCGCGTGATGTCGATGGCAGGGCCGATAAAGAAATGCTCCGCATCGACCACACGCTCGCGCTTCACCGAGCGAATCGCCATTTTGGCGTCGAGCGCGATCAGCGCCGGCGCCGTATCCGACGGATTCACTGCGACGCAGCGGTTGGCGTCAAAGATGGCGTGCTCGCGATTGATGGCCGTCGGCGTGTCGGCGTAGCAAATATTGCCGCCGGCGCGGTAGCAGGACCAGCCGCTGCGGTAATACCAGCAGCGCGTGTCCTGGGAAACGTTGCCGCCGATGGTCCCCTGGTTGCGAATCTGCGGGGAAGCCACAAGCTCCGCGGCCTGGGCCAGGATCGGATATTTCTCTTTGATCAGCGGGTGCCGCACGATTTCTGTGAGCGTCGTGGACGCGCCGATTTCGACGCCGCCGTCTCCGGTGGCCTTGATGCCCTTCAATTCCTGGACGCCGCTGATATCGACCACCACCTCCGGGCGCTTGATACGATCCTTCAACCAGTCAAAAGTGTCCAGACCGCCGGCCATCACCCAGGCCTCTTTTTTGTATCGATCCAGCAGCGCCAGAGTGTCGTCGATAGACACCGGCTGAAACAGCTCAAAAGCTGGCATTACATCATGAATCAGTGCCATTTTCAGCCTCTCTTTAAACGTTTGCGGTCAGTCCCCGGTCGACGCGTCTCTTGGCCTCGAGCGAAGCGAGAATCATATCGATGCCAACCGGGGTGCGGCGGATATAATCGTCGCCGATAGCGGCGGCCAATGCGCAGCGGACTGCCGCAGCCCCCGCTCCCACAGCCGCCTCGGCGATCCCTTTGGCGCCCACCGGCGTTTGAGGATCCGGAAGGTTCACCGCGTCCCATTCCATTTTTTCCGGGATATCAAGAATGGTCGGCGGCCGGTTGTAGTGGAACCGCTTGGCGAGGGCGACGCCGTATTCCTGATCGTATACCCACTTCTGGCTGCGCGTATATCCAATGCCCTGGATGGCGCCGCCGTGCAGTTGGCCCTCAAGGCCCCGCGGGTTCACCACAATCCCGCAGTCGGCCACACACAGGTAGTCGAGAATTTTGTACACGCCCGTCTCAACATCCACTTCGACCTCGGCGAAGCTGGCTACAAAGGCTTGCGTTCCTCCTTTTCGCCCGTAATTGTCCTTGGCCGCTCCCATCAATCCGACGCCGGCCAAAGCCTTCGCCGACTCCTTCGTCATGACGTTGAGATCTTTGGCGACCTCATGGCCGTCGTATTTGCCGCCCAGTTCGATAGCCCGTTTCGCGGCTTGCGCGTAGCTCATGCCACGGCCCGGGTTGCCTTTGTGGAACACACGCTGGTTGCCGATCGTGTAATCCTCGGGGCGGCCGCCCAGATCTCTCGCCGCGATCTCCTGCAATTTCTGCTTCGCGTCCATGGCCGCAGCATAGTTGGCGCGCGAAGTAGCGTGAATAGTCTGGCTGCCGCCCTGCCGTGAGCTCCAGGGCAAGTGCTTCGAAGTGTCGCCCCAGATGACTTCGCACTTCTCCCACGGCATATCGAGCACTTCGGCGGCGACGCGCGCGGTATCGTAGACGGACAAGGTCCCCAGGTTTCCGACGCCCGAGTAGATATTCAGCTTGCCTTCCGGCGTAATGGCGATCATCCCATCGAAGCCGATCGTGCCGGCTGTGAAATTGGCTAAAGATACGCCGACGCCGGTGACCTTGGTGCCGCGCATTTGTCCGTTTCGCTTCTTGCGCTCGGCCCAGTTAAACTTCTCGGCTCCCTTGTCCAAAGCTTCGCGCGCGAAAGCGCTGGTGAACTGGGTTCGCGATCCCTTTCTATCCGGAGGTCCGTATTCCGCCCCGGTAGCGGGGGCGTTGATCTTTCGAATCTCCACTTCGTCGATGCCCAACTTCCGGGCCGCCTGGCAGATCAGCGGCTCGAACATGACCGTGGACTGTACGCCCCCGGGACCGCGCTGCGGGGCGTGGGGCGGGGTATTGGTCAGGACCGCCGTGCCGCGGAAGCGCATAGTCAAGGGCGTGTAATTCGCCGAAGCCACCACCGCGCAGGTTCCGTAATCGCCCGCCCGCCCGTAAGGACCGTTGTCCTGCACGACGAACATATCGAGCGCGATCATGCGGCCGTCCTTGCGGAAGCCCATGCGCACGCGCATGATCAGGCCCGCGCGCGCGCGGCCGATGTAATGGTCCTCCTCGCGCGAAATCCGCATCATCACCGGCCGGCCGGTCTTCTTCGCCAGCAGCGCCGGAATCGCGGTGTGCATCTGAGTTTCCGGATTCTTGCCGCCAAAGCCGGCGCCGACATACTCTCCGAGCAACACGAGCTTTGTCCGGTCCACGCCCGACCAGTTTCCGACCGACTGGCTGACGTGGGCGAGCGACTGCGCCGAGGCGTGCAGGTAGAGCTTTCCGTTCTGCCAGTAAGCCATCGAGGTGCGCGGCTCCAGGCATTGATGCGAAGCCGACTGGCAGACAACCGTCTCATCGATGATGACGGCGGCTTCCTTCATCGCGGCGTCCACGTCGCCGACTTTCCAGGTGTCCGGCGCCTCTCTCATCGGCAGCCTGCCTGCCTCGACTTCCTTCCAATCCTCTTCGGTCCACTTGAGGGTCTTCACCACGTTGCCGTAGTAAACATTTCCCTCCAGCCGCGCGTTGGGGCCGCCGGGGCGAAGGCTCTCCAGCGGATCGACGCAGAACGGCAGGGGTTCGAAATCGATCTTGATGCGCTCGACCGCCTCTGCCGCGGTCAGTTCGTCCACAGCCGCCACCGCCAGAATCGGCTCGCCTTGGTACACCGGCTCATTGGTCAGGCCAAGCTCAGGGGCGACGGCCACGCCGCGCCCGCCTTTCGAGGCCGGTCCTTCCTCTTCCGCCGCGGCCACTCCGCGCGTAGGCGGGGCGACCTTCGGCAGCTCGTCGGCCGTGAGAATGGCGTGCACGCCCGGCATTTTGAGCGCCTCGCGGGCATCGATGTGGCGCACCCGCGCGTGCGGCATCGGGCTCAATAGCAGCTTAGTAAACAACATGCCGTCAACGCGGTAATCCTCGGCATATCTTGACCGTCCCGTCACCTTGGCGATGAGATCCGGCGTCTGGTAGTTGTGTCCGATCAGCTTGTAGGCCATCTCAAGACCTCCGCATCAGTTCGCTCGCATGCATCATAGCGTTCAGAATTTTGTTGTAGTCCGCGCACCGGCACAGGTTGCCGGAAATTCCGTGCGCCAGCTCGGCTCGCGTCGGATTCGGGTTGACCTTCAAATACCCGACGGTCGCCATGATGAATCCAGACATGCAGAAAGCGCACTGGAAGGCCTGCTCGTCCACGACCGCCTGCTGCACCGGATGCAGCGTACCATCGGCCGCGGCCAGACCCTCGATCGTGGTGATCTTTCCGCCGCGCACGGTGTGCGTGAGCACCGAACATGAGTAGTGCGGCACGTCATCGATGAGCACCGTGCAGGCGCCGCACTCAGACCGGTCGCAACCCAGTTTCGTTCCCGTCAGCCCCAGCTTGTAGCGCAGCGTCATAGCCAGGGTCTCTTGCTTCATCACGTCCACGCGCCGGAGCTGGCCGTTGACATTCAACGTAATCAGCCGTTCGACCGCCCCCGGCAAAGATGCTTTTCCGTGAACGATGCCCGTGCCGCGATAGAGGTAAGCTGCCGCTGAAGCCGTAACACCGGCGGCAATCACGCTTTGAATGAATTGCCGCCTCGTAACCGGACGCGGAGGATTGGGGGTTTCTGGCGTAGTCTCCATACTAGATTTCCTCTAAGCCATAGGGCAGGATCAAATGAACGCGATCACTTGGAAGCGTATCTCCATAGCAGATGAAAGTCAATGGCTGCCGTTTCATAATCTTCCAAGGATTTGCAGCAGCGCCGCGGCGGAGCGAACGGACCGCCGGTTGAAGTTCGGGGCAGGCTTCAATCCGATGATGTGTTCGCGCCGGAAGGCGGTTCATTCGATCCGCTCCGGGCGGCGGCCTGCCCCGGCCAGATCCCGGAGAATTACAAGGCAGCGCTCCAGCGGTGCGAGCAATGTCCGCGCGGCCGCGCAGCTAACCCCCGGCGGCGTGCCGCTTCATGGTGCGTGCGGCTTGGAGATTTTGGAGGGCGTCGGGATGGCCGGGGACAAGGTCGAGAACGCGCTGATAATCTTTGATTGCGTCATCATAGCGGCCCATTTGGAAAAACAAATTGCCGCGGGCCAAATGCGGCTCCCAGGCCAGGGGGTTGATCTGGATGGCCCGCTGCAAGTGGTGCCAGCCCTCATCCATGCGGTTGAGACGGATCTCGGCAAGCGCGAGGTTGGTCCAGAGAACCGGAATATTGGGCGAGATTTTCAGCGCCGTCTGGTACTGCTGGATCGCCTCGGCGTACATCTTGCGGTTGTTGTAGGTTGATCCCAGGCTGCTCAGCACTTCGGCGTAGTCCGTGCTGTCGTGCGAAACCAGTTCGGCCGCCTTCTGGTAAGCAGCCGTGGCCTCTGCGAAGCGGTTGCGCTTGGTGTACTCGAATCCGAGCCAGGTGTAGACCCGCCATTTGCGGGGAGACTTTTGCGCCGTATCGAGCCAGAGAGCGAGACTGTCGCTCCAAACCAGGCTTCGCGAGTATGCTCCAATGCTGTAAACCAAAACCACGCCGGAGAGCGCCCAGGCCATCGCCCGGGCCGGCTTTTTCCACTCGAGCGCCAGCGCCATCGCAGCCAGGAAAAAGCCTATACAGGGCAGATACAGCCGGCGCTCGGCGGCATAGTCTAGCAGCGGATAGAAGCTCGAAGTCGGCAGCAGGTTCAAGAAGAAAAACAAAACGCCAAAAGATGCCAGAACGAAGCGCTTGCGAAGCCAAACCGCGGCGCCAGCAAGAGACAAAATGCCGGCTAGCGCCAGCCAGGAGCCGTGCTCAAAAATGGTCCGTGAAGGCTGGATGTCGTAATCCGCGTTCAGCCCGAACGGCGCCGCCAGCAGCTTCAGGTATAAGAAATACATGCGGAACTGGGTCAAAAGGTAGCTCTTCCAGGTGACGTCTTTCAGATGGAATCCAGCCGAGGGCACATTCATGACCTCCACGGCCACAAAAGAGCCGCCGGCGAGCATAAGCGCCCCCACAACAGCATAGGTCCGCCAGTTCCGCTTCAGTTGGCGCCAGTCGCCGCCCGCAAGAAAGAAATAATCCGCCAGCAGAATCGCCACGGGCAGCGTAACAGTGTGCTGTTTGCTGCCGAGCGCGCAGCCGTAAAGAATAGCGATCGCCGCCGCCGCGGCCCACGGCCGTTTCTCCCGCCAGCTCGACAAAAACACCAGCAATCCGAGCAGATAGAATGTCGCTGCCAATACCTCGGAGCGGCTGCTGATGTAAGCCACCGATTCAGTCTGAACAGGAGTGGTGAGAAACAGCAGCGGCGCAAAGACTACGATCAGTTTCCGGGCGCCCGCATTCAGCCAGCCGTCCAGGCCCGGGGAATCGCAGATCAGCCGCACGATCCGCCAGAGGATGATGGTATTAACAATATGCAAAAACAGGCTCACCACGCGGAAATAGAAGGGATCAAACCCCCACAGCCGGTGATTCAGGACGTAGGAAAGGATCAGCAGCGGGCGCGGGCCGGTCAGGATGACATGCCAGTCCTGGAGCCGCACCGCGTTGCGAGCCTCAAACAGATCTGCATCGTCAAAGAGAAAAGGGCCGTGGAGGCTCCGCCAGTAGATGGCAATACCGGCCGCCACGATAACCGCCAGGCAGATCAGATCCAGCAAACGCCCGCAGTCCGGCTCCCCGGCGCGGGCCCGATCTTTCAGTGCAGCCGCTTTCCGCTCGCTGCTGGCGGGAACTAGTCTACGGGCAGTCCTGGACTTCATGGGCCTGTTCGCTCACCCCGTATTTTCGCAGGATTTGTTCCCACTTCCCTTGGGCTTTCAGGATGACTTCCACCACCTCGCGGACCGCGCCGCTGCCGCCCGCCGCTTCCGTCACCAGATGGACCATGCGCTTCACTTCGGCACGGGCGTTGACCGGAGCGGCGGCGAAGCCCACCCGGGCAAGAATCGGCGCATCGGTGAGGTCATCGCCGATGTAGCTGACTTCCTCGTCGCAGACGCCCGCCTCGCCTAAAATCTTTTCATAAATGGGAATTTTCTCTATCTGACCCTGGTAGACGTACTTCATATTGCACTGGCGAGCCCGGGTTACCAGCGCGGGGGAGTCCCGCCCGCTGATGACTCCGCTCTCCAAGCCCACCCAGCTTGCCCATTGCAGGCTGATGCCGTCCTGGGAATGGAAGCCTTTGGTTTCGACCATATCCCCGTGTATGCCGGGAACGTTGTAGAGGCGGCCGTCGGTCATCACGCCATCCACATCCATCAGCAGCAGCTTGATTTTGGCTGCGCGGGCGAGCAGCCGGGAATCTATGTGCGCCATAAAACCGCTAGTATCTCAATTTCGATGGATCGTTTTCCCAAGGCCGGGAACGCCTCTTCGCAGCCGCCGCTGCGTTTCTCAAAACCGGGAGGTTATTATATTGAAATACGCGGTGAGGCGCCGCGCCACTGGCAGAGTATGAATTCCTCAGGGATCTCCGGCGCTCTACATCCGGATTCCCCCATGACGGCAACAAAAAGGTCCCGTTTTCGGGCGTGGCGGCTGTTTCGAACCGCGCAAAGTTATCAGAAGAAGGGCGCCCCGCGCAAGGCCGCGGCGGTGTACCGGCTGGCTCTCGAAGCGGATCCGGAAGACTGGGGCTGCTGGCTCTGGCGAGGCATCGCGCTGGCCGAGTGCGGCGAACACGACCAGGCCCGGCAGCACATCGAGCGGGCGGCGGAGCTGAAGCCTTCCGGCGCGGCGCCGCTGCTCTTTCTCGCGCGTGCGGCCTATGATGCGGGACGTATCGAAGAAGCCCGGGCCGCGCTGGCCCATTGTCTCAAGAAGCAAGAAAATCAACTGGCCGGCGCATTCTTTGCATTGTGCCTGTTCCACGCGGGGGAAACTCAGAGGGCGCGCGAGATTCTGCATGGCGGGCTGCCGTTTGCTCCTTGGCTGCTGGGCAGGTGGCTTGCGGCCATCGAGGAAAAGGCTGGCGCGGCGCCTCGTGATGCGGCTCAGGGAAACGAGGATGCCGATAGCGCCCCGGCCCGCCGGGGCGCACGCCAGCTTCGAGCCGGGATGGTCCACCTGCGTGCCGAACGCTGGGAGAAGGCGCTGGCCGCGTTTCGCTCCGCGGCTGCTGCTCTGCCCGGCGACGCCAGAGCGGCCTACGGAACAGGCGTCAGCCTCTACTATCTCGGGCGGTTCGAAGAAGCGAAACAACACTTGCTGCCGGTGCTGAACCGGCTGCCGGAACCGTTTTCAAGCAATGCCAAAGCAGCACTAGGCAGGGTCGCGCTCGAGCTGGGCGATTTCACCGAAGCCCGGATAGCACTGCGCCGTGTGGTGGCCGCCGGAGGGGCGGCTCCCGAAGACTGCTACGCCCTCGGCCTCGCGTTCCTCCGGGCCGGGCGGCGCCGGCTGGCCTGGCGGGCTTTCGAACGCTGCGCCACGCCGAATTTCATCCTCGAACGCCTTGCCGAAACCTCGGATCCGGATAAGGCCAAGCTGCGGAGCGGCGAAACAGACTAGCGCAGCAGGTTTTCGAGACGGGATCCAGGCTTGATAATGGTTTGCTCGCGCTCCGGCCCGGTTGATACCGAGCCGACCTCCACCCCTGTCTGAGCTTCCAGGTAGTCCAAATATTTTTTGGCGGCGTCAGGCAACTGCGAGTATTCCGTAAGCCCGGCTGTCGACCGGTTCCATCCGGGCACGATCTCGTAGACCGGCTCAATCTGGTCGAGGACCCGCGCCAAGGCGGGCATTTCATCCAGCAATCGTCCGGCATAGCGGTAACCGGTGCAAACGGGAATCTCGGTCAAATGATCAAGCACATCCAGCTTGGTGATCACCACCGAAGTAAAATGGTTCAGCATGGATGTGTAGCGGAGCAGCGGGGCGTCAAACCAGCCGCAGCGCCGGGGCCGACCGGTAACGGCGCCAAACTCGTTGCCTCGCTCCCGCAGCTTCTCTCCCGAATCGCCGTGGCACTCGGTTGGAAACGGTCCGCCCCCGACACGAGTGACGTAGGCTTTCGATATGCCGATGACGGCATCGATGCGGGTTGGTGAGACGCCCGCGCCGGTGCAGGCGCCGCCGGCCGTTGCGCTCGACGAAGTGACGAACGGAAACGTCCCGTGGTCGATATCGAGCATTGTCCCCTGCGCACCCTCAAACAGGACGCTACGGCCTTCATCGATCGCGCGGTTGACAAAAGCCGCCGCATCGCCCACCATGGGGCGCAGTTTCTCCGCATGGGCGAGATAGCGGGTCCGGATCTCGTCGAAATCGAGCGGTTCATCGATTTCGAGCGCCCGCGCGATGATCTTCTTTTCCGCCGTGATCTGCTCGTACTGCACGCAAAAGCTCTGGCGGTCGAGCAGATCGGCGACGCGAATGCCCCGGCGAGCAATCTTGTCCTCATAGGTTGGGCCGATGCCGCGGGAGGTGGTTCCGATGCTGATGCGGCCGGGCTTAGCTTCCGATGCCTTCTCCATCATCCGGTGGAACGGAAAGATCACGTGGGCCCGGTGGCTGATGAGGAGCCGGCCGGATACCTCAATGCCGGCCGACTCGAGCGTTTTCATCTCGGAAAGCAGCGCTTCCGGATCAATTACGACGCCGTTGCCGATAACCGCCGTTTTGCCCGGCCTGAGAATGCCGGAAGGAATCAACTGCAAGATGAATTTCCGCCCTCCGGCTTCCACCGTGTGGCCGGCGTTGTGACCGCCTTGATAACGGGCGACGATGTCGAATTTTTCCGAGAGAAGGTCTACAATTTTACCCTTGCCCTCGTCTCCCCATTGCGCCCCGACAATGATTACGTTGCTCATGAAAAATTGCGCCAAGGTCAAAAGTACCGTATAGCGCACAGCAACCGCAACCAGGCCGGCGCGGTGTGGCCGGGGCTTGCCGGATTCTATGTCTTGGGACGGTATCCCGCGCGGGTGCGGATGCGGTATTTCTTCGCCGCGTCGCCCGTGAGCTCCACCGTAATGCTGCGCCAGCCTTCGTTCGGGTTGGGCTGCGGGTAGTAGCTCACCGTGTACACGTGCTGCAACTCCTCGCGGATGGACTGGAACGCTTCGCTTTGCTTCTGCCACGTTTTGGCGAAGAAAGCCTTGCCGCCGGTCCGCGCAGTGATGCGGCGGAAGACATTCCCCGAGACCGGGTCCTTATTCACTTCGCTGGTCGAAATGACGTAGATAGGAATGCCTTCATCTTCCGCGACGGCGCGCACATCGTCCGGAGCCAGCATGCTCGCGTTGTCAGGGCCGTTGGAAAACACGATCACCACCTTCCGGCCGGGCACGGCGGCCGCATCGCGCAGCGTCAGCAGCAGCGCGTTGTAGAGCGCGGTATCATCTCCGGCCACCGCCTGCCGCAAGCCTTTGGCGACTAGCAGGCGGTCGCGCGTAAGCGGAGCCGCGCGATTCAAATTCCGGCTGAAGGTGTACAGGGCGATGGAATCGGCGCGATCGAGGCCGCGCACAAAATCAGCGATGGCGTCCTCGGCGTACACGAAACCTCGATACATGAAATTGCTTGTGTCGAACAGAATAAAAACGTTCGTGCCGACGAAGGTGTCGGAGGCGAGGTCAATGCCCGAACCGCCGGGACTGCCGCCCTCGGACGAGGAAGCTCCAGCCGCCGGTCCCTTGGGGCCGTCCAGCGCCACCGGCGCTTGGTTGCCCTCGCCAAAGAAAGCGATCTTTTGTACGATGCCGTCCTCAAGAACCCGAAAATCGGAGGGCTTGAGGTCGGTGACGTAGCGGCCTTGCCGGTTGGTCACAGTGACGCTGAGCACTACCAGGTCCACCTTCACTCGAAAGACCGGCGCCTGGCCGGGAGCGGCCGCGGGCTCCGGCGGTTGCTGGCCCGGCAACAAGACGCACCCAATCGCGGCCGCGAGGGCCGCTGCTAGAATCACCCAGGGTTTCCCCGTTCTCACAATGGCCTCCCTAATTCACCGACGATTTGATTTGACCGAGCAGTTGCGGCCGGGTCCGCTGCCGATAATCATCGCCTACCGCCCGCAACGACCGCAAGACAGCGGGCCAGTCTTCCAAATGAGTCGCAAAAATACGCTCGACGACTTTTTCCGTCCACTGAGGAATGAGCACGTTCAACTGGGCAGGAGAAAGGTGCAGTTCATCGGCCAGAGCCGCCCAGTATAAATTGTTCGACTCCCAGCTTTCCGCCATAATCCGGCTGGAGTAGCCCATCAGAGTTGGGAAGGTGGGCAAATTCAGCAGTTCCGGACGGTAGGAGTTAGCCAACGTGGGATGCGGCGTCCCGAAATCGGTGGAAATGCGCACCGGGTTCGCATGCGCCGGATCCGTTTCGGCCAGGGTCCGTATTTCCTGCTCGACTGGGCCCCGGGCGCCGCTCTTGGACAAATCGCTATCCAGATACTCTCTTGCCAGGAAGTACATTTCCGAGGGGGTAGTGAGGTCGATGGCTTCCCGCACCTGCCCGGTCTCGATCAACCTTGCCATGCGATAGCGGCGCGCCGGCGCCACCTGAAAAGCGAGTTTCTCGAAGAGGGCCTCCCGGAACTGCGGCTCGACGGCGGCCCGGGCTAGCAGTTCCTGCCCCAGCCGCAGGTGCAGCGCGGCCCAGTGCTGCTCGGCTGGCGTCACCTGCCACCAGCGCGGCACCTTGGCGCTGAGCATGATCTGGGGCACCAGGTCGCCCCAAATGAGAGCCTGCGTTTGCGTCGGCACGAGGAAGTTTTGCTCTGCCTCGGCAAGCGCGTAGGGCAAGCCGGTGAGCGATCCGAGCAGCCGGCCGCCTCCGTTGGACGGCCAACCGCTGCCGAATAGTTCGGCGGAGCGCCAGGTATGCAGCGACGCTTGCAATCCGAGAAAGTCGTGGCTGCGCACAAACAGCGGATTGGTACGGCTGATCTGGCCTCCCGGGGGAGCATAG
>DASREK010000322.1:0-14367 GCA_035652135.1 Bryobacterales bacterium | reverse complement strand
CCCTCAACGGGACCCGAAGACGGACTTCGGAAGCATCGCATGCACGTCTTTCACTCCGTCGACGACCTGCGTGACCTGTAGATCCACCGCGGCGCTACAAAGCATGTAGGCATCGTCGCGGGAGAGGCCGCGCGCGGTCATAAGATAGTGGATCATCTCCTTGGCGGCGCGCCGCGCCGCTTCATCGAGCGTCTCGTGAAATCCCATCGTGATGATGTGCGTGGGCGTCTCGGCGCGCGGCCAGCGCAGTTTCATGTCCTTTCGAACCGTAACCGGAACACGCCGGTGAGCGGAGACTCGATGGCGGTCAGATTGACCTCGCCATCGCCCTGCGCAGCGTGTCCGTCGCCAACGGAGAAAAGGGCGCCAGGCACGTGCACCGGCATGTAGGGCGTGCAGCGCAGCACCTGCTGGGCATGCAACGATCCACTTGTAACTAGTAGAAGGCAGGCGAAAGATCGCATGTTGAATTGGAGCACGCATTGTAGCACGGCGCGCCGCGGTGTTCGGGGGATTCCCTTACTTCAGCGCGTCCGCCGGATTTTCTTCCGGCCTAGGAGCCGTTCTTAACAAGGATGCGGTGCTGACCGCGTACAACCGGAAGCAAATCCTGGTTCGGCAGAGCGCGCCGGGGCTCAACTGCTCCCGTGCAGCACGGCATCCACGAGATCGCACAGTTCTTTCGGCGTGAAATCATTTCCCGAAAGATTGGCGGCGAGCCGGCCCCGGCGGTCGATGACGCCGGTGCGTAGCGAGTGGGTAATCTGGCCCTGATCGGGCCAAAATTCGACGCCAAAAAGCCCGCACACCCGCCGAATTTCGGGCATTGGGCCGGTTAGAAACCGCCATCCGTCCGCGTCGGCTTTCCAGCCCCGGGCGTACCGAGCCAGCACCTCGGGCCGATCGTATTGCGGGTCAAGAGTGATCGTGAACAAAAACAAGTCACGACCCAGCCGGTCGGAAAAGCGCTTTTGCAAATCGGCGAAATTGGAGGAAAGGCGCGGGCAATAATCCGGCAGAGGGCAGCGCGTGTATACAAAAGTAACGGCGACGACCTTGCCAGCGAAGCCGGAAAACTTGACCTTCCGGCCGGCTTGATCAGTCAACTCGAAGTCGGGCACTGCGTCTCCCACGGCGATGGAATTTCCCGGCGCCGGCGCTGGAAGGTTAGGATCGGCTGCCATCTGCCCGCCGCCTTGCAGTTGCACCCCTTCGGCGTACGACCCTTCCTTTCCGACCACGAGTTGGAACTCGACCCGCATCCCGGGTCGAAGCATATCGAGCACACCCGCGTCCCGCACTCGAAAGGGCATGGCCATCGCGTCCATGTAGCCCGGAATTTTGCCGTGGGAAACCAAAATGGCTTGCTGCTTCTTATCTACTCGCAACACCAAACCGGAGACGGGATAACGGCGCGCCGTGCAGCCGGCGCAAGCGGCCGCCGCCCCCAGGGCCAGCGCGAGAATACGGCGCCGCATCTGGTGAAAACTTTGCATCTGTTGAAAGGATAACAAAGCCAAAGTATGGCCCGATCGGACAGCCCGCGCGTCGAAAAGAGCCCGCGCGGGCAAGGGCCTCGAGAACGAGAGAAGTTCGTAATTTTTCGTTGAGCGGGGCTTCCGAAGCGCGTAGATTCTCTCGGCCAAAGCGTTGCTGCCGCGATGTTCCGCGCCGTTTTGAGCTTTCAGCTCGATGTTAGAATCGAAGCAGGAGCAGCGTCCCAATGCTCGAAACACAGACTGTTCGCGCCCGCACAGTCCGGGCGCCCCGGGGACCCAAGCTGAGCTGCAAGGGCTGGGGCCAGGAGGCCGCGCTGCGGATGCTGATGAACAATCTGGATCCGGACGTAGCGGAGCGGCCGGCCGATCTGATTGTTTACGGCGGGGCTGGAAAGGCGGCTCGCAACTGGGAGTGCTTCGAGCGCATAGTAGAATGCCTCCAGCGGCTGGAAAATGACGAGACGCTGCTCGTGCAATCGGGCAAGCCTGTAGGTATTTTCACTACGCATCCGATGGCGCCGCGCGTCCTGATCGCCAATGCGAACCTGGTCGGCCACTGGTCCAATTGGGAAACGTTCCATGATCTCGACCGCGCCGGCCTGACGATGTATGGCCAGATGACCGCTGGCAGTTGGATTTACATCGGAACCCAAGGCATTTTGCAGGGGACGTACGAAACTTTCGCCGCCGCCGCGCGCAGGCACTTCGGCGGTACTCTCGCCGGAAAGCTTATCGTGTCGGGCGGGATGGGCGGCATGGGCGGAGCGCAGCCTCTGGCCGCGACGATGAATGGCGGCGCGTTCCTGGGCATCGAAGTGGACCCGGAGCGCATCAAGCGCCGTGAACGTTCCGGCTACTGCGACATCATGGTAAACAGCCTCGAGGAAGCGGTGCGCATCCTGCGCAGCGCCGTCCATGAGAAGAAGGCGCTGTCGGTGGGTCTGGTCGGCAATTGCGCGGATATCCTCCCTGAGATGGTGCGGCGGGGCATCGTGCCCGACCTGCTGACGGATCAGACCAGCGCTCACGATCCCCTACAGGGTTATATCCCCAGCGGTTATAGCGTCGCGCAGGCTGCCGAGCTCCGGGCGCGGGACCCCAAGGCGTACACCGAGGCCGCGCTCGATTCCATCGCCACGCACGTCCGGGCGATGCTGGACCTGCAAAAAATGGGCGCGGTCGTGTTCGATTACGGCAACAACATCCGGACCATGGCGTTTCAGCGCGGCGTGGCCAATGCGTACGATTTCCCGGGCTTTGTTCCCGCGTATATACGCCCGCTCTTTTGCGAAGGCCGGGGCCCGTTCCGGTGGGTGGCGCTCTCCGGCGAGCCGGGCGATATCGCTGCCACAGATGATCTGGTTTTGGATCTCTTTCCCGAAAATGAGAGCCTCGCCCGGTGGATCCGTTTGGCGCAAAAGCGCGTAAAATTCCAAGGCCTTCCCGCACGCGTCTGCTGGCTCGGCTACGGGGAGCGAGCCAGGTTCGGGCTGGCGGTGAATGATTTGGTGGCGCGGGGCAGGCTGAAAGCTCCCATTGTGATCGGCCGCGATCATCTCGATTGCGGCTCCGTGGCCTCACCGTTTCGGGAGACGGAGGGTATGCGGGACGGCAGCGACGCCGTCGCCGACTGGCCCATTCTCAACGCGCTGCTGAACACGGCGGCCGGCGCGAGCTGGGTCTCTGTACATAATGGAGGCGGGGTGGGTATCGGGTACTCTCTGCATGCCGGGCAAGTTACCGTGGCCGATGGAACCGCCGACGGCGCCGGCAGAATCGAGCGGGTTCTGACGTGCGACCCTGGAATCGGCATACTGCGCCATGCCGACGCGGGTTACGAAGAAGCGCTGCGTTTCGCGCAGCTCGCGGGATTGAAAATCTGACCAACGATCCCAGGAGGCCAAGGCGGCTGCTCATACGCGGGGCGCGGCAATTGCTGACCTTGCGGGGCTCCGTTCCGAGGCGCGGACGCCACCTTTCAGAGTTGGCGATCATCCAGGACGGCGCGCTGCTGGTAGTCGGCGAAAAGATAGAGTGCGTGGGCCCCAGCCGGCGCCTGGAGAATATCAAGGAAGCGCGCGGCGCCGAAGTCATCGATGCGACGGGCAAAGTGGTCATGCCCGGCTTCGTTGACAGTCATACCCACTTCGTTTTTCCGGCGCCCCGCCTGGCCGACTTCGAGCGGCGCATCCAGGGGGCCTCCTATCTCGAACTCGAACAAGCCGGCGGCGGCATCCTCTCAACAGTGCAGGCGCTGCGCGCCACGTCGCCCCAGACGCTCGAAACCAAAGCTCTGCGATGGCTGCGGATGTTCGCGGCCTGCGGAACTACGACCGTGGAAGGGAAGTCGGGCTACGGGCTGACGCCCGCGGCCGAGCGGAAAATTCTGCGTGTCATGAAAAGGGTGGACTGCCGGCCGATCGAGGTGGTGCGAACATTTCTGGGAGCGCACGTGCCGCCGGCGGAGTTCCGCCAGAATCCGGATGATTACGTCGAGGTGCTCACGAGGGAGGCGCTCCCGGAGATCCGCAGGCGGCACCTCGCGGAATTCTGCGATGTTTTTTGCGATTCCGGAGGCTTCGATGTTCCCCAGGCGCGGAGAATCTTAACCGCGGCGAAGGCTTTGGGATTCGGCCTCAAGATCCATGCCGATCAGCTAACCAGCTTGGGCGCGGTCCGGCTGGCCGTTGAACTGGGAGCCAAGAGCGCCGACCACCTCGATAAACTCTCGGGCCGGGAGCTGGATCTGCTCGCCGCCTCGAACACGATTGCGACGCTGCTGCCGGGTTCGGTTTTTCACCTCGCTTCCGGCTGCTATCCGCCGGCCCGCGCATTGATCGAGAGAGGGGCGGCGGTAGCGCTGGCAACCGACTTCAATCCCGGCACCAGCCCAACGCTGAACATGCAAATGATCCTGGCACTGGCCTGCTCGCAAATGAAAATGACCCCGGCAGAAGCCGTAAGCGCGGCTACGATCAACGGCGCCGCTGCGCTGGGCCGCGCGGCTCAAATCGGCTCTCTCGAGCCGGATAAATTTGCTGACTTGATTATGCTGGACGCCGGAGATTATCGCGAAATCGCTTACTATTTTGGCATGAACTTGGTGCGCCTGACGATGCGACGCGGTCAAATCGTTTGGGATGCCTCGGCCCCGGGCGGCGAGGAGACGCAAAATTGAGGCGCCTAATCGAGTGCGTGCCGAACTTCTCGGAAGGACGGAGCTCAGCGGTCGTGGATCAGATCGCAGCTGCCATCTGTGGTGCGCCGGGCGCGATCGTAGTGGATCGCGAAATGGATGCCGATCACAACCGTTCGGTGATCACGTTCGTTTGCCCCGTGGATGCTGCCTTGGAAGCGGCCGTGGCGGCGGTTTCCAAAGCCGCCGAGCTGATTGACCTGACGCGCCACACCGGAGCGCACCCGCGCATCGGCGCGGCCGACGTTCTGCCTTTCGTGCCTCTGGAAGGAGTGTCGCTACAGGAGTGCGTGGAACTGGCCTGGCAAGTGGGTGAGGAAATCTGGCGGCGCTGCCGCATTCCTGTGTACTATTACGAAGCTGCGGCCAAAAGGCCGGAGCGCGTGAAGCTCGAAAACATCCGGCGGGGCCAGTTCGAAGGACTGCGCGAGGAAGTACTGCGAAATCCCGCGCGCCGGCCCGACGTCGGCGGCCCCAGCCTGCATCCCACAGCCGGGGCGACCGTAGTCGGGGCTCGCAAGTTTCTGATCGCTTATAACATCAATCTCGCTACTGCCGATGTCGCGGTGGCCAAGGCGATCGCTCGCAAAATCAGGGAGTCTTCCGGAGGCCTGCCCTGCGTAAAGGCGATGGGAGTCGATCTCAAGGCCCGGAACCGGGCGCAGGTTTCCATGAATCTGACGGATTTCGAGCGCACTCCGCTGCACGTCGTTTTTGAGGCCGTGCGGCGCGAGGCGGAAGAGCAGGGGACCGAAATTGAAGGAAGCGAGATTGTCGGACTGGTCCCGAAAAAAGCTTTGGAGATGTGCGCCGCCCATTTTTTGAAAATAGAAAATTTCGATCCGGGACTGGTGCTGGAGAATCGCCTGGCCAAGGTCATGCCGGAAGCCGGAGCCTCCCCGCCACCAGCCGATGGCCGGCAGCCCGCCTCGGGCTTGCACGCCTTTCTTGACGCTCTGGCGTTTCCGGCGGCAACGCCGGGCGGAGGCAGCGCGGCCGGGGCGGCGGCAGCCATGGCCGCTGCCTTGGGTGCGATGGTTGCCGGCCTGGCGGCAAAAAAGACCCCGGACTCGAGGGAACTTGATCAGCTTGCCGGGCAGTTCCAAAGCGCCCGGACCTTTTTCGAAGAGGCTGTCTGGCGCGATGCCGCAAGCTATGACGCCGTGCTCGCGGCCTATCGCATTCCCAAGGAGCGGCGCGCCGGGGAGTTGGAGGCGGCCCTCCAGACGGCGGCCTGCGTTCCTCTGGAAGTAGCGGAGGCGCTGGGACCGGTTCGCGAATCGTTGCGGAGGCTGAGAGAAGTCGCTCCTGTTTCGATGCACTCGGACATCGATGCGGCGGAAGCGCTGGCGCTTGCGGCTTGGCAGGGAGCGCGCGCCAACGTGGCTATCAATCTCGCCTCGATCGCGGACGCAAGCTTCCGTACTCAGGCGGAGCGGCGGTTGGAAGCGGCGGCGCCCAAAGAAAAGAACGTGCCCCGCCTGGCCGGGACTGGGAAGTCGTAGTACCTGGTATAGATCCTGTATCCTATAGCATCGCAGAGCCGGCGTTTGTTAGCCTTGGGCGATGCGTTCTATACTCTACATCGCCATTCTCTGTGCCGGAACTGTTTTCGCTCAAAATCCTGCCGTTACGGTCGCTGTTGATGCCGGCGCCGGCCGCCATCCCATAAGCCCGTACATATATGGCCTGGCGTATGCGACTACGTCGCAATTGAACGATCTGAACGTTCCCATCAACCGCCAGGGCGGGAATAACACGAGCCGGTACAATTGGCAGCTCAACGGAGACAATCGCGGAAACGACTGGTATTTCGAAAGCATCGGCGATTCGAGCAGCACACCGGGCGAGCGCGGCGACACGTTCATTTCGAACTGCAAGGCCGCCGGCGCCCAGGCCATGCTGACGGTTCCCACCATTGGCTGGGTGGCCAAGCTGGGATCGAACCGTTCCAAGCTGTGCAGCTTCTCCATCGCCAAATACGGCGCACAAACCGGCGACGACTGGCAATGGTTTCCGGACGCCGGCAACGGCATCTATACCAATGGTCAATATGTGACAGGCAATGATCCGAATGACGCCAACGTTCCTTCCGACTCAAATTTTCAGCAAGGCTGGATGCAGCATTTGACTTCGGTGTGGGGCCCGGCCGCCGGCGGAGGCCTGCGTTATTACATCATGGACAACGAGCCGAGTCTCTGGTTTTCGACGCACCGCGATGTGCACCCGGCCGGCCCCACCATGGATGAGGTTTTGAGCAAGACTATCGACTACGCCGGAAAGGTCAAGGCGAATGATCCCTCGGCGTTGGTTGTGGGTCCCGAAGAGTGGGGCTGGAGCGGCTATTTTTTCAGCGGATACGACCAGCAGTACGGCAACCTGCACGGCTGGAGCTATTTGCCGGACCGCGCCAATCACGGCGGCTGGGATTATCTCCCCTGGTTGCTGGATCAGCTCCGCCAGAACAACGCCAATACCGGCCAGCGGCTGCTCGATGTTTTTAGCGTTCATTATTATCCGCAGGGCGGGGAATTCAGCAATGACACCTCGACCAGCATGCAACTGCTGCGGAACAAATCGACCAGATCTCTCTGGGATCCGAACTACGTTGACCAGAGTTGGATTAACGACAAGGTGCAACTGATTCCGCGCCTGCACAATTGGGTCAACACGTATTACCCGGGAACGCAGATCGCCATCACTGAATACAATTGGGGCGCGGAAAGCCACATCAACGGAGCTACAGCTCAGGCCGATATTCTGGGAATTTTCGGGCGGGAAGGCCTTGACATCGCCGCTCGCTGGACCACGCCCGATCCATCCACCCCGACGTACAAGGCCATTAGGATCTACCGCAACTATGATGGCAACAAATCCGCATTCGGCGACGTCAGCATCTCCGATATCGTCCCCAACCCCGACAATCTTTCTTCTTTCGCCGCATTGCGTTCGTCCGACGGCGCGCTCACGATTATGGCGATCAGCAAGGTGCTCTCCGGCAATACCCCGGTGACCTTCAACGTGGCGAACTTCGCCACCCAGGGGCCGGCGCAGGTCTGGCAGTTGACGGCGGCCAACGTGATCAACCGGCTTTCCGATATCAGTGTAACGGGATCCAGCTTCACGGCGGCATTGCCGCCCCAGAGCATCACGCTGTTCGTTCTGCCCGCCTCGGGCACAGCGAACCAGCCGCCTGCGGCCGTCCTCTCTGCGTCGCCAACCTCCGGAACTGCGCCTCTGGCCGTGTCGTTCGACGGCGGCAGCTCCTCGGATCCCGACGGAACTATCGCCTCCTATGCCTGGAACTTCGGCGATGGAGGGACCGGCTCCGGAGCAACAATCAGCCATACCTATGCAGCCCCGGGGACGTACACGGCAAACCTGACCGTAACGGACAACGCGGGCGCGGCCTCGTCTGCTTCGACCGTCATTACTGTAAACGCGCCTCCTACGCTGAATGCCCCGAGCAACCTCGCGGCCAGCGTTCCCAACAAGAGCCACACCGTGACGCTCCGATGGACCGACAATTCCAACAGCGAGAACGGCTTTTACATCGAGCGGGCGGTGAGCGCGAGGACGCTAAGCTTTGCGCGCGTGGGACAAACAGGGGCGAACGTGACCACGTATTCCGAGACAGTCCCCAGCGGAACGTACGTTTATCGTGTGCAAGCCTTCAATTCCACCCTGGTGTCTGCTTATTCAAACCAGGCCGCAGCCCGCGTGAAGTAATCCGGTAATGACCCGAGCCGGCTTAGGCGCTACTAGCAGATTCCTAAAAGGGATGGGGCGGATTAACGGTCCAGCACCTGGCGGTAATACTCCTCGTATTTAGGAATGATGAGGCTTGTCGAGAACCGCGTTTCGGCCGTGCGGCGGGCTGCCTGCGAAAACCTGGCGTAGCGATCTCGGTCGGTGAGAAGCGAAACAACGTAAGCGGCCATGGCATCCGTATCGCCAACTGGCGCGAGATAACCATCCACGCCGTCTGTGATGAGTTCCGGGACGCCCCCTGTGCGTGTGGCAACGGGTGGAACTCCGCAGGCCATGGCTTCCAGCGCCGCCAACCCGAACGCCTCCATCTCGCTCGGCAGCAGCAGCACATCGGATACGGCGAGCAGCTCCGGTATGCGGCTCTGTTTGCCGAGGAAGAGCACATCGTTTTCCAATCCCAGATCTCGCGCCAGGTATTCCGCCGGCCCGCGGTCAGGTCCGTCCCCAATCATCAGCAGCTTGATGGAGACGTCCGGCTTAACCTTGGCCGCCACACGTACAGCGTCCAGAACGCGCTTTACCGGGCGGAAATTCGAAAGATGCACGAGGATTTTTTCGCCCTCGGGCGCAAACGCCTTTCGGGCGGCGGGGTCCGGGTTGCCGCGATAAACGTCGCAGTTAACGAAATTCTGAATTACGCGAATCTGCTCGCCGACGCCGAATACGCTGAGGGTGTGCTCTTTCAGATATTGGCTGATGGCCGTGACTCCGTCGCTCTGCTCGATGGAAAAGCGGGTTATCGGAAGATACGAGCGGTCGGCCCCGACCAGCGTAATGTCCGTGCCGTGAAGCGTGGTCACGAAGGGCAGCCTGCGCCGTTTGCGCGCCTGTTTGGCGAGCATCTCCTTGGCCAGAAACGCGCTGATCGCGTGGGGGATCGCGTAGTGTACGTGCAGCAAATCGAGCCTGGCGGTCTCGGCCACTTCGGCCATCCTCGAAGCCAAGGCCAGGCAATACGGCGGATACTGGAAGAGCGGATATGTGCTGACCTCCACCTCGTGGTAATGAATTCGAGGACTATCGGTGTTCAGCCGGATTGGATTGGCATAACTGATGAAGTGCACTTCGTGGCCGCGCGCCGCCAGCTCCATGCCGAGCTCGGTCGCCACGATGCCGCTGCCGCCGTAGGTCGGATAGCAGGTGATGCCGACTCTCATACGATCAGGGAAAGACCCATACAACCGGGAGCGGATGGGCGGCGGCCGACCGATCGTTTCTCCGGATGATCGGCGGCCCATTGCCGGCGCCCGGCCTATCTCTCGCGCTGCCGCTCGAGTTCTTGCAGATAGGCCCGTTCGCGCTCGGCGATATAGGCACGATAACCCTCGGGGTCAATAAACGCATTGACGCCGGGATTTTCCTGATTGCGGCGATACTTGGCCGCCAGGCCGTAATAGCCGCCGTGCGCGCCGAGAAACACGTCGCAGGGCAGCGATTTCCAGATATTGAAGCTGTGGGCGTAGTCCTCGGCGATTTCGGGATATTTCGCGTTTTCCACCAGGCGGTAGCCCGCGTTCACATTGGGGCTGCCGACGATCACTACATTGTAGGACCTGCCGTTCTCGTTTACGGCCGTGGTCCACGTCGTGCAGCCGCGGGTGTGGCCCGGCGTGTGACGGGCGATCAGCGTGAAGCCGCCGAGCTTGACTTCGTCGCCGTCGTGCAGCACCCGGTCGACCGGGCAGGCTGTCCAGTGGGAGTTGTACTGGAAATCACCTTGGCCGCCGCTGCGGATGATGCCTTCGTCGCCTTGCATCACCAGCACCTGCGCTCCGGTCAGCTTTTTGATCAGGGCATGACCGGCCATGTGATCCAGATGGGCGTGGCTGCCGAGGAGAATTTTGATATCCGAAAACCGAAAACCCAATTTTTCAACCCCGGCCCGAATCTGCGGTACGCTCTCCTCGAGATTGCTGTTGATCAGGATGTGCCCGGCCGGAGTCGTGATCAAGTAACTGGCCAGATCCTCGGAGCCGACATAGTAAATGTTGGCGATGACGCGGTGGGGCGGAAAGGGGTTCGTCCAGTTAGGGGGATACCGTCCCGATTGACCGAGCAGCGGCGCCGCCAACAGCAAAGACAGCATCGTAACTTTCATATTCGTTTTCAGGTTCGCCGGAGGCGGGCGGCGATATCCCGCGCGATCTGGCAGCCGTGGAAGCGGCCGTTCTCGATAAAGATCTCGTTGGTGTGCATGCCGGCCACCAGCACGCCCGCCAGGTAAACGCCGGCGCGGTCGCTTTCGAGCGTTTCGGGGTTGGTGCGAGGCCTCTGGCTCTCGGGATCAAACTCGATTCCCGTCGCCCGCAGGAACTCGATGTCCGGGTGATAGCCGGTCAGCGCGAAAACGAAATCATTTTTTAGCCATTTGATTCCATCCGGCGTCCGCACGCGAATGCAGTCTTCGGTGATTTCCTCGACCCAGGAATTGAGATATCCGGTGATCTCGCCGTTTTTCAACCGGTTCTCGATATTCGGCTTGATCCAGTACTTGATGTGATCGCTCAATCGATCGCGGCGGTGAATCAGCGTGACGCGCGCTCCTGTCCAATAAAGCTCGAGGGCGGCGATGGCCGCCGAATTCTTGCCGCCGATGACGGCCACGTCCGAGTCGTAATAGGGATGCGGCTCGCCGTAGTAGTGCATGACCTTCGGGAGATCTTCGCCGGGAATATTCAGTAAGTTCGGCAGATCGTAATAACCGGTGGCGAGAATAATTTTCCGGCTGCGGTGGCAGGCCTTGCGTCCGTAGCGCTGGGAGGTGAACACGCGAAAATCGCCGTCCTCGCCCTCAATGCGCTCCACCCGCTCGTACTGGCGGACATCCAACTTATAGTGCTGAGCCACCCGCCGGTAATATTTGAGCGCTTCGGTGCGAGTCGGCTTTTCCCGGATGCTGGTCATCGGAATGTTGCCGATCTCGAGCAGTTCTGGCGTTGTAAAAAACGTCATTTGGGGCGGATAGTGATAAAGAGAATTCACCAGGCAGCCTTTTTCGATCAGTGCGACCTGCATGCCCCGGATCTGGATCTCGATGGCGCAGGCCAGGCCGGTCGGCCCGGCGCCTATGACCAGAGCGTCGTATATCGGGCCAAGACTCTCGTCATGCGGCATTTTTCCATTGTAACCGACCGATGCCTGGGATGCTCAGGCCGGGGCCAGGAACAACGCCGCTCGCGGATGCTATTGATTGCAGCCGACAGTATTGTTCTTTAGGCCGTACATGGCGAGCTCGAAGCGGTCGCGGATCCCCGTCTTTTCGAAAATGTGCATGATGTGGATTTTCACCGTGCCGGTGGCGATGGAAAGGGCCTCGGCGATTTCCCGGTTCTTCATGCCGCGGGTAACGAGGTTGATGATTTCATGCTCCCGGGGCGTGAGGGCGCGCGAGTGCGGGATCCCGCCGGTCGAGTCTTTCGGAGAATAGAGGCTCTCGGTCCAGATTTGGTCGTTTGCGACCGCCCGCAGGCAATCGAAAATGGCGCTGATGGAGGCGGTTTTTTTCAAAATGCCGCGCGCTCCGGCCTGGAAGGCGCGGAAGCACTCGACGTCCGAGATGACCGTGGCCCAGAGAATCACGCGCGTCTCCGGGCGGCGGAACTTGGCCGACGTGATCCAATCCAGAACGGGCTTGGCGCCGAACGCCCGGTCCACCAGCAGAATATTAGGCGCATGGCGGTCCAGCAGAGTCATGCCGCCCAGCAGGCTCTGAGCGCCTTCCACAAACTTCAAATCCTCGCTGGCGTGCAGTATGCAGCGCAGCCCCTCTAAAGCGATGGGCTGCGAGTCACAGGCGCAAACTGTGATCATCGACGATTGTTCCCTCCGCAAACAGCAATCGGCCGCCGGAGCGTCTCACTGTAGAGCTTCGCGGGCCCGGCGGCCTCATGCGGGGGTCCTCTCCCGACGATAGATAAGCGGACCTGTTCGGTGCGCATGATGCCGGTTTCCGCTCCTACCGCTGCAAAGCCAGAAGCTCGGCAACGCACCTCGCCGGCGAAATGGTGGCTGCCTTCAATGGCGGAAATTGTGTTTGCGAGTGTGCTGCTGTGGCTGCTCCTGGGAGGACAGGCCAGCGCGCTGCTGGCGGACGGCGATACCGGCTGGCACATTCGCACCGGCGACTATATTCTTTCGCGACGCACCGTCCCCAGAACCGATCTGTTCTCGTTTTCACGACCCGGAGCCCCTTGGTTTGCCTGGGAATGGGGAAGCGACGTGTTGTTCTCCCTTGCGCACAAGGCCGCCGGTTTGAAAGGAGTCGTGTTGCTGGCGGGAATTTTGATTGCAGCAACTTCCGCACTGCTGGTCCAGTACATGCTCTGGCTGCGCGTGAACATCATCGTTGCCGTGCTAGCCGCGCTGATAGCCGCTTCAGCTTCTACGATGCACTGGCTGGCGCGCCCGCACCTGTTCACGGGTTTGTTGTTTGTAATTATTGTTTGGTTGCTGGAGGCGGACCGAAGCCGAAACACGGCTTGGGTATGGACGCTTGTCCCAATGGCTGCGCTGTGGGCAAACTTGCATGGCGGGTTCTTGATAATGATTGCGGTTCTCGGCCTCTATGCAACCGCCTCGGCGCTCGAAAAGACAATTTCGCCCGGCAAAAATTGGAAAGCGGCCGGCCGCTACGCCGGGCTGGCGGGGCTGTGCGTCCTGGCGACACTGATCAACCCTTATGGATTCCGGCTGCATGAACACATCTGGCAATACGTGCGATCCGATTTCATCCGGGATCATGTGCAGGAGTTTCAGGGGCCTTCCTTCCGCGGAGAGAGCATGTTTGCCTTCGAGCTGCTGCTGGTGGCGGGCTTGCTGTCGGCGCCGTCGCTGTGGCGCCGCGGAGAACGCGCTCCGGCTTTGGTGCTGCTGGCGCTCGCGCATGCGGCTCTCGGGTCTGTCCGCCATGTTTTGCTCTATGTGGCCGCGGCGGCGCCGCTGGCTGCGCGCGAAGCTACGCGGATGCTAGAGTCCGCCCGCGGCGTATGGCCAGGGACGCTGGCTCGTCTGGCTGCCGATTATGCGCCGCAAACGGACGGCGCCTCGAAGTTTCATTTGCCGTGGCGGGCCTGCGCTCCGGTTGCTCTGGCCTGGGCTCTTCTGAACTCCGGGCCGGCCCTCTGGCAGGCGGATTTTCCCGCAACAAAATTTCCTCTGGCCGCAATCAATCGGGCCGAAAAGATACTTGTGGGGCGGAAGGTGTTTACGTCGGACCAATGGGCGGATTACTTGATCTACCGCTTCTATCCCCGGGAACGGGTGTTCGTGGATGGGCGCAGCGACTTTTATGGCGCTGCGATCGGACAGGACTACTTGGACGCCCAGCAGGCTCGATACCGATGGAACGAGGTGTTTCAACGGTTCGGTCTCGAGATGGCTCTGGTGTCTCCCGAGGAGCCGATCGCCACGGTGCTCAAAATCGATCCCGGCTGGCGCGTCGTGTGCGACGACGGTCAGGCGGTGGTGCTGGAGAAGGTCCAGCAGCCCTCCCCCCGGTAGACGGTTGCCTTTGTGGGGAACTTTGCAAAGAAAAGGAGATTTATGCCGGTATTCATGCGAACGGATGTGTGGCTTCCGCTTTGGAAATCGATGACTGCGCAAGCAGCCCGTCTTTATCGAAATGAGGGCGGCCAGGATCTGGTGGAGTACGCGCTGCTGGCGGGTTTTGTCGCCGTAGCGGCGGGCGCCCTTCTGCCGGGTATCAGTACGAGTATCAGCACGATCTTTTCCCGAATGGCCAGCGTGCTGACTGCCGCATCATCCTAAATTTTCTGGCTTGCTGGTCCAGAAACTCTCGGCGGGCGGGAAACCAGCAGACAACCCGAAAGGGAAAAGGAGAAGGAAGCAATGAGGAAGTTGCCTATTGACAGGATAAAAAAGGCGCTTTGGAGCGCTGCGCTG
>DASREK010000321.1:0-2042 GCA_035652135.1 Bryobacterales bacterium | reverse complement strand
GGCTGTACGGAGCGGGCATCGGGTCGTCATACCAGTCGCAGCAGCTCACGCTGAGCAAGCAGTTCCGGCGCTGAGAGCCCGGTCTGGTATTCTCGAAGCAGACTGCCGCTGGAGTGGCGGAACTGGCAGACGCACGGGACTCAAAATCCCGCGCCCTTCACTGGGCATGAGAGTTCGACCCTCTCCTCCAGCACCAACAGTCGGAAGGTCCGATCGTGGCGTGTGTCGCTCGTTTGCCGGCGGGGGCGCCGGGACGACCCCTCAACTAAGATCCTCTGTTTTAGACCTGATAGAATCTACCCCAGAGGAAAGTTTGCAGCCGAATCGATGGAGCCGACGCCGATTCCTTCGCTGGAGCGCCGCCCTCCCCTTCTCCGCCGCCGCTATCCCTCCCGATGAGGAGCTTGTCCCCTTCGACGACTACTCCCCGGAATTCCGCACCGAAGCCCAGGGGAGCCATCCGCGCGTGAAAGCGTTTGATTTGCGGCGGCTTACTTCCTGGACGACTCCATCGGAAGAGTTCTTCGCGTTCCACCAGACCGAGACTGTAAACGCCGAGGCCCGCGCCTGGCGGCTGCATGTCGCCGGGCTAGTGGAGCGTCCGGCTGCTTTTTCGCTCGACGATCTGACCCGCCGCGTGGACCGCCGGGATGTGCCGTCAACCATCGAATGCTCGGGCAACTCGGGCGATCCGCGCATCATGAACGGCCTGGTAAGCAACGCCACCTGGACAGGCGTCAGCCTGGCTGCGCTTCTCAAAGAGTGCGGCATCAGGCCCGAAGCGCGCGAGGTAGTATTTCTGGGCATGGATTCCGAGCCGGACAGGAAATGGGAAGCCGGCAACGCAGAGTTCTCATCGCCTCACGGCTGGAGCATTTTCGTACAGGACGCCTTGGCCCCTGAGGCTCTGGTCGCGCTGGCCATGAACGGCAAGCCTCTGCCGGCCGAGCATGGGTTCCCGCTGCGCCTGATATTGCCCGGCTGGTATGGCATGGCGCAGGTCAAGTGGCTCACCCGCGTGGAAGTCATCGACCGGCGCTACGAAGGCCGGCACATGGCCCGGAACTACCAAAGCTTGCGGGCGGTGAAGACGCCCGATGGGACTCTCTGGCTGGACACCTCGATTTCGCGGAATAATTTGAAATCCGTGATAGCCAGGGTTACCCGCCGCCGCGCCGGCGAGCGCTTCCAATACAAGATAGCTGGCGCCGCCTGGGGCGGCCCCGCACGTGTGGAAAGCGTCGAAGTGCAGATCGATGGCGGGCTCTGGCGGCCGGTCCGGATTGATTACCGCAACGGCGACTATGCATGGTTGCTGTGGTCCTTGGAATGGAAAGATGCCGTCCCCGGGAGGCATACCCTTGTCTCCCGCGCGATCAACGGGCGAGGGGACGTCCAGCCAACGCGAGAAGAGCTGCGGGCCCGCCTCGCCAGCAACCGCGAGGATTATTCGCAATGGCCGCGGCGCGTGGCGCTTGGCGGGGCATGAAATCGCGGCGCTCCGTTCGGATGGGACCGCGGCAGCCGGCTCCGGCCGCTTCCATCATTTCACGGAAAATTTGTAGATCGTAGTCGTTCGATACGCAGCGCCCGGCTTCAAAACCGTTGACGGAAAGTTCGGCTTGTTGGGGGAGTCGGGAAAATGCTGGGTCTCTAAGCAGAGACCGGCGTGTTTTCCGTACACTTTCCCTTGTTTGCCGTGCAGCTTGCCGTCAAGATGATTTCCGGTGTAGAACTGCACGCCGGGCTCGGTGGTCAGCACTTCCATGAAACGGCCGCTGGAGGGCTCATACACCTGCGCCGCCAGCGCCGGCGAGCCGCCGCCGGAGTTGAGCACGAAATTCATGTCATAGCCCTGCCCGAATTTCAACTGCTCGTCATCCTGGTCGATCCGCGCGCCGATGCGCGTGGCTTTCGTGAAGTCAAATGGAGTTCCCTTGACGCTTCGCAGCTCCCCGGTGGGAATCAAGCCCGCATCCACCGGCGTGAAGCGGTCCGCGTTCAACAGGATCTCGTGGCCGAGCACGTCACCGGAGCCTTCG
>DASREK010000320.1:0-2577 GCA_035652135.1 Bryobacterales bacterium | reverse complement strand
AACAAGCTCGGAATCTCGATCGATCTGAAGACCCCGGCAGGCCGGGACCTGTGTCTGCGTCTGGCGGAGAAGGTCGACGTATTGGTAGAAAATTTCAGGCCGGGGAGCCTGGCGCGGCTGGGGCTCTCCTACGAGCACGTTCGCGCGCGTAATCCGCGGCTGATCTACTGCTCGATCTCGGGCTATGGACAGAACGGGCCCTCCCGGGATCTGCCGGCCATGGACTTGATTATGCAGGCGGCCAGCGGCCTGCTGAGCATTACCGGCTCGGAGAATGGTCGAGTCGCCCGTTGCGGCCATTCCGTGGCTGACATTACGGCGGGCATGTTCGCGGCGGTGGGTATTCTCCTGGCGCTGCACGCTCGGGAACGCAGCGGCCAAGGGCAATTCATCGACGTCTCCATGTTCGATGGCATGATTTCGGCGATGTGCTCCAATTTCTCCTATTTTCTCGGCTCCGGAGATATTCCGTCTCCGATGGGCACCGCTTTTAAAACCATCGTGCCTTACCGGACCTTCGCCACGGCCGACCGCGACATAGCCCTTGCCGCCGGCAGCGATAAGCTGTGGACTTCTTTTTGCGAAGCGATTGGAGCGCCGCACCTCGCCGATGATCCGCGCTACACGACGAATCCCCAGCGCGTCCAGAATCGCCACATCCTGGAGCCGCTCCTGGCAAAAATTTTCCGCCAGGCCCCCTGCGCCGAATGGCTATCCCGGCTCAGCCGAGCGGGCGTTCCCTGTTCGCCTGTGCGGACGTTCGAAGAGGTCTGGGCCGACCCACAATCGAGCGCCCGGCAGATGTTTCCCGCCTTAAGTCACTCTTCGGCCGGAAATGTTACGGTCACCGGGCTGCCGGTGAAATTGTCCGCCACGCCCGGCCGGATCCGTTTTGCCGCGCCCAGGCGCGGCCAGCACACGCGCGCCATACTGCGATCGTTACTCTGTATGGATGACGCCGCGCTCGACCGGCTCGAGTCCGAGGGTGTGATAGCGGGCGATGGGAAAGCATGCAAGAGCGCGCGCCCTGGGAAGCTGCGGCGGTCCAGAGGAGAGGCCGGCAAGAACAATCACAGCACACTGCGCTGCCCTGAGGCGCCGGATACCCAATCAATTTGATTTGGGCGCGGGACGCTGCTCAAGCGCCTTGGTGCGGCTGGTCCGCAAGCGCCGGAAGATTTCTGCCCCGCCCCAGTCGGCCGCGAGCGCGGCCGCAATGCCGGCCGCTGCGTCCACTCCGTAGTGGTATCCGCCGGAAACAGTCGAGGCTGCGATCCCGAGCGCCCACGGCAGAAACCAGCAGCTTCCATGCCGGCAGTGGCAAAGGGCAAACGCCGTAGTTCCGGCGACATGACTGCTGGGAAAGACGTTCGCGCCGATGCTGAACCGGTTCAACACAAAAAGATTCATTGCCTGGGGCCATCCCCCGGAGGCGAAACCGGACCAAAGCAGGCGCGGCGGCGTCGAAGGAAACCACGGAGATATCAGATCGCAAACTGCGTAGGCCAGCCCACCGCTGATCCATAACTGCCACAGCCCTGTGCGGCCGTGGCGCACAAAAATGAGCAGGGGCGCCAGCGGAACAAAAAGGTAGTAGGAGAAATAGAAAAGCTCGAGGCCGTCCAGGGCGGGCCGCGGTAGGTGCTGCTGCATCCACAGTCCGGGGATCGCGCCAAACAGCCGGAGATCCCATTCCCGCAGCAGAAAGTCGGCGCTGGGCCGCGCGACCAATCGCGCCACCCAGCCGCCGAGCCAATAAGCGCCGGCAATTCCAAACAGCGGCGCCCCATCGATCAGCCGGCGCATTCCAGGATGTAATACTTCTGGCCGTCTTGTTTCACGATGTTGCCGGCTATGGTCCACTCATGCCCGTCGATGATGTAGACCCTGCGATAGGAGTCGTACTCAACATCGATCTGCCGGTCGATCTTCGCGGCTTGCACTTCGCGCGTATTCCCGGGAGACCACTCTTGTTTCACGATTGGAAATGGATTCATATTGCGCCTAGGACAGAACCCTGATCGCTCTGCGGGTCCGGATGTCCTTACCGCCTTCTCCCGCCGGGCGGCGTTCCTTTTTCCAGCACCAGGTAATATGTCTCGCCCGCACAGGCCTTGCAGAGAGCGCGGCCGCCGCGCACAATCTCCCGGCCGAAATTGACGGTTTCGCCGCACTCGGAGCACACGACTTTTTCTCCCCTCCACCCCGGGAGATCCTGCGGCGCCAGCTTTACCTTCACCCACTGATAAGTAAAGAGCTCCTCGTCGGTGAGCATCCGGTAGGCTTTCATTTGCTGCTGGTTCCGATCGGCGATCTCGGGGAAGCGCTCGGCGGCCAGCCGTTTAGAGCTGTCTCGGGCGGCCACTCGCACGGCGCGGTCCCCAGCGAGATCGACAAAGGTGGCGGCTACTTTTCCGAAATCCCGGAATTTCAGGGCCCGCTTCCCCATCCGGCAGCCAGTCACCACGGAGACGGCATCGGTGGCGCACCGATCGATCTCGACAAACGTAATCAGCCGCTTGCGGTCGCGGCCCGTGGGGTCTTCAATGCCCAGCAGAGCCAGGCCGTAAAGCGCCA
>DASREK010000319.1:0-10073 GCA_035652135.1 Bryobacterales bacterium | reverse complement strand
TGAGAGACGTATAGTGTTATGAACGGAGCCGCAGCGTTGAGTCCGCTATGATCTTGACTATCGTCTCTCCGGACCTTCCCGACGCGGGATTGTTTGACGGGCTGCGGCGGCGCGACCCCCAGGCGATGGCCAAGCTGTACGATGCATTCGGCAAGTTCGTCTACTCCCTGATATACCGGATCGTGCAGGACGCCGGCGTGGCCGAAGACTTGGTCCAAGAGACCTTCTTGCGGGTGTGGAATCAGGCTCACGCGATCGACCCCAGCCGCGGCTCTGCGGCCGCCTGGGTGCTCACGGTGGCCCGGAATCGCGCCATCGACTGGCTGCGCTCCGCCGCCGGCAAAGAGGGCCGAAATCTCTGGGAGAGCTACGAGACGGAGCGCCCGGGGAATTTCGTCGATGTAGAGAAGGCGATCATCAACTCCGATCAAGCCCGGAGGGTTCGCGAAGCCATGGCCAAATTGAACGAGAATCAGCGGTCGGTTATCGAATTGGCCTATTTTGAAGGTTTATCCCAATCGGAAATGGCCGAACGGATGGGCCAGCCGCTCGGCACCGTGAAGACGTGGGTTCGTTCCGCGCTGAAGAACCTGCGAGAAGAGCTGGCGACGCCATGAACTGCGAGGAACTGAGAGACCTTTACGAGCTCTACGCCATGGGCGCTGTGGATCCGGCGGAAAAGCGCGAGATCGACGAGCATTTGGCGCGCTCCTGCCCGGTTTGTACCCCGGCAGTGAAGCAAGCCCGCGGCCTGGTCAGTTCTCTCGCCCTGGCGGCGCTGCCCGTCGATCCGCCCAAGCTGCTCCGCGAGCGCGTCATGGATTCAGTCGTGCCTCTGCCGGAAAAGCCGACCAGCGTGACTTGGCTTACGCATGCCTGGGCCACACTCGCGGTCTTGATGCTGGCGGCTGTCATTTGGTTTGTTTTCGCCAATCAGAGGCTGGAGATGGAAATTGCGCGGCTGAACCGGAGCGTGGCCGAGGCAAAAACGGTGAATGCGGAACTCGCGTCCCGCAACCAAGTCCTTACGTCCGCTTTGGCGCTGGTTATCCTCCCGGAGGCGCGCCAGCTTGTTTTCGGCCGCTCTGACCGGCAACAGCCCCCGCGCGGACGCATATGGGTCCATCCCGATCGCGGCGTTCTATTGCTCGCCTCCGACTTGCCTCCCGCGCCGGCCGGCAAAGCTTATGAGATGTGGGTCGTGCCTAAAGGCGCTCCGCCTTTACCCGCCGGATTGTTCAACTCCGACCAACAGGGTTTCGCCGCGCACGTATGGCCGCGGCCGGTCAATGTCGCGGCAACCTCGGCAATCGCGGTGACGCTGGAGCAGGCGACGGGCGCCGCGGCTCCCACCGGCGCGCCTCTCATCTCCGCCAGCCTGTGAACCTTGACGAGCTGCCCCGCAGCCCGGTCTTCGGTGGGGCCTGAGCTGGCCATTCCAACGTCAGACGCGGATGCCGACCCGCCACAGCATGTATCCGAGCGCCTGCCGCGCGTAATACCAGGCGCGCCGCTCCGGGGGATCGGCGCCCGGGCTTCGCGGTGACCCCAGCACGCGGATGCCGTGCGCCTGGATCATTTTCTTCACGCGGTAGATGTGATAGCCGTCGCTCACTACAATGCACGAGCTCATGCGCATCCGGTCCATAATTTCGGCGACCGCCGCCGCGCTTTCCATAGTCGTCTCGCCCTCTGTTTCCACCAGAATCATCTCTGAAGGCACGTTGTGCTGGGCCAAGTAGCTGCGCCCGACCTCTCCTTCGGTGAATCGCCATTCGCCGCCGTGCCCCCCGGTGGTGATGATGCGGGGGGCGAGGCCGCGCCGGTAAAGATCCAAAGCATGATCCAGCCGGGCCTTCAACACAGGCGAGGGATGGCCGCGATATTCGGCGGCGCCGAATACCACGATTGCATCGGCCGGGCCCGCTTCATCCCGGCCGGCCTGCTGCCAGACCTGGACGTATACCAGCAAAAAACACGCCACGAAGACGCCTGCGCACAACAACACAATGAAGGCCAGCCAGCGGGCTCGAACGGGAGCGGGACGCGGCCAGGGGGCAGACTCTGCCCTGCGCGCGGCGGTGAGCGTCCGCATCTTCATGAATGTCTCTCGGACCAATCCTCTCTGAGCGTTCTCCAGTTTCCCATCCGCCAGCCTTGCCAGCCCGAGCAGCAAGCGCCAGCATCCCAGGGCCAACGGTCAGCGCCGCTTCGCCGGGAATCCACCGCGATCATACGCAGGCAAAACCACCGCCACTTGATCGAACGTTGTGGAATACCGGTTTGCCATGCCAGGCAGGAGGCCTGCGTCGGGAACGCCTGCCAGGCCTCCTGCTGTCCCTGCAACATAAAAAACATGACCTGCCGTTTTCCGGCCAGGTTTTATGCGGCTCTGCCGGCGCGTCTCGGCCCACTGTGGCCGCTAAACAACAGATAGCACATCCATTGCGGGAATGGCGCCTTCCCGGACGATCCGCGGCTCCCCGGTGAGGTCTACCAGCGTGGAGGGCAGGCCGCTTGGCGCAGGACCTCCGTCGAGGATCAATGGCAGGCCAGAGGGAAATTGCTGCTTCACCTCGGCTGCCGAACGCGAGGGCGGGCGGCCCGACCGGTTGGCGCTGGTTCCGGTCAGGGGCACATGCGCAGCACCGATCAGTTCCCGCACAAGTATCGACCCAGGCAGCCGCACGGCTACGGTACCGGCGCCTGCGGTGATGCTGTCCGGGACGCTCGGGGCGGCCGGCAA
The DNA here is from genome assembly GCA_035652135.1 of Bryobacterales bacterium. Lineage (GTDB taxonomy): Bacteria > Acidobacteriota > Terriglobia > Bryobacterales > JACQDG01 > DASREK01. The sequence goes on along the minus strand of DASREK010000319.1, from coordinate 7,327 downwards.
AATGAGAGTCAGCGGCCCGGGCCAGAAGCGTGCGGCGAGCGAGTGAAATGCTTCCGGCAGCCTGGCGGCGAGCAGCTCCACTTGCTGGAGGGAATTCACCAGCAAGAGAATCGGCTTGTTCTCCGGCCTGCCTTTCAAACGGAATACCTCTCGGACGGCGGCGGGTTGGAACGGATCTGCCGCCAATCCGTACACGGTATCTGTGGGGATCGCAATTACTTTTCCGTCGCGGATAGCAGCAGCGGCTTGTTGGATCGCTCGCCTGTTTAATTGCGCCGGATTGACTCGGAATGTGACAGTCACGCCGCAATTCTATTACGATTCTTATTGAGGCGTCCTGTCGCCGGTAAGTCGCCCGGCGCCTTGCGGGGATGCTCTGTGGCGGCTCCGGACTTCAGGGCAAGGGACTTCGCCGTAGCTCAGCTAGACTTCGGCGCATTCTTGCGGCCTCTTCCGGAACCGGCTGGACAAATGATCGTGGCAAAGCGCGCAGCCATTTCGAGCCTGTCCAATCCTCTATTGAAGGACGTGCGCAAGGCCATCATGCGGGGAGACCTCACCTCCTCCGGTTGGGCGGTAGCGGAAACCTTCCATCTACTCGAAGAAGCACGGCGCAGCGGCCTGGAAATCCCGGTGGTCCTTTCGACCGGGCAGGTGCAGCAAGAACTGATATCCCGCGAGAACGGCCTGCCTGGATCGCGGCTCATCGTGCTTCCTGACGCGATTTTCCGAAGACTTGCCAGCACCGAGAATGCCCAGGGCGTGATAGCCCTGGTGCGGCTTCCGGCCTGGAATCTGGAGGACGTTTTCGGCGCGGCCCCTCTCGTAGTGGTGCTCGACGGAGTGCAGGACCCTGGCAATGCCGGGGCCATCCTGCGGGCGGGTGAAGCCTTCGGGGCCACAGGAGCCGTCTTTTTGAAGGGCTCGGTAAGCCCGTTCAACGTGAAGACAATTCGCGCCTCTGCCGGCTCGCTGTTCCGGCTGCCATTTGTCGCGGGAATCGAGGTGGACGCGGTTCAGGCCTGCCTGCGCAAGCATCAGGTCTCGGTTTACGCCGCTCATCCCCGCGGAAACCTGCCGCTGACGCGAGCGAGCTTTCGGGCCCCGACGGCGATCGTCATCGGCTCGGAAGGCCACGGAGTGCGGGACGTGTTCTTGCGCGAAGCGACGCTCTTGTCGATCCCCACGATGATTGTGGAATCTTTGAACGCCGCTCAGGCGGCCACGGTGGTTCTCTATGAAGCGGCGCGGCAAAGAGGCGTGCCATAGCCCCCCAGGGTGCGCTCCTCTTCGGCCGCAGGCGCGTTGGTTCAGGCAGGGACCGCGCGGGTGATCGGAGCAGAGGGCCGCGATGCGCCAAAAGGGTCGGCCCGCGTCCTAGGGCGCGAAATAAGATAGAACCCGTTTATCTCAGGCGGGCTCGATTTCATTACCGCCCCGGAACACGTGGCCCAGGACCGCCCAGACGCTCGCCGAAAGCCGGACCATGAGTCTTTTCGATACACAGCCGCTCAAACCACAGCGTCCGGCGGGGCGGCCGCCGCTGGCCGAGCTTATGCGGCCCGAGACGCTGGAGGATTTTCTCGGCCAGGAGCAAATTCTCGGCCCTGGCAAGCCCTTACGGGTTCAGATCGAGCGCGACGAGATCTCTTCCCTTATCCTGTGGGGTCCACCCGGCGCGGGCAAAACGACGCTCGCCCGCATCATCGCCCGCATGACTCGCAGCGAGTTTGTGCCCTTCAGCGCGGTTCTCAGCGGCATCAAGGAAATCAAAGCGGTAATGGCGGAAGCTGAAAAATTGCGGCATTACGGCCGCCGGACCATTCTTTTCGTAGACGAAATTCATCGCTTCAACAAAGCCCAGCAGGACGCATTTCTGCCCTACGTAGAGCGAGGCGACATCATCCTGATTGGAGCTACGACCGAAAATCCGTCGTTCGAGATCAATGCCGCCCTGCTTTCCCGCTGCAAGGTGTATGTGCTGCGCCCTCTGACCACAGAGGAGATCGAGGAACTGTTGCGGCGCGGCGCCCGCAAGCTGGGCGTCAACATTTCCGACGAGCTGAACCGTCAGATTGCGATCTTTTCCAGCGGAGACGCCCGGGTGGCATACAACACCCTGGAAGCGGCGGCAGCCGCGTCCCAAGGTCCCGAGATCACAGCCTCTGCCGTCGAAGACGCCATCCAGCGCAAGATCCTGCTGTACGACAAGGCGGGAGAAGAGCACTACAACCTGATCTCGGCGCTCCATAAGTCGGTTCGCGCCTCCGATCCCGACGCCGCGCTGTACTGGCTGACCCGCATGCTGGAAGCCGGCGAGGACCGCTTGTACGCGGCGCGCCGGCTGATGCGGATGGCGGTCGAGGATATCGGTCTGGCCGATCCGCACGCTCTTGAGCAGGCTGCGGCTGCCGCGCAAGCCGTTCACTTTCTGGGACAGCCGGAAGGCGATCTGGCCCTGGCGCAGCTCGCTGTGTATCTTGCAACCGCCCCCAAATCTGACGCTGTTTATGCAGCATCCAACAGAGTTCGGGAGGACGTGGAGAAGACCGTAGCCGAGCCGGTTCCCTTGCAACTGAGAAACCCCACAACCGGACTGATGCACGGCATCGGCTACGGCAAGGGCTACGAGCACGCCCACGAATTTCCCGACGCCGTGACAGCAATGGAGTGCCTGCCCGAATCGCTGCGCGGCAGGCGGTATTACCATCCGACGGACCGCGGCTTCGAGGCAAGCCTTGCTGAGCGGTTGAAAGAGATCGACGAAAAGAAGCGGAAGCTGCGGGAACAGCCGCCGCAGCACAAAACGTGAAGGCGGAGCATGCAACCGCCGGCCGGCGCCGGGGGCGATCAAGCGGAACGGACGAACTCGTCCAGCCGTTCAAGGGCCGGCTCCAGCACGGTCCGGTCAGCGGCGTAGCATAGGCGGACGGATCCCTCGCCGCCCGCGCCGAAGGCCACCCCCGGAGCGAGACCTACTCTCTTCTCCATCAGCAACCGCCGGCAAAACTCGAAGGAATCCCGGAGTCCATCGATGCGCGGGAACAAATAAAACGCGCCATCCGGGCTGGGGACCGTAATGCGCGGCATGTTCTTCAAAGCAGCCAGGGCCAGATCGCGATTTTCGCGGAGCCGTCGGACCATTTCCGCGACGCTCGCCTCTCCTTCGCGGAGCGCGGCCTCGCCGGCTTTTTGCGTCATCGCCGAGGCGTGCGAGACGATGAATTCGTTCAGCTCCGCGGCTTTCTTGGCCAGATCCGGACGCGAGACCAGCCAGCCGAGCCGCCATCCGGTCATACAATAGCTTTTAGAGAAGGACTGAGGCACGACGACTGCGTCATCCGGCGTGGTTTTGCGTAAAATCGACGGCGCGACCGGACCGTTGTAGTACAGGCGTTCGTATACTTCATCCGCAATAAGCCAAAGACCCCGCCGGCGGCAAAGATCGAGCAGAGATTGCTGCTCGCCTTCGGCCGCCACCCAGCCGAGCGGGTTGGAGGGCGAGGTATAGAGGAGCAGCCTGGTTCGGGGGCCGATAGCCGCTTCCACCGCGCCGAAATCGATGTGGTAACGGCCGCCTTCAAGGCAAAGGGGAACCTGGCGCGGCACAGCCGAGCACATCTGGACGATCGAGGAAGAGTTCGGCCATGCAGGCGTCAGGATAATGGCTTCATCGCCCGGATCGAGCAGGCAGCGGAGCGCCACGTTGAGCGCCTGTACGCCAGACGCTGTAATTACAATCTGCCGGAGCCCATCGATTTCCACGCCATGCAGCTCCCCATATTTTTCGGCAATCGCCTGCCGGAGGCTCGCGTAGCCGGCATTAGAGGTATAGAACGTATGGCCCTCCCGCAGGGCCTCAGCCGCGGCGTCTTTGATGAATTGCGGGGTGGGAAGATTGGATTCTCCAAAGTAGAGCTTCAGGACGCCATCCATGGTCATGGCGATTTCCGCCAGTTCCCGGATACGCGAATAGGGAACCCGCAAAGCCGAAGAGGCGAGGCCGATGGATGGCATTGTCTTTCATCATAACCCCGGAAAAAGAAACGGCGTTTCGCTGGGGGAACGCTGCCCCGCGCGGGAGCGCCGGCCGGTCATTTTGCCGCTTCGAGACGCCGCACCGTGGCGATGTGCTCGGCCAAGGCATTGCGATACACAGCAAAATCGGAGCTCCAGGAAATCACGTTGTAACCAAGCCTCATCCACTGTTCCGCCTGGGCAGCATTGTGCGGCTGCACGCCGGCTGCCTTGCCGTATCGCTTCGCTACCTGGGCCACGCGCGCCAGAGCGTCCAGGAATCGGGGATCGTCGAATTGCGCCACAATGCCCATCGACTGCGTCAAATCGAAGTGCCCGACCCAGAGAATATCTACCCCTGGAGTCGCGGCGATGGCTTCGAGATTTTCAAGGCCGCGGGTGCTCTCGATCTGGCAAATGACTGAGGTGTTCGCGTTGGCCTCGTGCAAATACTCGGCCGGCTTAGGCGGAACGTAGTCGTTATGAGCCGAGCCCAGGCCGAGGCCCCGATGGCCGCCGGGCGCGTATTTCACCGCGTTGACAATGGCGCAAGCCTGCTCCGCTGTCTCCACGTTGGGAACCATGACGCCCAAAACCCCCGCATCGAGGCATCGGGCGATGAAATGATAGTCCGCCGCCGGCACCCGCACAAGCGGAGCGACCGGGGTGGCCTTGAACCATGCCGCCAGATCGGCGATACGAGGCAGATCGTTGGCCGCGTGTTCCATATCGATCAGCGCAAAGTCCGCGTCGGCCGCCTCCAGGATTTTGGCAATGCCCCGCGTTGTAAACTCCATGACCATGTGGCCGACCGCCACGCGTCCCTCGTGGAGCCGCTGCCGCACGAGATTGGGCTTCAAGTTCCCTCCTTCCGCTTGAGATCTGGTCTACGCCGTCTTCCACCGCGCCAGCTTTGCCTGGCACTCCGGCCGGTCGAGCACCTCGCGATTCACCACATATTTCGGAGCACGTCCCTTTGAGACTTCGAGCACGTTCCGGCATGCCTGGATGCTGTTGTCGCGGAAAACTTCCTGAGTCCAGGCGATGGAATGCGGCGTGACGATCACATTTTCCAGACGCAGCAGCGGGTTGTCAGCGGGCACGGGTTCCGTCTCGAAAACATCGAGCCCGGCGCCCGCGATCCGGCCGCTGCGCAGCGCTTCGTATAACGCATCGTTATCGACGATTGGGCCCCGCGCGGTATTGATCAGGTAGGCCGACGGCTTCATCAACGCCAGCTCCGGGGCGCCGAGCATATGCCGGGTCTGGGCCGTGAGCGGGCAATTCACGGTCACGAAATCGCTTTCGCGCAAGACTGTGGGAAGGTCCGCCATTTCCACCCCTTCGGGCGCGGCGGCCGCCAGCGGATCGTAGGCGAGAAGCCTGCCGAAGCCCAGCGCCCGCGCCATGCGAAACACTTCGCCTGCGATATTGCCGGCGCCGATGGACCCCAGGGTCTTGCCCTCGATGTTCTGGCTGGTGCGAGGCGCCCCGCCGCGCCAGCGGCCCGCGCGGCAAAGCTGGTCAAGGGGCCGGAGGTTTTTCGCCAGTGCGAATACGAACGTGAAAATGCCTTCCGCCACGGGGCGGCGGACGGCTTCCGGCGTGATAGCTAGTATTACCCCGCCTTCGGTGCAGGCGGCGACGTCTATGCGATCGTAGCCGACGCCCCAGCGCGCGATCACAGCCAGACGGCGGCGCCATCTGACGCTCTCGGCGGGAAAGCGGAGAGCCAGCGCGATCACGGCGTCGTAGCGGTCGAGCACGTCGCCGCGCGCCGTCTCCCCGGTGTCCGGCAGGAACTCCCACTCGAAACCGGCCAGGACGCTTTCCACCGCCGGCTCGATCACTCCTTTGGCCTGCGTCTGAAAATCCGCAGTGACGCCCACTCGGAAGGATTCCTCCACCTCAGCCTCCGCGCAGAACCGCCCATTGTACACGACTGCCGCCACGCCGCATGAGCCCGACAACGGGCGCTTCAAGCCGTACAACGCCCTTTGCTTTTCGGCCTATGGCTGCTTTACTTTGGCGCGGCTTGGGCTGACAATGCTTACTAGCGGCAAGATCAGAAGTGAACGAACATCACCGGAGGTTCACCATGGCGGATCGCTTCTCACGGCGTGAGTTCCTCGAAAAATCGGTTTTGGCCGGGGCAGCCGCTGCTGCTTTCGGCGCCGAAGCGGAAAACAGCTCGCAGCCCATGCCTACACGCATTTTGGGTAAGACGGGAGTGCCGGTGTCCATTCTGGCGCTCGGCTGTGGCAGCCGGCTGCTTAGCTACGGCAACGAAGACGCAGCGATTGCCGCCGTTAATCTCGCCCTCGATCAGGGAATTCGTTATCTCGATACAGCGTACGGGTATGGCCGCGGCCGCAGCGAGACCTGGATCGGCAAGGTGGCGAAAGTGCGGCGAAAGGATTTTTTCCTTGCCACAAAGATCGAGCCTCGAGACGGCGATGAAGCGCAGCGGATCCTGGACGGAACCTTGAAGCGCCTGCAAACCGATCAGGTAGACCTGATTCATGTGCACGCCTTAGGAGACGAGCAGGACTTGGCGCGAGCCGAGGCCAAAAACGGAGTGCTGAATGTGCTGTTCAAGCTCCGCGAGCAGAAGGTAACGCGGTTCGTCGGCATCACGAGTCATTACGATCCCGTGGTGCTGAAGACCGCCATCGAGCGCCACGACATCGATTGCGTCCAAATGGCCCTCAACGCCGCCAGGCAAGGCATGACCAGCGGAGCTGGCAAGATGACGCTAAATCCCGCCATGAAGACCAGCTTCGAGCAAATCGCTCTGCCCGCGGCCCGCAAGAAGAACCTCGGCATTCTCGCGATGAAGATCATGGGACAGGAAGAACTGCTCGGCGCGGGTCCCCATAAAAGCGATCCCGCCAGGCTGCTGCAATACACGCTAAGCCTGCCCGTGGCAGCGGCGGTGGTCGGGATGCCCAAGCCGGAATACATCCGCCAAAACGCCGCCTGGGCCAAAGCGTTTCAGCCGATGCCTGCCGGCGAGATGAACGAGTTTTCCCGCCGATTGGCCGGCGCCAACAAAGCGGCGCTCGATCACAAGTTCCGGGATCACATAGACTGCTGATCGGCGCCCTAGGCCGGCGCATTACAGGGAGCTGTCTCCCATAAAACGTGTGCCCTGTGGCTCCGCCGGCCCTGAAGCTCTCGCAGATTACAATAGAACCCAGGAGCGCAGTATGAGACGACGTCTGACGCGCAGGAGCACGGTAGCACTTGCCGTGGCTCTGGCTGCGGTTCCAGCGATTCGCACAAAGGCTGACGAAGGTATGTGGCTTTT
>DASREK010000318.1:0-7016 GCA_035652135.1 Bryobacterales bacterium | reverse complement strand
GAAACGCGTCGCGCCGTCTCGCGAAATCGAGCCAGCGGACCAGAAAGAAAAAGCTGGCCGAAGCGGCGCAAATGCCCAGGGCGTAGGGGCGCGCGTCGGCCGCCTCATAATTCAAGCCCGGCAGCGCCAAACAGGCGAAAGCCGCGAACCACTGCGCTTGCGGGTGAATGAGACGCGCCGCTAGCCGGCTGATCAGAAAAACAGCCGCGCCCATCGCCAGGATCGACGGAACACGGTAAGAGATCTCGGAAAAGCCAAGGAGCGCCTCCGCGGCCTTGGGCAAAAAATAGTAAACGCTGCGCCCTACCTGGGGAGCTGCGGCCAGTGACGGATGGGCCGCACCATGGCGCACCACAAAGACCGTTACCATCTCATCCACCCAGAAACTCGATCCGAGCGGCGCGAGCCATAGCCGGACGATGCACACCGCCAGCAGCGTCCAAAGGAGCGCATCGATTCGCCCCGGCAGCTTGCTGCTTCGCTCGAGCGCCGAATCGCGGGCGGGGACTTCTTTTATCACTGTCATCGCCGCGTTCTTGCCGTTTCCAGCTCCTCCACGGTCCGGGGCCAATCTTGTCTTAGAAGCCGGGAAAGCGCCCGGTCTGCCAGCAGTTTGCCTCCCGTCTGGCAACTAGGGCAATAGTTGGTCTCGTTTTCCGCATAGCGAATCCGTTGCACCGCCGTGCCGCATTCGGGGCAGGGCTGGCGGTAACGGCCGTGCACGGCCATGCCGTCCCGGAACGCGGTGACCTTCTCGGGGAAACATCCACCCGCTTCGGCCCGCAGCCTCGCGATCCACGCGGAGAGCGTCTCCCGAGCCGCGTCATACAAGGCCGAGATCTGCGCTGGCGTCAGCTTCGAGGTGAGCGCCACGGGAGAAAGCCGCGCTCGGTGCAAGATTTCGTCCGAATAAGCGTTGCCTATGCCGCTGAACAGGCGCGGGTCCGTGAGCGCTCGCTTCAGCGTGTGATTGCCGGCGGTGAGGGCCGCGCCAAACTGATCCAAAGATATCGCGAGCACATCCGCCCCTCCCGCGTCCAGCTCGCGCAAGCCAGCTTCACCTTGGACGGCGTGCAGCGCCGCCCGTTTCTTCGATCCCGCTTCGGTGAGCAGCAAACAGCCGGAAGCGAAATCGAAGGCAGCCAACGCCTGCTTCCCGCCGGGAGCGCGGCTCGCGGCAGGACTCGAAGCCTCGCGCCAGTGCAGCCGTCCGGCGATCATCAGATGGACGACCAGCCATAAATCCGCCTCGAATCCGATGGCGATTCGTTTCCCCAGGCGGCGAAGCTCGCGCACCCGTTTCCCGACTGCCGCCTGAATCGGGGGATCGGCGGTGCGCACCAGAAAGGGGCTCGTCACCCGGATGGCACGCAATTCCTGGTTCACGATCCGCTTTTCGAGGGCTTCGACGTAAAGCACGACGTCCGGCAGCTCCGGCACGCCAACAGCTTGCCATACGCGCCGGTCGGCGGCAACGCGGCCTGTACGGATTCCGTGAGGTTAGGCATCTATAGCGGTCTGCGCCCGGGCTGGCGCCCACTCTCGAAAAAATCTCAGTTTCGCTTTTGCAGTGAGCATTTGCGAATCGCCGCGGCGCATACGCTGTCTCGAAAAATTCAACCAGCATAGCCCGATGCTCGCGGCAGCCTAGGGGATATCACCAATCCAATTAAGTACCAGCGCTCCATTGGCATAGCACGATGGCGCAGCCGAAAATGGAAGCCGTTAGGTGCCTGCCGATGGTTGTCCGGCTTTCCAACTACACACTCGGACTCATTACCGCGCTGGTAGGGCTTGGTATCGTGCGGGGGTGGTGGACTGTCGCGCTGATCGGCTTGGTGATCTTTGTCGTTGTGCTGTATTCGTCGGAGCTGCACGCCGCCAAGCTGGAAGCGGAAAGGCGCCATGCCAAGGAAATTGCCGGTTTGCACCTGCGGACGATCGAGGCTCTGGCCGTGGCTATCGACGCCAAAGACAATACAACCCATCAGCATCTCGAGAGGGTGGTTATCTATGCCGAAGCGATCGGTAAAGAACTGAACTTGCCGGAAAACGAGCTCAAGGCGCTGCGGACCGCCGCCTTGCTGCACGATATCGGCAAGCTGGCGGTGCCGGAATATATTATTTCCAAGCCCGGGCGATTGACCGAAGAAGAGTTCGAAAAAATGAAGATCCATACCGTCGTCGGGGCGGAAATTCTGGAGCGCGTCCAGTTCCCTTATCCGGTGGTCCCGATTGTCCGCTCGCACCACGAGCGGTGGAACGGATCTGGATATCCGGCCGGTTTGAAGGGCGAAGAGATTCCCATCGGCGCCCGGATTCTGGCTGTCGTGGATTCCTTCGATGCTCTCTCTTCCGACCGGCAGTACCGGCGCGCGCTGTCTCGCGAGGAAGCTATGGCGGCGCTGAAGAAAGACGCCGGCACGCTGTACGATCCGACAATTGTCGAGATCCTAGAAAAGATTTATCGCAAAATCGAGCCTTTTCCGGAGCCGCCGGCCAAAGAGCGCCACAAAACGACCCCTCCCGTCAAAATCGATAGAACCTGCGTGCCGAGCTCCGGTTTCTCGGTGGAGAAAGTCGGGGATACCTCGTCCGCACTTTACTCGATCGCGCAGGCGCGGGAAGAATTGCAGATCCTTTACGAGCTCACGCAAGCTCTGGGCAACAGCCTGAGTGTGGACGAGACGCTGCGGCTGGTGGCCGAGGAGCTTCAGAAGCTGATCCGCTTCGATGCGATCGCCGTGTATCTGATTCGGGAAGGCAAGCTGATTCCTCGCTTTGTGGAAGGAGTGAACGCCTCCTTGCTGGCCCGGATGCAGATTCCACTGGGGGAAGGTCTCTCAGGCTGGGTGGCGGCCAATGGAAAATGCAGCCTGAACGGAAATCCAGCCGTCGAGCCGGGCTACACACAGGACCCGCATCAGTTCAGCCGGCTGCGATGTGCGCTCTCGGTCCCCCTCGATTCTCCAAAGGGCATCCTGGGGGCGCTCACGCTCTACAGCACGCAGCACGACGCCGCGTTCACCGTAGACCACCTGCGAATCCTCAAAGCCGTGGGCATGAAGACCGGCTCCACGCTGCATAATGCGCTGATCCATGAGGCTATGGGAAGAACGGCTGAAACCGACGGTCTCACCGGGCTGCCCAACGCCCGCGCTCTTTCGGCGCGCCTCGAACAGGAATCGGCCCGGGCGCACCGCCAGCACACGCCTTTCACGGTATTCGTTATCGACATGAACGGCCTGAAGCAGATCAATGACACGCTCGGCCATTTGATGGGCAACAAAGTGATCAAGGCGGTGGCAGGCGCGCTGTCGAGCTGCGTCCGCGAATATGACCTGGTCGCCCGGATGGGCGGGGATGAATTCGTCCTGCTGTTGCCGGAGGTGGATGGCGAGGCGGCGGCTACGAAGCGGATTGAGCTGGCTATGGCCGTGGAAGCGTTGAAGAAGGATTTTCCGCAGGTGGAAGTCTCGGTCAGCATGGGCTCGGCTTCCTTCCCGGAAGACAGCCGCGATGTTGAAAAGCTGATGGCCATTGCCGACCGCCGTATGTATTGGCACAAACGGCAGCACCACCGCGCCCGCGCTCCCATTTCAACGGCGTGAGGCTCGGAAGAGCCGAGGTGCGGCGAACAAACCGAGCGGGCCACACAACCCGGCAATAAATCCTCGACGCCCCCCGGCGCCCGATCTTCACCCATGGAGCAACAGCCGGGAAATCTGGTGCGGAGAGGGGGACTTGAACCCCCATGGGATTGCTCCCGCTAGCACCTCAAGCTAGTGCGTCTGCCAATTCCGCCACCTCCGCACAGGGGAAGGGAAGCTCCTGTCTTCAGGCGGGCTCACTTCTTCGCCGGAGCCGCCGGCGCCGGCTGGCCTTGCGCCGGCGCATTGCCGCCCTGCTGGGGCACGGGAATCGTAATGGGCTGCCCCGGCATCACCGGAACTTGAACGGGCGCGGTCTTCCCCGAAGCGGGCCGGCTTGCCGCCGCGCCGGTGTTCCTCTCGAGGACCGAGCCGCCGACGCCGCCCTGCTTGGTGGCCATGATCGAGAGAATGATCGACGTGATCATGAATACCACCGCCGCGGCGGTCGTCGCCTTGGAAAGTACAGTGGCCGCACCCCTGGGCCCAAACGCCGTTTGCGACCCCATTCCACCGAACGCCCCAGCCAAATCCGCGGCTTTGCCGCTCTGGAGCAGCACGACGATGATCAAAAATATGCACACCAAAATGTGCAAAATGGAAATCAGAAGATGCATGCGATTGCTGACTTTCCGAGCCCGCTAGTAATTCACGATCGAGGCCATCGAAGCCGCGTCGAGACTGGCCCCGCCCACCAGAGCGCCGTCAATGTCGGGCCGGTCCATCAAGCCCTTGATGTTATCGGGCTTGACGCTGCCGCCGTAGAGGATGCGCAAACTTTCGGCCGCTGCTGCGCCAAAGCATCGGGCCGCCCGCCCGCGAATTACCCGGTGCGCTTGCGCTGCGATTTCCGGCGTGGCCGTACGGCCGGTTCCAATCGCCCACACAGGCTCGTAAGCCACCAGTATAGGAGAGAACTGTTCCGGGGTCAAACCGGCGAAAGCTCCCTCAAATTGCTGGATTAAAACGGAATCGGTTTCCCCGGCTTCCCGCTGCTCGAGTCGCTCCCCCACGCATACGATCGGCTGCAAACCCGCTCCGAGCGCGGCGCGAACGCGCCGGTTCACGGTCTGGTCGGTCTCGCCGAAGTACTGGCGGCGCTCGCTGTGCCCCACGATGACATACGTACAGCCAGCGGCGGCGAGCATGCCCGCCGAAACCTCGCCCGTGTAGGCCCCTTCCTTCTCCCAATGCAAGTTCTGCGCCGCAATGTGAATCCTCGATCCCCGCGCTCCTTCGGCGGCCGCCGGCAGGCAGGGAAACGGGGGCGCAATGATAACCTCACAATGCGTCGAACGCTCTACCAGAGGCCGGAACTGCTCAAAGAAACTCACCGTCTCACCCGGCGTCTTGTACATCTTCCAGTTGCCGGCTATCACCGGCACGCGCGTGCTCACGTGGCGATCTCCTGTAAAAAGCTGGTCCCCACCGCGATTCGGGCGCCGAAATTGGCGGCCACAGTCTGGCCGAGATCGGCCAGCGTGGCGCGCGTGCCCAGGTTCACTCCGGGCCGCACGCGCGGCCCGAAGGCGAGCACCGGAACGTACTCCCGGGAATGGTCGGTGGACGGCGTCGTCGGGTCGCACCCGTGATCCGCCGTCAAGAGAACCAAATCGCCGGGACGCAGTATGCTCTCGAGTTCCGGAAGCCGCTGGTCGAAGCTCTCCAGGGCCGCGGCGTAGCCTTCGACGTCGTTGCGGTGACCGTAAAGCATATCGAAATCGACCAGATTGGTAAAGATCAGACCGCGATCGCGCTGCTTGGCCGCTTCGATCGTCCGGCTGGTTCCGTCGTCGTTGCTTTTCGTTTTCACGAAGCTCGTGATCCCGCGATGGTTGAAGACGTCGGCGATTTTTCCCACCGCGTGCACCGGCACGCCCGCTTCGGTAAGCTTGTCGAGCAGCATGCCCGCGGGCGGCGGGATCGCATAGTCGCGCCGGTTCGCGGTGCGAGTAAAACTCCCCGGCGAGCCCAGAAACGGGCGGGCGATCACGCGCCCTACTTCGAGGGGCCCCCGCAGCATCTCCCGGGCGATTTCGCAAATGCGATACAACTCGGCCAGCGGGATCACTTCTTCATGCGCCGCCACCTGGAACACGCTGTCTGCCGAGGTATAAATGATCGGCGACCCCGTCCGCATATGCTCCGCGCCGAGCCGCTGAATGATTTCCGTACCGGAAGCGGCGCAGTTGCCAAGCGTTCCGCGGCCGATCCGCCGCTCGAACTCGTCCATGAAATCGCGCGGGAAGCCGCGCGGGAACAGCGGCAGCGGCTTCTCCAGAATGATGCCGGCCATTTCCCAATGCCCAGTCGTAGTGTCCTTGCCCGGAGAGAGGAGCGCGGCGCGCCCGTAAGCTCCCGCCGGGCTCTCGGCCGGCGGCAAATTCTCCAGCGGCTTGATATTGGCAAGACCCAGGCGGCGCAGGTTGGGCAGGCGCATCGGCCGCCGCCGGGCGATATTTCCCAGCGTGTCGCTGCCCCGGTCGCCGTAGCGGTCCGCATCGGGCATTTCGCCGGCGCCCACGCTGTCGAGCACGATCCAGATCACGCGGGGAAACATGGATTTCATTCTAGCAACCGGCTGTTATCATCAAAATTTGCGGGCCTCGCAGCCCCGGGCCGGCAATACTGACCGCTAATACTGGAAAGGACCGGTGTATTCATGAGTGACCAGGCGTTTCGCATCGAGAAGGACAGCATGGGCGAGGTGAAGGTTCCAGCCGACGCCCTCTATGCCGCTCAGACGCAGCGGGCTGTCGAGAATTTTCCCATCAGCGGGTTGCGTTTTCCCCGCGCCTTCATCCGCGCTTTGGGCATGATCAAGGGGGCCGCGGCGGCTGTCAATCTGGATTTGAAGCTGATGGATGCCGATATGGCAAAAGCCATCCAGGAAGCTGCCCGGGAGGTCGAGGAAGGACTCCACGACGCTCACTTTCCGCTTGATATTTATCAGACCGGCTCGGGGACCAGCACGAATATGAACGCCAATGAGGTGCTGGCCACGCTCGCCTCGCGCAAGCTCGGCCGGAAGGTGCATCCCAACGACCACGTGAATATGGGCCAGTCGTCGAACGACGTGATCCCTACGGCCATTCACGTGAGCGCCTACCTCGAAGTGCATACGCGGCTGCTGCCCGCGCTGGTTCATCTGCGGGAAACCATTGACCGCCGCGCCCGCGAGACGGATTACATTGTCAAAACCGGGCGCACCCATTTGATGGACGCTTTGCCGGTCCGCCTGGGCCAGGAATTGAGCGGGTGGAGCTCACAGATCGCCCACGCCATCGCCCGCATTGAGTCCACGCTGCCGCGCCTGGCCGAACTGGCGCAAGGGGGAACGGCCGTCGGCACCGGCGTCAACGCGCA
>DASREK010000317.1:0-23589 GCA_035652135.1 Bryobacterales bacterium | reverse complement strand
TCGGTCCAAGGCGGGGAGTATTCGTAACGCAGCCCCACATCCAACGTCAGATTAGGGCGCGCCTTCCAGGTATCTGCGACATAGTAGGCCTGGCTAGTGGCGCGGAACTGGCTGATGGCCAGACTGCCGGCATCCTGGGTTCGCGTGACGTAGCCGAGCATGTAGTCGGCGAAGCCATAACCGCTCGCCGGGTTGTCGATCGTCAGAACCCCGCGGGCATTCTGGTTGCCCGTCTGATTAAAGCGGTCGCGGCGGATTTCAGCTCCAAATTTGAGAGAGTGGACCCCGCGAGTCCAGGAAACGTTGTCGATCCACTGGAAGGTGTGGTCATAAACGATGAAGGGGCCGTTGACGTCGTCTCCAAAGCCGCTGAATCCCAAGATGCTCACTCCGGGCGTGCCCCAGGCTTCCGGCGCCGGGTCGATGAGCCCTATCCCGAACTCTTTAATCGGGTCGCGCTTGAACTGCAATTCGTTGGCATAGTCGTTATAAAAACCGTTGTAGCCGAAGCGGAATTCGTTGACCAAGCTGGGCGAGAAAATACGCGTATTCGAGATCATCGCCTGTTTCACGGTGACCGCCAGGGTATGGCCGTTCAGATACAGCGCCGGCTGCACCTGTCGGTCGTCCTGCCAGCTATAACGGCCGAACCAGCTCGACCTGGAGCTCTCCACAAAATCGATGCGCTGGGTGAACTGGTCTTTGTCGGTCACGTTGTTTTGCAGAGACAAGTAGTTATTCGCCAGGCCGGCTCCGGGGATGTTGGGCGCCGGATAGAATTCGAGCAGCCCCAGGGCCGCCCGATCGAAGCGCGAGCTGGGAATTTGCTTGTTGGGAAAAGGCGTATTGTTTGCCGGGTCGATGATTTGAGAAACGGGCGCCAGCGAGAAGTCGCCGTTGCGCATCGCAACCGGCGGCGTGCTGTAGACGACCTGGGCCTGGTTGCGCAGCCGGAAACCTTCAAAGTTGGACATGAAGAAAAGGCGGTTCTTGCCGTTGAACACCTTGGGAATCTGCACCGGCCCACCTAGCGTGAATCCGTATTGGTTCCACTTGAAAGGCGCGGAAACAGGCACCGTCTTGGTGAAACCAAAAGGGCGGGCGTCGAGGTCGTTGTTCCGAATGAAATCGAAAAGGGCGCCGTGATACTCGTTGGTTCCGCTCTTGGTCGAAACATTGACCTGGGCGGCTTCGTGGCCAAACTCAGCGGAGTAAACGCCAGTCTGCACTTTGAATTCCTGCAAGGCGTCGATGGAGGGCAGGAACGAATAAGTATTGAAATCCACGTCGGTGTTGGCGACGCCGTCGAGCGTGTAATAATTGAACTCACGCCGTTGGCCGGCGACCGAAAAGTTTTGTGAGGCGCGGTCGCCGCCTTGGCGGCTTGTAGCGGCGCCACCGTCGGCGAAGGTCGCGTTTACATTCGGGCTCAAAGCCACAAGCTGGAGAAAATTGCGACCGTTGAGCGGCAGGTCGACAATGCGCTGATTGTCGATCACCGTGCCCACGGTGGCGTTCTCTGTGGCGAGCAAAGGAGCGCCGCCTTGCACTTCCACAGCCTCCGCCACGGCGCCGACCTTGAGCTGGAAGTCGATGCGCGCCGTTTGCTGCACTTGGAGCTCGACGCCGCTGCGGACCTCGGTCTGGAACCCCTGCATTTCAGCCCTTACGTTATAAACACCCGGCAGAAGCGCCGGAAACGTGTAGTTGCCCGCGCTATTCGTCAGGGCTGTGCGCGTGAAATTCGTCTGCGGGTTTGTAACCGTGACGGTCGCATTGACCACGACGGCTCCGCTCGGGTCCGTAACTACACCGGTGATTTCCCCGAACGTCTGGGCGAACGATGGCACAGCCAACGCGGCTGCAACGGACAAAACAAAGACTACGCTCAGTTGCTTGCGCATACGTGCAACCCCCCTTGCTTGGATCGAAGGGCGTTGGGCACAGGCCCACTCAGACCCGAAACGATGAAAATGCCGGAGCAATCAACGAGGAAATTCGCCGCGTTCAAGCGGATAGAAAGCCGGTGGACAGGCCACGCGCCCGCCGAAGGGCTGGCGGGGTTAGAATCGCTGTTAGACCAAAGTAAGATCATCGCGGGGACCTCTGCCGCTGTGGCTATGGCGCAGCCTCCTGGTTAGCCCGCTAACCCGATCGCTTTTTTCGCGCTTCCGAATGCCCCTGCCGCGATAGACAATGCCGCTTTGGCTTCGAATCGGTGTGCTGCCAAAACGTCAGCGCCGGTCGATTCGCAACAGCGTGCGATCCAGAGCGGCCAGATTCGGCTTTCCGCACAAACCCATGGTGCGGGCCGACTCGCTTTGCAGCATCTCGAGCACCGTTTGAACCCCCTGCGCTCCATAGGCCGCCAACCCCCAAAGCGCCGGGCGGGCGACCAGCACAGCGCGCGCTCCTAAAGCCAGGGCGTCGATAATGTCGGTACCCCGGCGGAAACCGCCGTCGATAAGAACAGGAATTTTCCCTCCAACGGCGTCCACGATTCCCGGCAGCGCTTCTATGGGACTGGCGAGCCCGTGTACAAAACGCCCCCCCTCGGAGACCACGATGCCGCTGGCTCCTCGTTCAACCGCCGTGCGGGCCTCTTCCGGGCTCATTACGCCCTTGAGCAAGACAGGCGCATTAGCCGCGCGCCGCACCTGATCCATGATTGCCCAATCAACCCGGGGGCTCCCCAAACGCCTGAATTGCATCGGCGGCGCACCGGCGGGCGCCGGCTCGTAGGGGGTGCCGATCGTCACGCACACGGCCTTGCACCCCGCCTTAACGGCCTGCTGGATACGCGCGAGCACTGGCGCCATGTCAGGCTCCGGGTACACCTGATACCACAGAGTAGTGCTGGCCTCGGCGGCGATCTTTTCTATCGGGAAGCTGGACCGGCTGCTGATCACCACGGCCGCCTGCGCCGCCGAGGCGCCGCGGACGACGGCCAATTCCCCATCGGGATGAAACCGCTGCTGGCCGGAAGCCGGCCCCACCAGGATCGGCGCGTACATCTTTGTCCCGAACAGATCGAGAGTCAGATCAAGTTGGCGGACGTCTACCATCATCCGCGGCAGAAAGATTATGCGATTGAAGGCATCCCGGTTGCCGCTACCCGCAATCTTGGAGAACACCGCAGCCGGCAGGGACCGTTGCGCCATCGCTTCGACCTCGAACGTGTTGACCAGCTCGTTGCGTGGCGTGATCCGGCCCGGCGGCTCGCCGATCAGCTTGGGAGCCGCGTCCTGCGCCTTCAACAGCGGCGATCCGGCCAGCCAGAGACCGAGGGTTTCGACAGCCCCGCGTCGTGTTATGCCCATGGGAAGTTCGTCCTCACCAAAGTGCGATCGACCGCGTCCAGGCTGGGACGGCCAGTATCGGCCATCGCCAATACCAGCTCAGCCTGCACAATTTCCAGAATCCTCTGCGCGCCCGCCGGGCCATACGCGGCCAGCCCCCAGCGAGGAACGCGGCCCAGGCAGACGGCCTTGGCGCCGAGGGCCAGCGCCTTCAGCACGTCGCTTCCCCTCCGGAAACCGCTATCGACAAGCACCGGGATGCGCCCCCTGACTTCGTCCACAATTTCCGGGAGCACTTCCAGACTGGAGCATCCATGGCCCACGCGCCGCGCGCCGTGATTGGAAACAATGATTCCATTGATGCCGTGCTCGACCGCCAGTCGCGCATCCTCGGCCGTCAGAATACCTTTCAACAACAAGGGCACTTTGACCGAAGACCGGAAGGTTTCCAGGAACCGCCAGTCCAATTCCTGCGCCGTGATGCCGTAATTGGGCCGGCGCTGCGCGACCTGCGCGCCGCGGCCGCGGCGGCGGGGGGAATCGGGATTGTTGTCATCGACCGCCCCATAGCCGCCCAAATGGCGATCGTGCAACACTCGTTCCCGATAGGGGCCGACCGAACCGTCTACCGTCCAGGCTATCGCCGTACATCCGGCCGCTTGCGCCCGTTCCACGCGTTCGATAGTGCCTTCCACCGTGTCGGTGCGATAAAGCTGGAACCAAAGTGGGCCGGGACCAGCTTCGGCGATTTTCTCAATCGGAAACGTCGCGCCGCTGCTCACGATCATGGTGGTGTTGGAAGCGGCGGTCGCGCCCTTGTGCATTCCCATCTCCCCTTCCGGGTGCAAGGGACCTTGGCCGGAGGTCGGAGCCACAAGGATCGGAAATGCCATCTTCTGCCCGAAAATCTCGGTGGCGGTATTGATGGCGCTGACGTCCGCAACCCCCCGCGGAACCAGCGTCACCCAGTCAAACGCGCGGCGGTTGCGCCGGAACGTGGACTCATCGTCGCTGGACCCCATCATGAAGTCGTAAATATCCCGCGGGAGCTTGGCGTAGGCGACCGGTTCGAAGTCAAAGGCCGTCCGCAGTTCGCTCATGGCTGGGACCCGGCTGTGATCGCGAAAGGGATCCTGCTGGCCGCGCAGCAGCGGCGACCCGGCGAGGAAGGCCGCCAAACCTCGCAAAGCGGACCGCCGGGAGACTCCGGAACGCCATTTTTCTTCGCAATGACCCATAACCGCTCCTAGAACTGGAAGTGCGCTTGGAAAGCGATGCGCCGCTTTCCGAAAGCGTTGTCGGTCAACGAAATTAAGTTGGAAATGGTCCGTGAGAAGGGCGGCAATGCGGCGCAGCGAGGCAAAACTGTATCGCACTGCGCCACCACCAAAGAGGAACCAGCCTTCATGGCTACCCCCTTCTAAGCCAAGGTTGCTGGAATGGTATAACTGCGCAGAGGTGTTGTCAAGCGCGGGCGTGGGCAGCGCGGGATGGCACAGGTGTCAGAGCGAAATCGAAAGTTCCTCGAAACCTCCTAATGTCTGCCGGATGGAAAGTCCCGTTTTCGGCTGCTACCAAGGATTTTTTGCAATAAGGTAACGTGTTTTCTTTCGGCTTCAGCCGAAGAGGCCTGCTTTGCCATTCCGGGGCGGCATAGAGACGGGATCGCGAAAATCAATTGCCGCAGAATGGCCGGAAGATGTGTACCCGTTTGGCCCTGCCGGCGTTGTGGCGATCAGTGGGCCCGAAGGATCCGGCGGCGCTATCGCTGAACAGCCAGTTCCAACCAAGCCTGGGGACTTAGAGCATCGACTCGACCAGGCCGTAAACTTTCTCCAGCGCGCCGGGAAGAGCCGCTGCGTCTTTGCCGCCGGCCTCGGCCATATCGGGACGCCCGCCGCCCTTGCCGCCCACGGCCTCCGCCACGGCTCCGGCGATCTTGCCCGCATGGACGCGCCCGGCAAGGTCTTTGGTCACCGCGGAAACGATGGCTACGTTGCCGTTTTCGGCCGAACTCAGCACTACTACACAGGATTTCAGTTTATTCCGCAACGAATCGGCGAGCGACCGCATTTGCGTGCGGTCTACGCCCTCCACACGAGCCGCGAGCACCTTGACATCCTTGATCGTGCGCGCCTGTTCCACCAGGGCTCCAAGCTGCGACTGCGCGATACGGCTCTTCAGCCGTTCCATTTCGCGCTCCATTTCGCGCTCGCGTGCGATCAGCCGCTCTACCGATTCCACCAACTCCGGTTCGGAGGCGCGGACGGCGGCGGCGATGCGTTCGACCGCCTGCGTCATGCGGCGGTAATCCTCGAGCGCCGCTTCTCCCGTAATCGCCTCGATGCGCCGCACGCCCGCGGAAATGCTGCTTTCTGATACGATCTTGAACAGCCCGATGTCGCCCGTGCGGCGGACATGAGTGCCGCCGCACAGCTCTTTGCTGAATCCGGGGATCTGGACAACGCGCACTCGCTCGCCGTATTTCTCCCCGAACAGCGCCATGGCGCCGGTGGCAATCGCGCTCTCCAGGTCCATAACGTCGGTTACAACGCCGGTATTCTTCAGAATCTCCTCATTCACCAGCCGCTCTACCTCGTCGATTTCATCGCGGTCCATAGCGGCGTAATGCGTAAAGTCGAAACGCAGCCGGCCTGGCTCGACGACGCTGCCAGCCTGCTTCACGTGCGGGCCGAGCACCTGGCGGAGCGCGGCGTGCAGCAGGTGAGTCGCGGTGTGATTGCGCATCGTTGCGCGGCGGAGCCGGTCAGCCACCTGGCAGTCCATCAGATCGCCGGTGTGCAGCGGGGCCAGCGCTGCAATTTTGTGCACGAAGAGGCCGGGCAGCGGCCGCACGACATCCTCGACGCGCGCCACAGCCACGCCCTCGCGGAAAATCGTGCCTTTGTCGCCGACCTGCCCGCCCGCTTCCGCATAGAAGGGAGTGCGGTCGAGGATCAGGCCGGCCCGCGCTCCCTCCGGCACGGAATCGACGATTTGCTCGCCGGCGACCAGGGCCAAAACCCGGCAGCCGGCCGCGGTCAGACTGTCGTAGCCCTCGAATTTCGTCGGGCCGAGATCGTGAAGCTGGGAGTAAACCCCGGCGGCCGCGGCCTTCACCGCCCCCTTCCAGCTTGCCCGGGCCCGCGCGCGCTGTTCGGACATCGCCCGTTCGAAGCCTTCCCGGTCGATCTGGAGATTGCGCTCCCGGGCCATTTCTTCTTGCTCATCGAGGGCCAGGCCGTAGGTGTCGTACAGCTTGAAGGAAACGCTGCCAGGGATCACGCAGCCAGAAATCTTTTGCACTTCCTCTTCGAAAACTCGCTCGGCCAGCACGAAGGTGTGGGCGTATCTCTGTTCTTCCTCCTTCACCACGCGAGCCACGCGGCCCACGCTCTCAAGCAGTTCTGGATAACCGGTTTTCATGATCTCCGCCACAAAACCTGTCAGCTCGTAGAGAAACGGCCTTTCCATGCCGATCATCCGGCCGTGCCGCATCGCGCGGCGCATAATCTTCCGCAGCACGTAGCCGCGGCCTTCGTTCGCGGGCAGTACGCCGTCGTGGATCAGGAACGCGGTTGCGCGGCTGTGGTCGGCGAGGATGCGCAGGGCGACGTCCGTCTTCTCGTCTTCCCCGTAAGTCCTGCCGGTGATCTGGGCCGCGCGGTCGATGATGGGCCGCAGCAAATCGGTCTCGTAGTTGCTTAGCTTGCCTTGCAGAATGGCTGCGACGCGTTCCAGACCCATACCGGTGTCGATCGAGGGGCTCGGCAGGGGCGTCATAACGCCGGCCGCGTCGCGGTTGAACTGCATGAAAACCAGGTTCCAGATCTCGACGTAGCGGCCGCATTCGCAGGGAAATGGGCAATCGGCGTGGCCCCATTCGCTGCCGGCGGGCCCAAAATCGTAGTGAATTTCCGAACAGGGGCCGCAAGGGCCGGTTTCGCCCATGGCCCAGAAATTGTCCTTTTCATCGCAGCGGAAAATACGGCCGGACGGCACGTGCGCCACTTCTTCCCACAGGCGCGCCGCATCGTCGTCCTCCCGGAAAACGGTCACGTAAAGCCGATCTTTGGGAAGGCCAAAATCTCCGGTCACCAGCGTCCAGGCGTAGTCGATGGCTTCCCGTTTGAAATAGTCCCCGAAAGAGAAATTTCCGAGCATCTCGAAAAACGTGTGATGGCGCCGCGTGCGCCCCACGTTCTCCAGATCATTGTGCTTGCCGCCGGCGCGAACGCACTTCTGGGCGCTGGCCGCCCGGGTGTAGTTGCGCTTCTCCCGCCCCAGAAAAACATCTTTGAACTGGTTCATCCCGGCGTTGGTGAACAGCAGGGTCGGATCATTGGCGGGCACCAGGGACGAGCTCCGCACCACACGATGGCCGCGCGCTTCAAAGAAAGCGAGAAATTTGGCGCGAATCTGGTCGCCTGAGAGATATGATGTCAATCGGAATCCTCTTCTTCCGCCGTCGTTTCCAGGCTGTCCACCCATTCGGATTGGACCGACAGTTTGCGGAGTGCTTCCAAAATTTTAGCAGACGTGAATCCCGCCCGCAAAAGCATGCGGTACAACGAGGCGAGGCGGCGTGGATCGTTCAGGGCCGGGGGCCGATCGCTATAGCGCAATTTCCGCTTGAGGAAGCGGTCGATGAGCTCGGCTTCCTCGGCGTCGCGATACGCCTCGGCAACGGTCTTTTCGGCAAGCCCCGGAGCGATGCGGCGGCTGCGCAGATCGCGCAGCACGCGAAATTTGCCGAAACCCTCGTTTTCGCGGCGCAGCCGTGAAAATGTTTCGGCGAACCGCCGGTCGTCGAGGTAGCCGTACTGCTTGAGTCTGCCGACCACGGTCTCGACGTCGCCCGGTCGCTCGGCCCGCGCTTGCAACCGCACCCGCAGTTCGCCCTGCGTGAGCGCGCGCGCGCTCAATGCGCGAAGCGCATATTCGAGGAGTCCGGACTCGGTGAGCAGCTTGGGCTTGCGGGTTTTCACAGAAAGATTCTAGCTCGCAGCCGCTGCGTCTCGCCGCTCCCGGCGGCGTATAATCGGGAGCGGAAAAGCGTCATGAAAATAAAACATCTGCCGGTTTTGGCTCTCGCGCTGGCCGGGACCGCCTACGGCTGGGGCATGCGCGGCCATGCCGTCGTAAACCGGCTGGCCTTGCAAAGCCTGCCCGAGGACGGGCCCATTTTTCTACGCGTCCACGAAGAGTGGATCGCCGCGCGCGCACGGGTGCCGGACACCTGGCGGCAGCCCTCCGAGCCGTTTCTGAAGATCATCGAAGATCCGAACCACGGATGGTTCAAGGAACAGTTCGCGTTCCTGAAGCAGATTCCCCGCTCGCGCTACGAGTTCGTTCTGGCTTTGTATGACGAGTATCTTCGCATCAAGGACAAAGATCCGGCGCGCGCCCGCCTTACCAATGTGCGCTGGACGGGGACCCTGCCCTATGCCGCAATGGAAAACTATGAGCGCCTCAAGTCGGGCATGAGGATCTACCGGGCGCAGCAATCGGCGGGGCAGGAGACGCGCTATACGGAACTGGATCTGGCTTTCTACACAGGATGGCTGGGGCACTACATTGCGGACGGCGCGCAGCCAATGCACGACTCCATTCACCACGACGGGTGGCGCGGCCCCAATCCAAACGGCTACACCCGGGACGGCAGCATTCATGCGCGCTTTGAGTCGTCCTTTGTCGATCTGATGGGAGTAGAAGCCGAAGACCTTTTGCCAATCGTGGGACCGCCGAAGTTGCTGCCCGATCCCTTTGACGCCATCCTACAGCACCTGGACCATTCGGCGGCGCACGTCGAAGAAATCTACCGGCTGGATAAACAGGGGGCGTTCGCCGGCAAATCGAACGAAGCAGCCAAGGAACTGGTGAACAGCCAACTGGCCGCCGCCGGCCAATTGCTGCGAGATTTGCTCTACACAGCCTGGATTGAAAGCTCCCGGCCGGCGCGAACCCCGCCCGATCCCTCGAGCCCCTCCAGCCCGCGTTACAACCCCGCCACAGGCTCGGCGCCGGCGCCGAAACCGTAACGCAGCCGCAGGCGCCCGGCAGAGCATCAGGCCACTGGAAGCACCGGCCAGCCCGGCGGTGACATAAAAGGGGTACCTGCGTCGGCTTGTGGCCGGGCGGGCAGCCGCGATATGATCTCCTGCGATGACGGCGAGGCCGGCGGTCGTAGCAGCGCCGCAGCCTGATTCATGCGGTCGCGCCAAGAGGGCTTATGAAGACGGAATATACCCGGCGGCAATGGCTGGCAACCGTGGGGACGGCGGGTCTGGCGTCCCGATTGACCGCTACCCCCGCCGGGAACACGCCCGGCAAACCCCTGCAAGGCGCCTTCATGATTCTCTCGACCCCATATACTCCGGCTAAGGCGGTCGATTACGAGGACCTGGCCGGCGAGGTGGATTTCCTGGTCCGGTGCGGCGTTCAAGGTTTAGTCTGGCCCCAAAATGCAAGCGAACAATCCAAACTGACGAAAGAGGAGCGAATGCGCGGGATGGAGGTGCTGGCCAAAGCCGCGCGAGGCAAAAGCCCTGCACTCGTGCTGGGAGTGCAGGGGCGCGACACACAAGAAATGCTCGAATATGCCCGTCATGCGGAAAAGCTGGAGCCTGACGGCGTGATCGCCATACCGCCCACCACCGCCCAGTCGCTCGACGACTATCGTGATTATTACCGGGCCTTGTGTAAGACCACCAAGCGGCCCGTTTTCATTCAAACCTCGGGCGGCGCGCGCGACGTTGAACCTACGGTCGAGTTCATCGTCGAATTAGCGAGGGAATTTCCTAACTTCGGCTACATTAAAGAGGAGCACGACCCCGTGATTCCCCGCATGAGAGCAGAAATCGCGCACCGTCCCGACCCGATTAAGCGGGTGTTCTGTGCCAACCGGGGCGCAGGCCTGCTTTACGAGCTGCGCCTAGGCTCCGACGGCGCCATTATCGGCGGCGTTCCTTATGCTGACGTGTTCGCCCGGCTCTGGCGCTTGCATCAGCAGCAGAAGCTGCAAGAGCAGCGGGAAGTCTTCAGCAAGCTCCTGCTGATGTTGAATCTCGACGAGAGAATTCCCGGCGTGCGCCCTTATATCCTGAAGAAGCGCGGCGTCTTCAAAACCAGCGTGACACGGCAGGGCGATTACCAACTGACGCCGGAAGCTGTTGCGGAAATCGAGTACAACTTCGAAGCCCTGAAACCCTATTTGGCGGTATAAGCCGCCTGGCCCCGGGACGGACCATGGGAAAGACCCATCCGGCGGAACATTACCGCGCGGTTTTGCCGGCGCGTGCTCCCTCTGTTCTGGACCCGAACGAGGATTCGAACGGGAACAGAACCGCGGCTCCGCGGCGGCGCCGCGTATTATGATTTTGCAATCGAGGACCGTATGACGATCACACGCAGAAGTTTTCTAGGCGGGGCGCTGGGCGCCGCAGCGCTGGCCCGCGCGCAGGAGCCTGCGGGCGCGAAGCCGGAGCAAGGCGTACCCGTCCGGAAGGCAAAGGTGGTGAGGCTGTTCAAAGCGCCGGACGAGCATCCCAATGCGCTCGAGGCTACCCGCGACGCACTGTGGATCGGCGGCCAGGTGACCGAAAAGGCGTACAAAGTCGACTGGAAGACAGGCAGGGTGCTGCACGAGGTGCAGACGGATTCGCACAACACAAGCGGAATCGCGGTGGGAGGCGGTTATCTGTGGATGTCCGCCAATGGCAGAACGGAACGCAGGCCCCCTCGCCCGACCGACAACGATTTCGATGAGATATTTCAAGCGGACTTGGAAACCGGCAAAACCTTCCGCAGGTACCGGCCGCCGTGGCCCGGAGGTTCTCATGGCATCGCGTATGTAGAGCAGACGCAGACGCTTTGGGTGACCGCGCTCGGCATCAAGGCGCTGGCCGAGCTGGATTGGAAGGATAATTTTCGGGTGCTGCGAGTGATTCCGGTCCAGCACGACCGGGCTCACGGAATCGACTGGGACAACGGCGCCATGTGGGTGCTGTTTTCCAGTGATTACGTGATCCACAAGGTCGACGCCGCGACGGGAAAGGTGCTTGAAGTGGTCACCCTCGTCAAAGGGCAGGACCCCGATCCTCACGGAATGTGCTTCCACGAGGGGCATCTCTACTACTGTGATGCCGGCCTTGTCGTGGGCGGCGGCTCGAACGGCAGCCCCAGCGCGGGTTACATGTGCCGAGTCGACTTGTAGCGGAGGCGACCCACTCTTCGAGGAGCGAAATTCATGAGAAAAATTTCCAGCCTGGCGCTGGCCGGGGGATTGGCTGCTGTGCTGCTGGTTTCTGGACTCCAGGCGCAGGTTCCAGACGGGGTGAAAATCGACACGCCGAAAGTCCGGGTTCTGGTCGCCACCGAACAGCCGCATCATCCGAGCGCCCTGCACGAGCACACCATGAACCGGGTCATGATTTACCTCGGCGGCGGCCAAATGAAATTCACTGAGCCGGCCGGTACGGTCGAGAATATGCCGGTGAAAAAGGGACAGGTGCTGTGGAGTCCCGCCGCCGGACCTCATATCAGCGAAAACGTCGGCGGGGAGCCGTTTCAGGTGGTGGAAATCGAGCTGAAAGGCAAGCCGTCAGGTTCGCCTGCGCCGGTCTCGAAGATCGATCCGCTCCACGTTGATCCGAAACATTATTCGCTGGAATTGGAAAACGACCAGGTACGCGTGCTGCGGGTTCGCTTCGGTCCCCGCGAAAAGGGCGTTTTGCACGAACACACATTGGAGCACATCGTTGTCTACCTCAACGATCAGGCCCGGGGCAAGGCGGGCGAGGTGCGCCTGGATGGACCGATGACGCATACCGAGCAAAATCCGCTGGACCATCCCGTGGAGAGGATCGCGATCGATCTGAAATAATCAGTGGAAAGCAAGTGCGCTTGCGCAGCCGCTCTACGGTTTGCCTCCGGTTGCTTTGCGTTCTTTGCGCGGCCCTGCGCGGGCCGCCGCGGCGGCGCTGGTCGCCGCCAGGGCGGCGGTCAAACGTTCTTGCAACTTCCTCGCCGATTGATTATCGCCTGAAATCACCAGCACGGTATCGTCGCCGGCGATCGTGCCCACAATTTCCGGCCACGGCGCGCGATCGAGCGCGACGGCGAGCGGGTTCGCGTTGCCCGGATCGGTCTTGAGTACGAGGAGGTTATTCGCCAGGCGCACATCGCGCAGGAACTCCTCCACCGCGCGCCACGCCTCATCCGCCGCGGGAGCGCCTTCCAGAGCCTGACGCTCGCGGTACCCTTCGGGGGTCTTGACAATGCCTAGTTCGCGGATGTCGCGCGACAGAGTGACCTGGGTAGCATGAATGCCTGAGGCCTGAAGCGCTTCGGCCAGCTCCTCCTGCGTATGAATATTGCGGGAGCGAATGATTTTCTGAATCTGCCCCTGGCGGAACTTTTTATTCATAAGTACAAAGAAGCGGCGCAGCGCCTCCGCGGCCGCCGTTTCACCGCACATCCCGGAAAGGCCGTTGGCTGAAACGTATTTGCCGTGTCGCCTATCCCACAGCCAGCGACTTCGCCCGGATCTCGCCGAGCCGCCGGCGAGCTTCTTCCATCGCTTGCCGCACGGCGCCAGGAGCTGTCCCGCCCGGCAGAGCGTGATTTTCAACCGCCCGCCTCGGATCGAGCAAGGCAGCCATTCCAGCGTCCAGCTCGGCGGCGAAATCCGCAAGCTGTCGGGGCGTCCAATCCGCAGGCTGTCTGCCCAAACGGAGGCTCTCGAGCACCAGCCCGCCGACAATCTGATGCGCTCGGTGAAATGGGACGCCCTTGCGGGCCAGCGCCTCTGCCAGCTCGGTCGCCGTAGTCCAGCTCTGCCGCGCGGCTGCTTCGGCCCGTTCTTTGTTCAAACGAACCGATCCGGCGACGGCCACAGCCATCTCCACGGCCGCCGCGAGCTGTTCGGCGGCGTCGAAGACGGCTTCCTTGTCCTCTTGTAAGTCCCGATTATAGGCAGATGGCAGGCCCTTGACGGTCATCATCAGCGACAGCAGCGACCCCGCCACGCGGCCCGCCTTGCCCCGAATCAACTCGAGTGAATCCGGATTCTTTTTCTGCGGCATCAAGCTGGACCCGCTGGTGACCTCGTCGCCGAGCTCCAGAAAGCCGAATTCTTCGCTCGAGTAAAGGATCCAATCTTCAGCCAGCCGGCTCAGGTGCAGCATCGTGACGGCCGCCGCGTAGAGGAAATCCAAGGCGAAATCGCGGTCTCCCGCGGCGTCCAGGCTGTTCCGCGTGACGCCGCGGAAGCCGAGCTCGCGCGCCATGCGCTCCCGGTCAAAGGGAAAGCCGCTTCCGGCAAGCGCCCCCGAGCCTAGCGGCAGCAGGTCGGCGGCGGCGTATGCGTGCTCAAAGCGCCCGGCGTCGCGTGCTAACATTTCGAAATACGAAAGCAGATAATGGCCCCACAGCACGGGCTGGGCGCGGCGCAGATGCGTATACCCGGGTAGAATGGCCATGCCGTCGCGCTCGGCCAGCCCGAGTAAAGCTTCCATCAAGTCCGCCAGACGGCCGCGCAGCGTCCTGATTTCATCGCGAATCCACAGGCGGAAATCCAGCGAAACTTGCTCGTTGCGGCTGCGCCCGGTGTGGATCTTGTCGGCGGCCTCTCCAATTTTTTCTTTCAGCTTGCGGATAACCAGCGTGTGGACGTCTTCGTCCGCCGCTCCGGCAGCCAGTTCGGCCCCTGGTCCCTCCGCGGCCATCTCGTCAAACGCCCGGCAAATCCGTTCGCGCTCATCGGCCGTGAGAATACCTTGCCGCTCAAGCTCCCGGGCGAAAATCTGGGACCCCAGAATATCTGCTTCCCAAAGCCGATAGTCGTAGCGGAGGGAGCCGGAAAATCGCTCAAAGGCCGCCGATGGGCCTTTCTCGAAACGCCCTCCCCACAGCTTCATTGGCTTGCCTTCATTACCCCGGCGCGAACTTTCATCGGCAGGCCGATCAAGTTGATGAAGCCCAGAGCGTCCTTCTGATCATACGAGGCGCCCATCGTGAAGCTGGCGATATCCAGGGAATAAAGCGAGTAGGGGGAGCGCCGCGAGAGCACGTCCACATTGCCTTTCAGGAGCCGCAGCTTGATCTCGCCGGTCACGGTTTCCTGCGTTTTGGACACGAAAGCGTCGAGCGCCTCGCGCAGGGGCGTGAACCAAAAGCCGTTGTAAACCATCTCGGCATAGTCGAGCGCGAGCCGCTGCTTGTAGTGATGCGTGCTGCGATCCAGGGTGAGGGCTTCCAGTTCGCGGTGAGCCAGCAGGATCAGCGTACCGCCGGGCGTCTCGTAACACCCGCGGGATTTCATCCCCACGAAGCGGTTCTCCACCAGGTCGATGCGGCCCACCCCGTGTTCAGCGCCAAGATGGTTCAGCTTCTCGAGGATCCCGACGCCCGACATTGTTACGCCGTCCACCGAAACCGGAGTCCCGCGCTCAAAACCAATAGTGACCGCGCCCGGCCGATCGGGAGCTTCCCAGGGATGCCGGGTAAGCATCCACACGTCATCCGGAGCCGGGTTGGCCGGGTCTTCCAAAGCGCCGCCCTCGTGAGATATGTGCCAGATGTTGCGGTCGCGGCTGTAGATTTTGGCCGTGCTGGCGTCCACCGGAATATTATGCTTTGCCGCATAGTCGAGAGCGTCTTCGCGCGACCGGATCGTCCATTCGCGCCACGGAGCAATCACCGCGAGGTGCGGCGCCAGAGCTTTATAGGTGAGTTCGAAGCGCACCTGATCATTGCCCTTACCCGTGCAGCCGTGGGCCAGCGCGTCGCAGCCTGTCCGCAAAGCCACTTCCACCTGCCTTTTGGCGAGAAGCGGCCTCGCGACCGACGTGCCTAGCAGATACTTATGCTCGTAAACCGCCCCGGCGCGAACCATCCGCCAGAGATATTCGGTAACGAACTCTTCGCGCATATCCTCCACGAAGACATCCGCCGCGCCGCTCTTTTTGGCCTTCTCGACGATTCCATCGAGTTCCTCTCCCTGCCCGATGTTGCCGCAGACGGCGATAACCTCGCACCCGTAATGCTCGCGAAGCCAGGGAATGATGACGGAGGTGTCCAGTCCCCCGGAATAAGCCAGGGCCACTTTTTTTGGTTTGGTCATTGAGTCAATCGCCTGTTGGCTTGTCGCGCGCATCCAGGCCGAGCCGCCTTTCGACGCGAGGCCGGATGCGGGCCACAGGTTTCTACGATAGCATCATCAAGAGCAGGGCTTTCTGTGCGTGCAGGCGGTTTTCGGCCTGCTCGAAGACGATCGATGCGGCCGACTCCATCACCTCATCGACCACTTCCTCGCCCCGATGCGCGGGCAGGCAGTGCATGAATGCCGCCTCGGGCAGAGCCGCCGCCATCAGCTTGCCGGTCACCTGATAGCCCGCAAAATCCTTCCGGCGGCGTCCGCTTTCTTTTTCCTGACCCATGCTGGCCCACACATCCGTATAAACCGCGTGCGCGCCCTCCACGGCCTCAAACGCATCGTTTGTAAGCCGCAAGGAGCAGCCCGCCGCTGCCGCGAAGCCCGCCGCCATGGCAAAGATTTCGCGATTCGGCTCGTAACCCGAGGGCGTGGCGATTGCAATGTCGACGCCCAGCCGGGACCCGGTGAGCATCAGGGAATGGGCCACATTGTTGCCGTCCCCCACGAACGCCAGCTTCAGACCCCGCAATTGTCCGAATTTCTCTTGCAAGGTAAAAAAGTCGGCCAGCACCTGGCAGGGATGATATAAGTCGCTCAAGGCGTTGATCACCGGCACGGCCGCCCACCGCGAGAGCTCGTCGATCGTGGCCTGCTGGTACGTGCGCGCCACGATGCCGCTTACCCAGCGCTCCAGGTTGCGCGCGACATCCTGAATCGGCTCCCGATCGCCAATCCGGCCGCCGTTGCAATCGGTAAAAACCGCATCCCCGCCGAGCTGCTTCATCGCCAGCTCGAACGTCATGCGCGTGCGTAAAGACGGCTTCTCAAAAAGCAAGGCCAAATAACGCCCGGAGAGCTTGTGCGCGAATTGGCGTGGAGAGCGCTTCACGCGCGCCGCCAGCAGGAACAAGGCGGCCAGTTCGTCGCTGGTAAGATCAAGGTCGGTGGTGAATCGCGCCGTGGAGACCTTCGGGATCTGGCTGGTTAACGTGGCGGCAGGCAATTTCCCCTCGATGAATGAATATTCACTCCAATGAATAATTACACATCGCCGCGAGCCGCGTCAAGGCCAAAAAAGTGACGGTCCGGAGCCCGCAACACCGTTCCCCAGAGCCGCCGGGCTTGCCCTAGGGAAAGCCATGTCCCGAGCCCTTTTGGGCGCCCGGCGGGCCTTCCCGGCGGCGCATGCTATTATGCGTAAGCCAAACAAAATGATGGGGCGGAGAACAGCACATCGCAGGACGCTGGTTAGACTGGACCGGCAGGTCCGGCTTGCGAACCACGCGGGACTACCGGCTTCCGCTTGGTCCCCTGGGGGAACGGTCTTCGGGTGACCGAGATGGCGGAGCGGCAATGATGCCTTCGTCAATCACCTTGCCTCTTATCGCCTCGCGGCGCTTCCCATTCTTCTGGGCCTGCCTGCTTTGCTTGCTTCCGGCGGCGAGCCTGAGAGCGGCTGATTATCCGCGCCAGTGGTTTTTGAACGCTCACAATTGCTATCCGGCCGGAGACCACGGCGCCGACCGCCTCGAGCGGGCCCGGCGGAGCGGTCTCTCCGTGATCGAGATCGATCTGGCGTGGTCCGAACGCCGCCGCCGGGCCGTCATCACTCATACGACAAAACTCACGGGGAGCGAGCCCACGATCGAAGCTTACTTCTGGAAACCGATGCTGCCCGAGCTGGAGAAGATGCCGCGAGGCCGGCCCGGAATTCTCGTAATCTTCGATTTCAAGGACCACCAGCCCGGCACGGTAAAACAGGTGTACCAGTTCCTGCAACGGCGCCGGGCTCTGATAACCGCCTGCGGCAAACGGGGCGACTCGCCTGCAACCCCGCTCGATTGGCGTCCTCTTACTGTTCTGTTGAGCGGCGACCAGGAGGCGATCGCGATGTTCGAAAGGCTTACTCCCCCGACCGAGCCCTACCTGGCAATGGGGAATCGAGAGCCTCCGAACGACAATAAATTCCAGGAAAACGTTGCAAACTACTTTCCCGAGCCGGCCACCGCGTTCTATCGAGTATTCAATTTCAATTGGGCGCACATCGAGAAATCCCGCAACAATCAGGCTGGGGATTTCACCCCGGAGGAACGGAATCGGCTGATCGAACTGGTGGAAGCGGGGCGCTCCAAAGGCTACTGGCTTCGCGCCTGGACTCTGAACGCCGATAGCACGGCCTGGAGCCCGGAAGATAATTTTGGCAGCCGAGAGGCGCTGCTGGCACGCTGGCGCGCGGCCTGGGAGGCGGGCCTCGACAATGTGGCGACGGATGAATACGAGCTGGCCGGGGAATTCTTGAGGTCTCTCGGATCCCGGTGACCCGGGAACCTGGGGATGGGGCGCCAGCCCAGCAGCGGCGCACGGCCCCCGTTCTCCCTCGCCTTTGCGCCGCGCTTTTAATGGAAATCCAGCGTCTCGTCCGAGCGTCCTGCAATGCCGTGGGATCTGCCGAAGCATGGCGCCCCGCACGCGGCTCCAGGCGGAGCGGCGCCGACGGGGAGCATTCCTGGCAAAACAAGCGGCCCAGAAGCCGTCACCGAAAGGTCACAGCAGCCGGGCCGAGAGACTAGCAACCGGTTCTAGATGCGGCGTCAGTCGCCGCAGCTTCCGACGAGTTCGTTAGCGGGCTGATCCTGCGGCTTGGCCTCGGATGCGATCAACGGCTGCAATTGCACGAGTTCGGGGGCGGGCGGCTCTTTCAAAACGTGCTGCCGGTACAGTTTTGCCATACGGGCGTTTTCCTGCTGCTGCCGCAATCTCTCATCGCGGGCGCGGATTTTCTCTTCGCGGGCGTTCTTCGCGATGCCAAGCTTGTCCAAATCGTGCTGTTCTTCCTTGGTGACAATCTCGTCCCGGAGCACCAGATGATGCTCGGTGCTGTTCAGCTTCACGTTCTTGCCGCCCGCGAAGATTTCATGCCGCCCGTGCTCCTCGTACCACTTGGTCAGCGTGGCGGTCATGTGCATCTTTTCGATGATATTGCGCCAGCCGATTCCCGTGTTGTAGGCACAGAAGGAAATTTCGCCTTCCTGCGTGGCGTACGGGATGATGCACTGTTCGGTGCGGCGGAAATCGTAATTGAACAGATCCTGGAACCACATGCCGGCGACGAACAAAAGGTTCCACCGATCCTTCCGCCGCTCGAAAATGTCTTTCATGCTGCGGTTGCCGGAAACATCCCCGTAGTTGTAGCCGGTCGCGCCCAGACTCTTGTCCAGTTTCTTCAGCAGATCAAACAGCCGGAAATGCGTCGGCGTCTGGAAGGGATCGTAATTTTTCAGCAAGGCCAGTGTCATGCCGGCGATGGACAGCCACTTCCCGCGCCCCCAATCGTTCACCTTCGCCACATCTTTGGCAAGCTGGTCGGCGTTCAGAAACGCGGTAACAGGCACAGCCTCGCGCGTGTGCTTATCGACCATAATCGCCATGCCGACGCCGCAGTTCGGATGGCAGCCGCAGCTCACCTGGCCCCAGTTGGCTCCCGGCCCGTGCACCAAGTCAGACCAGTCCGAGAATGTGCCCATGAAAGAAAGCGGGAACCAGTCGCGTTTCGGCTCGCCGATGCCAAGCTGGTTTTTCACGTCGTGGGCGAGGTGCGACAGCGTGTACCGCTGGGCCATGCGGCGCTCGTCAGTCACCGCTTCGTCTCTTCCGGTAAAGGAGACCGGCTGGAACGAGAGGAAAGCGATTTTGCCCGGGTTATCCAGCGCGAACCTCACGATGCGGCCGACTTGTTCGTTGTTGATGCCGTTTACCAAAGTGGTGACCGGCACGATTTCGACGCCGTTGGAGTGCAGGTTCTCGATGGCGCGCATCTTCACGTCAAACAGATTGCCGACCTTGCGGTGGGCGTTGGCGGCGTTGCCAATCCCGTCAAACTGGAGATACGCATAGCGCAGCCCGGCCTCCGCCGCCTGGCGGCAGAACTCCGGGCTCTTCGCGAACTCGATGCCGTTAGTCGCCGCTTGCACGCTGTTGTAACCAACTTTCCTGGCATAGCGGACCGCATCCAGAAAATAAGGCGACATGGTGGGCTCGCCGCCCGAAAACTGCACCGACATCTGCCGCCGCGGCTTGATTGAAATCGCATTGTCGAGCAGCGTCTTGATGTCGTCCCAAGTCAGCTCATGCACAAAGCCCACCTGGTTGGCATCCATAAAGCACGGGTCGCACATCATATTGCAGCGGTTCGTCAGGTCGATGGTCAGAACCGATCCGCGCCCGTGTTTGATGGTGCTGGAGCCGTGATTGTGCAGTTTCTCGTCGTTGTGGGCGCGAATATCCCGGCCGGGAAAAACCGACTCGAGATGCCTGAAAAATTCGACGTCAATCGACATGACGTCTTCGAAATGCCCGTGCTTCGGGCAATCCTTTACCATCAGGATCTTGCCATCGCGCTCGATAATTTGCGCCTTTAGCTCGCCGACGCGCTCATTGAGCAAAATTTTGTAATCTTTCTTACCATCCAGGATCTCTTTGCGGATTTCCGGCACACAGCGCGGGCACAGCGAGTCCGTCGTGCGGGGCCAGCCGAGTGGAGGCTTCGTTTTCTGGTAAGACTTCAGCAATGGCTTATCGGACCACCGGGGCGTGAAGGAAGGGCTCTCGGGAACACGGTCATTGATGAATCGGAAAGCGTGCCACATTCCAGCGGCGGCAATGCTGACACCCTTCTCCAGGTACTTGATCGGTTTATGCATTCGGCGCGTCTCCTAATCCTCTCGTCGGGCGCTAGCCTTTCAGCGACCTAACTTACACACACACTTCACCTTCCGCTTCAGGACTTCTCCTCGGATGGTATTCAAGCGGAACCGGCCATGCCATGAGAATCCGTCCAATGGCCCCTTTTTCATGTTGTATGGCGAGATCTGACGTTAAACGGATGGGCCGGCCGGGCGCTCTCGCCCGCCCAGCCGGCGTTTCCGCAAGTCTCTGAAAACCGGCGGGATTTCCGGAGTACAGCGCCGGCGAAAGCGCGGCGTTGGGAAATGTTCGTTTTGTGCGTGCGGCTGAGGTATGATTACTAGATTCCGGCGAACTTTTTTTGACTTGACCAGGAGGCAATCATGGCTACACCATCCACGGAAGTGCTGCGGGAAGAAGGCATCGAGGTACTCGGGAAAGCCAGCGACATCAGTTCCGAAATCCTCACTCCGGAGGCGCTGAAGTTTCTCTCGAAACTCCACAGAAAATTCGAAAGCCGCCGGCAGGAGCTGCTCCAGCGGCGGGTCGCGCGCCAACAGGAGATCGATGACGGCAAAATGCCGGATTTTCTTCCGGAAACAAAATCCATTCGCGAGAAGGAGTGGACTGTCGCTCCGATCCCGAAAGACCTGGAAGACCGGCGTGTCGAAATTACCGGCCCGGTTGACCGCAAGATGATCATCAACGCGCTCAACTCGGGTGCGAATGTCTACATGGCCGACTTCGAAGACTCCAACTCGCCGACCTGGCAAAACAACATCGAGGGCCAGTTCAATCTGCGGGATGCCGTGCGGGGAGTCATCAGCTATACCAGTCCGGAAGGCAAGAGCTACAAACTAGGACCGAAGCTGGCAACCCTGCTGGTCCGCCCACGAGGCTGGCATCTGGTGGAAAAGCATCTGCGCGTCGACGGCCAGCCGATTTCTGGATCCCTGTTCGATTTTGGCCTGTTCTTCTTCCACAACGCCGAAGAGCGTTTGAAGAGAGGCACCGGCGTGTACCTCTATTTGCCGAAGATGGAGAGCCACCTGGAAGCCCGGCTCTGGAACGACGTATTCAATTTCGCGCAGGACGCGCTCGGGATTCCGCGGGGGAGCATCCGGGCCACGGTCCTGATTGAGACGATTCTGGCCGCCTTTGAGATGGACGAGATTCTTTACGAGCTCCGGGATCACTCCTCGGGCCTCAACTGCGGCCGATGGGATTACATTTTCAGCTTCATCAAAAAATTCCGGAATAAGCCTGAGTTCGTTCTCCCGAACCGCGCGCAGGTGACCATGGACAAGGCCTTCCTTAACGCCTACGTCCAGTTGCTGATCAAAACCTGCCACCGCCGCGGGATCCACGCGATGGGCGGCATGGCGGCCCAGATTCCCATCAAAAACGACCCCGATGCCAACGAGAAAGCGCTGGAAAAAGTGCGGCAGGACAAGCTGCGGGAAGTGAAGGCCGGTCATGACGGCACTTGGGTGGCGCACCCGGGGCTGGTCGGCGTCGCCAAAGAGATCTTCGACCAACATATGAAGACTCCCCATCAGATCAGCAATAAGCGGGAAGACGTGCACATCTCCGCCAAAGACCTGCTGGCCGTGCCCTCCGGCGACATTACGGAAGAAGGGCTGCGCGTGAATATCGATGTGGGCATCCAATATCTCGAGGCCTGGCTGATGGGCAACGGCTGCGTGCCGATCTATAACCTGATGGAGGACGCGGCCACGGCGGAAATTTCCCGTTCGCAGGTTTGGCAATGGGTCCGGCACGGCGCCAAACTCAACGACGGCCGCCCCGTGAACGCCGAGCTTATCCGAAAGGTCATCCCGGAACAACTCGAACACATTCGCAAGCTGATTGGCCCCAAGCGCTTCGATTCCGGCAAATTCGATCTGGCCTCGAAGTTGTTCGAAGACATGATGACGCGAAAGGACTTCAGCGAATTCCTCACCCTGGTCGCTTACGATTACATCGATTGAAAGTCCGGCCCGAACACTTGGAAAACGGGCCGGCACGGCCACGCGCGGCCGCCCCGCTTCCCTGAGCCGTTTTCTCCCTGATTTGCAGACAATGAGCTTACAAGCCCCGGCACGAGCGGTGTGGGTACAGGGCACGAGATGGATGCAAAGAGAAGCCCAGAAGAAGGACTACGAAACCGGTTCCTGCTCCGAGTCGTTGACGGAAACTCGATAGCCGACTCCACGGACGCTGTGAATCAGCTTTTTGCCGAAATTCCGGTCGATTTTATTGCGCAGATGGTTGATGTAGACGTCAATCACGTTCGTAAAGCTGTCGAAGCTGGAATCCCAAACGTGCTCCGCGATCATACCGCGGGTGACGGCGTGGTTGGCGTTGCGCATCAGGTATTCGAGGAGGCTGTATTCTTTGTTGGAAAGGTCGATCGGCTTGCCCGCCCGAGTGACCCGGCGGCGCGCCGAATCGAGGACTAGGTCATCCACGCGCAGTTCGGTGGTCGATTCCCGGACCCCACGGCGCAGCAGCGCGCGGACGCGGGCAATCAGTTCAGCCAGAGCAAACGGCTTTACCAGGTAATCATCGGCTCCTAAATCCAGGCCGCGCACGCGGTCTTCAATGTTGCCGCGCGCGGTCAGCACCAGTACCGGCAGACCAGGTTTGCGCGAGCGAAGCCGCCGGAGCATTTGGAACCCGTCCATTTTGGGGAGCATGATGTCGAGAATGACCAAGTCGTAGTCGGTTGTCTCGGCCATGTAGCATCCCTCTTCCCCATCATGACTGACATCCACTGCGTACGAATTTTCTTCGAGAGCGCTACGGATGAAGCTCGCTACCTTTAGCTCGTCTTCTACCAGTAGAATACGCACAGCTATACTCGGAAACGCCGGTCAGAAGCTACTTAGCTGCTTTTATTGTAAGCCGCAAGGGGGACCCGCGAAAAGGTAGGATCGCGGTCCCCCGCAGCCCTAAGCCCGAGCGAAAGCGAACTTAGTTCGCCTTCCCCGAGTCGTCCTTTTTCTTCTTCTTGCCCTTCTTCTTGCTTTCTTTCTTTGTAGTACCGTTGTCTTGTGCCTTTGAGACCGACGGTACGGCAAATGACAAAGCCACGCCGACAATCGGGACCAACATCACAGTGAACAGCCGCTTCATTCCCTCTCTCCTTCAGCAATGGTCCCTTGCGGGGCCCTGTTTGGTTAGCGAAGATTGTCCTTCTTGGTCTCGTCCTTCTTCTTCTTCTTGCCCTTCTTCTTCGGTGCGGAGCTTTCGTCTTTCTGATCCTGGGCCTTGGTGATTGTCGGCACGGCCAACGTGAGCGCGACGCCAACGATCGGCACCAGCAGCATGCTGAACAGTTTCTTCATTGTTTCTCTCCTCGGAATTATCCGCTTTGTAGCAGACGCCCCAGTCTGTCAAGAGCAGATGAAGTGTCGATGAAAGAAAAATTAAAAAATATTCATCTTT
>DASREK010000316.1:0-35017 GCA_035652135.1 Bryobacterales bacterium | reverse complement strand
CTGCTGGGAGCCGCACTGGTGATTTTTGCGTGGTTTCTGGAAAAACAGCGCCCGGCTCGCGGCGCCGGCGCGCGCAATATTCCAAGCGAACCCCCCGCTTGGAGTGTGCGAGCGGGCTTGGTTTCTGCGGGATTCGCTTTAGCTATGGCGCTCTTCGCGCTCGTGTCATATCCGTTTCCCGCTCGAGTCGATCGCGGAAAACTGGAATTGACCGCCCTCGATGTCGGCCAAGGGGAAGCTCTGTTTCTGAGCCTGCCGCAAAATCAGACGATGCTGGTCGATGCCGGCGGCCTGGCGGCCTTTGGCAGTACCGCCATCCCGATGCCCGATGTCGGCGAGGAGGTTGTGTCTTCCTATCTGTGGGCGCGCTCGATCCGTGCGCTGGATGTTGTCGTGATTTCGCACGCGCACTACGACCACATCGGCGGCCTGCCCGCCGTTCTCGAGAATTTTCGCGTAAAGGAGCTCTGGATCGGCAATAACCCTCCGTCGCCCGAATATGACCACTTATTGGATCTGGCCCGGCGGCGAGGCGCTCGGATTTCCCATCTCACCCGCGGCGAAACGCGATGCCTGGGCGGAGTGACCTTCGAAGTGCTGGGGCCCGCGCCCGACTACGCCCCTCGCAGCCGCCCGTCCAACGATGACTCCCTCGTTTTGCTGACTCGCTTCGGCGAGCGAAGTTTTCTACTGACCGGAGACATTGAGCGCGGGTCAGAGCGGCGGCTGATCAGTGATGGTTTCCTCTGCCATGCAGACGTGTTGAAGGTGCCCCATCACGGAAGCAAGACCTCTACGAGCGAAAGGTTTCTAGATGAGGTTCGCCCGTGGTTCGGCGTGGTTTCGGCCGGAGCCGACAATCCCTATGGCCACCCGCACGCGGATGTTCTGGCACGGCTTGCCGCTTACCGCACCAGGTTGTTTCGGACAGATCAGGAAGGGGCGGTGACTCTCAAAACCGACGGCCATCGCCTGTACGTCTCGACCTACGCATGGGAGCAGCGGAGCGGCTGGATCCGGGAGCTGCGTTGAATGAGGGAAGCCCTGCATGTAATCCCGGCGCCACGGGAAACATCTATCATCGATGCACGAGTGCAGCGGGGGGTCGATTCAGAGTTTCCTCCAGTTTGGCCGCGGCAGCCAGCAAGAATCCATCCCGATTTCTGGCTGCCGTCAATTGCAGCCCCAGCGGCAGACCAGGCCCGGGTATGGGAATGGAAATAGCGGGGCCGCCCAAGGCGGTCCAGGGGGAATTCATGCGGGGATCGCCGGTCGAATCGAGCCCGCGCGGCGCGGGGCCGGTGGCCGCCGGAAAAAGAATTACGGGCGTCTCCTCGAATTGCTTTGCCATTTGCTGCCTGGCTCTTTCGAGCGTGTCAAGAGCCGCAGCGTACTGCTCCGCACCAATTGCCAGACCTCGCTTTACCAAGTCGGCCAGCTTTTGCCCGATAAGGCTGCCATATGTCTTCCATCGCTCCTGATGCGTGCGCGCGCCTTCATAGTCGTTGATGAGGCGCGCGGCCGGGAGTAACTCCGTAAAGTTTTCCGGCAGTTCTATTGGTTCTACTCGGAACCCTTCCGAGCGGAGCTTTGCCACGGCGCCGCAAAAGCCGCGCTCCATTTCCGGCATCGCCCCCGCAGGCAGGGGCGGCACACCAAGGGTCAGGGGCGCTGCTTCGCTGCAATCCCAGCCCAAGGCTTTCCCGGCCAGGAGCATGTCGTCGGCAGTCTGCGTAAAAAGCCCGGCGGTGTCGAGAGTCGGAGCGAATGCTAATACCCCTTGCAGGGGCAGAATGCCATAGGTCGGCTTGAAGCCTGCAACGCCGCAATAAGAGGCGGGGCGCAGCACCGATCCCTGGGTTTGCGTCCCGAGCGCTAGCGGGACCATGCCTGCCGCGACAGCAGCCGCCGAGCCGCTCGAGCTGCCGCCGGGCGTGTGCGCGCTATCGCGTGGATTGCGGGTCGGCGCCGGGTCGAAGTAGGCAAACGCCGTAGTGTGGGTTTTGCCAACCAGCACAGCCCCGCGCTGCTTCAGCGTCCTCACCAGTGCGGCGTCGGCCTCCGGCTGCCGGCCGGCGTAAACCGGCGAACCAAACTCCGTGGGAATGCCCTCGGTGTCAAAAATATCTTTTGCGCCGAAGGGAATGCCGCGCAGCGGGCCGTCTGCACAGCGCCGCTGCGGTGAGACCCTCACCCAGGCTTGGATGTGCGAATCAGCCTCGCGAATCCGCCGCAGGCAAATCTCGAGCAGCCCGGCTTCGGTTTCCTCGCCGGTTTCCAGCCATTCCTGAAACTGCCGCAGTAAGCCCACCTTGCTAAAATGCCACATATGTATCGCGGGGAGAGCGGCCGGCCATGAAAATCGCGCTGGGACAGATCAACCCCACGGTCGGCGACCTGGCGGGCAATGTGGATTTGATCATTCGATTTGCCCGCGAGGCGGCAAATCGCGGCGCGGACCTGGCGGTTTTTCCGGAGCTGTCCATTTCTGGCTATCCCCCGCGCGATTTAGTGGAAAAGGCCTCGTTCTTAGCAGCAGTCGAACTTGAGCTGGAGCGCCTGGCGAGGGAAACCGGCGCGCTTGGCATTGACGTGATCTGCGGTTTTCCCCGGCGGAACACGTCGAGCACCGGAAAAACCGCGGCGAACTGCCTGGCTTACCTTTCGGGCGGCGAGGTGCGGTTTACGCAGCAAAAAATGCTGCTGCCGACCTACGACGTATTTGACGAAAGCCGGAATTTCGCTCCCGGCGAGCAAGAAAAGGTCTTTCCCGCTTTCGGCCGCCGTCTTGCGCTAACCATTTGCGAAGACGTCTGGAACGACAAGCAGTTTTGGGAACGGCAACTTTATGCCAGCGATCCAGTTGACGAACTGGTGGCGCAAGGAGCGGATTTCCTCATCAATATTTCCGGGTCGCCGTATCACATGCACAAGCGCCCGCTGCGGCGCGAGATGCTGGCGGCCATCGCCCGCCGGCGAAAAATGCCCGTGGTCTTCGTAAACCAGGTGGGCGGCAACGATCAGCTTGTTTTTGACGGCACGAGCTTTGTGCTCGATGCGTCGGGCGAAGTTCGCGCCGCCGCCAAGTCCTTCCAGGAAGATTTGGTGCTTTATGACGCCGCCGCCAACGCCGGCGAGATGCACGAGAATTTCTGTGATGAGCTCGAGGCCGTGTACGAGGCCCTCGTAGTGGGCTGCCGCGACTACGTGCGCAAATGCGGCTTCCAGACGGTGCTGATCGGCCTGAGCGGTGGCATTGATTCCTCCCTGACGGCCGTGGTGGCGGCCGATGCTGTCGGCCGGCAGAATGTGACTGGCGTCAGCATGCCGGGGCCGTATTCCTCTCCAGGCAGCATTGCCGACGCCCGGTCTCTCGCCGAAAAGCTGGGGATCCGGTTGGAGGTCGTTGATATTACAAAGATCTATGAGGTCTTTCGCGATGCCCTGGCCCCAGTCTTCGCCGGCCGGCCCGCGGACGTGACGGAAGAGAACTTGCAAGCCCGGATCCGGGGGGCGACGCTGATGGCGCTTTCCAACAAATTCGGCTCGTTGGTGCTCACCACCGGGAACAAGAGCGAGCTGGCTGTGGGTTATTGCACGCTCTATGGGGACATGTGCGGCGGCCTGGCGGTGATCAGCGACGTGCCGAAGACATTGGTTTACGAACTGGCCCGGGTGGCCAATCGCCGGCACGAGGGAGCAATTCCCAAAGCCGTTTTTCAAAAGCCGCCGTCGGCCGAGCTTCGCCCGAACCAAAAGGACAGCGACTCGATTCCCGAGTATGACGTGCTAGATCCCATATTGAAAGCCTATATTGAGGAAAATGAGTCGCCGGAATGCATTGCGAG
Organism: Bryobacterales bacterium; assembly: GCA_035652135.1. Taxonomy (GTDB): domain Bacteria; phylum Acidobacteriota; class Terriglobia; order Bryobacterales; family JACQDG01; genus DASREK01. Next base: position 31,169 of record DASREK010000316.1, on the reverse strand, counting down.
GCGCTTGCGCCGGCCTCTGGAGCTGGTTCGAAAAATTGTCCGGATGGTTGATGCCAACGAATACAAACGGCAGCAGGCGGCTCCTGGGATCCGTGTTACCAGCAAGGCTTTCGGCATGGGGCGCCGCTTTCCGATTGCTCAGGCGTTCCGCGAGTAGGTGTTCCGGGAGCGGGAGTGGAACAATTTTGGGGCGCGGGAGGCGGCTTTACGTCGGTGAGCGTCCCTGATGAGTGCTTTTATGAATAAAGCTCTGTGCGGTTGGTGGATGCTTCTGGTTTTCGCGGCGGTGATGAGTTCCCGCCCCGCTCCGCGCGTCCAAATCGGCCTCCAGCCGGATGGCGCTTTTTTGCTGCATAGCGGCTGGCGTCTGACGCCGGCCGGCAAGCAGATACCGCTCAGCACACTCCCGATGTCGATGGCGATTTCGCCGGACGGGAAGTACCTGCTGGTTCTCAACGGAGGCTATCTCCCGCCTTCGATCAGCGTCTTGGATGTCGCATCCGAACGGGAGACGGCGCGGGTTGCGGTGGAAGATGCGTGGCTGGGCATTGCCTTCAATCGCCGCGGAGATCGCGTATTTGTGGGGGGCGGCTCGCAGCCCTTTGTTTTCGAGTTTACCTTCGCTGCGGGCGAATTGAAGCCGGCCCGCCGGTTTCCGGTGATGAAGGATCCGCGGCCGGCGGATCACATCGGCGACGTCGCGGTTTCTCCAGACGGGCGATTTCTTTACGTGGCCAATATCTTCCGCAATGCCGTCACCGTGCTGAACGCGGCGACCGGCTACCCGGTCTCGCAGGTGGCTACCGGACGCCGCCCGTATCGCATTGTTTTCGCGCCCGACGGGAAAACCTTCTACGTAAGCCACTGGGCTGATGCAAGCGTCGGCCAGTACAGCACGGCGGACGGCTCACGGCTTGACGTAATTGCAGTCGGCGCGCATCCCACCGACTTGATTTATCTGCCGGCCTCTAAGGGCGCCGAACCCCAAGACTTCACGGCCCGCCTCTTCGTCGCCTGCGCCAACACGAACAGCGTGTTTGTACTTGGAATCAACGGCGAGAACCGAGCGCGCATGATCGAGCGCATCAATGTGGCCATGACCCCCCGCGCGCCGGCCGGCAGCACGCCCACAGCGCTGGCGGCGAGTCCGGATGGCGCGCGCGTGTATGTCGCCTGTTCCGATAACAATACCGTTGCAGTGATTGATGTTACGAACCCGCAGTCGGAAGTGCTGGGCTTCCTGCCCACCGGCTGGTACCCGACCGCCGTGCATGTAATGCGCGATGGCCGGATCTTCGTTGCTAACGGGCGCGGCCGCGGAGGCTTCGCCAATCCTGATGGGCCGAACCCTTCCCTCAAAGGGGCTGAGCGCCGTAATTATGTTGCAGCAATACAAACCGGATCGCTCTCCATCATTCCGCCGCCGTCCGAAGAGCAGCTCGACGCCTATTCCCGGCAGGCGCAGCGCAACAGCCCCTACACCGACCGGAAACTGACCGAGCCGCCGCCCCCGCTGCCTGCGCAAATTCGCCACGTCCTTTACATCGTGAAGGAAAATCGCACGTACGATCAGGTGCTGGGCGACGTCAAGGAGGGCAATGGCGACCCGTCGCTCGTGCTCTTCGGCGAGAACGTCACGCCAAACCACCACAAGCTGGCGCGCGAGTTCGTGCTGCTCGATAACTTCTATGTTAATGCGGACGTCAGCGCCGACGGCCACAACTGGTCGCTGGCCGGCATCGCTTCAGATTATGTCCAGAAGATGTGGCCCTCCAATTACGGGCATCGCCGTAAGATCAAAGATTTTGAAGGGGGCGAACCGGCCGCCATCCCCCCGGCCGGGTATCTGTGGAGCAACGCCATCTCGGCCGGCATCAGTCTGCGGAATTACGGCATGTGGATCGAAAACAACAAGGAGCTGACCGGAGTGGAACGCATAAAAGATCCGGCGCTCGCTCCCTACACCGACCGGAGTGCCCTGGGGTTCAGCATCGATTATCCGGACCAGAAGCGCGCGGATGAATTCCTGCGCGAGTTCAACGCTTTTGTGCAGAAAGGAACGCTCCCGCGTCTCCTGCTGTTGCGGCTGCCGAATGATCATACGGCGGGGACCGAGGCCGGCAAGCACACGCCGCGGGCGCTCGTGGCCGATAATGATTATGCGCTAGGCCGCATTGTCGAGGCGGTCAGCCGCAGCCCGGTGTGGCGCCAGATCGTCATTTTCGTTCTGGAAGACGACGCCCAGAACGGTCCGGACCATGTGGATTCCCACCGCAGCCCTGCGTTCGTTTTGAGCGCTTATACGAAGCGCGGCTTTGTGGACAGCACGCACTACACGACAGTATCGATGCTGCGCAGCATCGAGTTGTTTCTGGGCATGCGTCCGATGACCCAGTTTGACGCCGCCGCGACGCCTATGGTGAATTGCTTCACAACTCGTCCGGATTCGCGCCCCTATACCGCCGAGCTGCCGCGTGTGAATCTGGAGGAGCGGAATCCGCCGGGAGCCGCGGGAGCCGCCGCTTCGGCCCGTATGGATTTTTCGGAGGAGGACCGCATCGACGACGACGAATTGAACGACATTCTCTGGCGCGCTATTCGGGGTACGGAGCCGCCCGCCGCCACCCGGAGCTATTTCGGGAGACGAAGACAGCTTGCCACAGCGGAGGCCGGCCAAATTCGGCGCGCCGAGCGGCCGGACTGAGCTGGCTCTAGAGCCGGAGCGTCCCGGCTGCTCTGCACCGAGTCACCATGCCGCAGATCCACCTCTGTTTTCTTTGGCACATGCATCAGCCCTATTACAAGGATTTGATGACGGGAGAGTATCGCCTGCCATGGACCCGGCTGCATGCGCTGAAGGACTATTACGGGATGGTCAAGATTCTCGATGAGTTCCCCGCGATGCGCCAGACCTTCAACCTGGTTCCCTCGATGGTGGCGCAAATCGAGGAATACGCCCGGGGAGAAGCGCATGATCCTTTCCTGATTGCGGCGCTTACCAGAGCCGAGGACCTTTCCACCGACCAGCGGCTTTTGATCATGCAGTATTTCTTCATGGCCAACCGGGAAAAGCTGATCTATAGATACCCGCGATACCGAGAGCTGTATGAACGCTGGGAAGGAGCCGGCCGGGACCCCGGCCGCGCGGCCCGCTACTTTTCGGCGCAAGACTACCGGGACTTGCAGGTGCTCTCCCAGCTTGCATGGTTCGACGAAGAATTCTTGGACCACGATCCCCAAGTGCGGGCTTTGGTCAACCGGGCCTCCGATTACCGGGTGGAGGATCAGCAAACCATGGCCCGCAAGCAGCAGGAAATTCTCAGTTGCGTGATGAAGGCGTATATCCACGCCGCCCGCCGCGGGCAGATCGAGATCTCCACCACGCCGTTCTACCACCCCATCTTGCCCCTGATCTGCGACAGCGATATCGCAGCGGAAGCGCATCCGGGGCTGTCTCTTCCGCGCCGCTTCCGCCGCCCGGAGGACGCCCGCGAGCAATTGCTCCGGGCTCGCGCCTATATCGCGCAGAGGCTGGGCAGCCCGCCAGTCGGGCTGTGGCCTTCCGAAGGATCGGTCTCCAATGAAGCTTTGGCCCTGGCGGCTGACGCGGGCTTCACCTGGGCCGCAACGGACCAGGGCGTGCTCGAGAAAACCCTTCGCACGGCCAGCACGGGATCGCGCGGACTCCTCTATCAGCCGTTCCTGTGGCAGCGGGACGGGCGGCGGCTGTTTCTGTTGTTCCGCGATCATTTCTTGAGCGACCTGATCGGCTTCGTCTTCTCGCGCATGAGCGCGGAGGAAGCCGCTGCGGATTTTGTGCGCCGCCTGAGCCTGATCGGAGAGCCTTTCCTAGCGGCAGATCGTGACTGCTTAATACCTATCATTCTCGACGGCGAGAACGCCTGGGAGTATTACGACCGCAACGGCCGGCCGTTTCTGCGCTCACTCTACCGGCGCATTCTGGATGATCCGCGCTTTTGCGCCGTCACCGTAAGCGATGCCATCAGCCGGCTGCCTCACGGCTGCCTGGACACCATAGCGCCGGGGTCCTGGATTAACGCCAATTTCGATATCTGGATCGGAGCCGAGGAGGACAACCGGGCCTGGAACTTTTTGAACGACGCCCGCGACTACTTCGATCAGAGCAGCGCGGCAGGCAGCAGCCAGCTCCGGCCGGCGTCGCGTGAACTGGCCTATGAGGAACTGCTTATCGCGGAGGGCAGCGATTGGTGCTGGTGGTACGGTCCCGAGCATGATTCTCCGAACCGCCCGGAATTTGACGAACTGTTTCGGGGGCACTTGTCCAACGTTTATCGGGCTCTCGGAAGCAAACCTCCCGAAGAGCTGCTGCGCCCGATTCTGCATAAGACCACGCAGGTCCTTTCGGTCCAGCCCAGCGGCTACGTTCGTCCCATCATCGACGGGGAGATCAGCACTTACTTTGAATGGATCGGCGCAGGGCTTTATCGGGCCGACCATCGCCTTGGGGCCATGCACGGGAAACGGTTTCTGGTGCAGGAACTATATTACGGAACTGACGGCGCAAGCTTTTATCTGCGCGTCGATTTTCTGCCAACCGAGCGCGAGCGGCTGCCGGGTATGGAGGCCCGGGTGACGCTGAAATGGGGCGGAGTGGCGCATATTCATTTGCAGCTAGGCGACCGAGGAGTTCAGGTGAAGGAATTTACGGCTGCCAGCAACGGCGCTCGCCCCGAGCCCCGCGATCCAAAATTGGTGGAAACGCGTTTTGGCCGGGTGCTCGAAATGAGGGTTCCGCTGGAGGCGCTCCCGCGCGGAACAGGCAAGCTACGCTTTCAGTTTTCCCTCTGGAACGAGGGCCTGCCGTTCGACGCATTGCCGCTGGAGGAGTGGATCGAGCTCGACACGTCCATTCCCGAACAGTGGGAAGTATGATCTAACCGCCGGGAAGCAATTCGGCCAGTCCCTTGAGAGTCTCCTGCTCGCTTTCGCTGAACCGGTTGCGAAACTCTTCGCTTTGCAGGTATTTCTGTCGTTCCTCGGGGGGAGCATCCCGCAACCGGCGGAACCCTTGCAGCAGCTCCTGCCGCCGGTCCGGCGGGTACCGCATCCACTGGCGGTACAGCTCCCGGGCGCGGTCCTGCTGCTCGGCAGGCAATTGGCGAAACAGCTCGTAGCGTTCGCGCAAAGCCTGCTGTCTCTGGGGGGGCAGGCTATTGAACTGCTGGAGCCGCTGCTGGATGCGCTGTTGTTGCAGCGGCGGAAGGCTCCGGAACTGCGGATTGGTCCGCATAAAGCGCCGCTGTTCTTCGGGCGAGAGAGACATCAGGTGATCCACCATGTTCTGGCGGGCGCGGACGCGCGCCTGCACTGCGGCTCTCGGCAGAGCCGTTCTGGGCCGAGCGGCGCGCGGCGGCGGGAGCGCTTGGCGCTGCTGCGCCGCAGCCTGAGAAAGCAAGGCCGCACACGCCGCCAGGGGCAACAGGAACTTGCCGCGCGCCCACATCAGGATTTTCCTTGGGATCGAATCTGGCCGACAGGCAGAGCCTCAAAGTCGCTCAGCATTTGAATGTCGTCCAATGCGGTTTCGATCTGCTTGAGATCTTCTTTCTCGACGGGGTAGACGGCGGCCGCTGGCTCGGCTGGAAGCGCCATGTGGCGGTCCCTCTCTATTACCGCGGTGGCGAGAAGCAGCATGCAGGCCAGAGCAGCGGCGAAGGGGAGCCGGGTTGGGTGCGCCAGGCCCAGCAGCCCGCCGAGCGGCGTCCAGGGCGAAGAGGCGCGCCGCCCGATGCGCGCATAGAGCCGGCGGTCAAAGCCCGCCGAGATTTCCGGAGCTTCCCAGGCGTCCATCTGGCGCCAGAGATCCTCCTGCTGCCGGTACACGTTCGAGCAGGCTTCGCAGCTCGCCAGATGAAGTTTGACCTCCGCAGACGTCTCGCGGCCCACTCCGGCTATAATCTCGCTTACTATATCTTGGCAATTCATAATCTTCTTCCCTCACAAAAGCGCTGCACGGCTTTGGGCCAGATGGCTGAGCCGGCCGCGAAGCGTTTCATAAGCCCGGAACAGCAATGATTTTACGGCGGAAGTGGAGCATCCCAGCACTCCGGCGATCTGGGCGTAATCCATGTCTTGATATTTATGCATCAGCACGGCTGCCCGCTGCTTGCCGGGCAGCTCCGCAATCGCGCGGCGCACTTCTTCCAGCCGAGCTTCGGCGATCATTTCCTGTTCCCGGTTCTTCCGGTTATCGGCCACCTGGAAGCGGGGCCATTCGTCCGCGTCGCCGTCCAGGCTTTCCTGGCTGCGCTCATTGCGGTGGTCCCGCAGCGAATTCAGAGCCAGATGTGTAGCGATGCGGAACAGCCAGGTCGTAAATTTGGCGGCCGGCTCGTAGCTGGACCGCGACCGGTAAACGCGGAGGAAGACCTCTTGCGCCAACTCTTCGGCCACGCTCTGGCTTTGTACCATACGATACAGGTAATGGATTACTGAGGCGCGGTATTTCTGCAGCAGCCGCTCGAAACTGATGCTGTCGCCCTCTTTGACTCGGAGCATCAATTGCGCATCGTGCTCGAGCGCCGCGGCTGCTTCCATGTCTTTAGTAACCCACTGTCTCATAGAAAGTTGCAGTCATCGGGCCGCCCGGCTCGACTGGGCGGGTGGCGCTATTACAAGCCGCCCGCCGGCATCTTTTCGCCCAAACCCGGGAACTCGCGGATCTTGGTGTAAATCGACCCTCCGGGCGCCAGTCGGCTCTCGTAGAGATAGAAGGATCTTGCCCGGAACGTACCGCAATCGGCCGTCCCCAATTGTCGAATCGCCTCGTGCAGGCGGCCGAGCGGCGTGCGATTTTCGATGCGCGCCAGAGTAAGATGCGGCGAGTACGCGCGTTTTTCGCGGGCCACGCCCAGCGGCTCGAGCGCCTCTTCGATCTCTGCGGCCAGACGGGGCAACGCCGGCGGCCCCTGGATTCCCACCCAGAAGACGCGAGGAGAGCGGGCATTCGGGAAGAACCCCAGGCCGGAAGCGGCCAGGTCAAAGGGCTCAAATGCGACAGAACTGAGCGCCTCCTGCAACTCCGGCAATCTATCGCCCGGCCACTCCCCAATGAACTTCAGAGTGAGATGCAAACCTTCTGGCCGGGACCAGCGGATATGCGCAGCGGGCCGCAGTTTTTCCAAAAGCCGCTCCAGATTGCTTTGCACGGTAGGCGATGGGTCGATCGCCGTAAACAGCCGCATGCCTAAATTATGAAACCATATGATAACTATGTAGAAGTGCACCCACGACATAAACACGGCTTTCCGGAGCCCGCCTCCTTTTTCAGCCGCAAAAAATCCAGTCGCCGCAAGCGCTGGAGCTCGCAGCTAAGCGGATTGCCTTAGTCCTCGCGGCGCGTCGCCGGGGCGCGGAAACTCACTCCAGGCCGAATCCGCTATAATCGAAAGTTGGGCTTATCATCTCGGAGAAATATGAATGTCATCGGTTGAAACCTTGCCTGCGCAGTACGTTTCCTCATCCGGCGGCGAGCCGGTAGTCAACGATTTCAGCATACAGGTAGCCACGGTAAACGGTTCCGGAAGTCAAACGGCCAATATCGTGCTGCTGCGCTCATTGTTCCAGATGGGCATACCGGTGTCGGCGAAAAATCTCTTCCCTTCCAACATCGCCGGCCTACCGACGTGGTATACGATCCGCGCCAACAAGCGCGGTTTTATAGGCCGCAAAAAAGAGACCGACGTGATGGTCTGCATGAACCCTGAGACCGCGCAAGAGGACGTGCGAAACCTGAATCCCGGCGCGGCTGTGGTCTACGATGCCCCGCTCGAGCTGAATAAGCTGCGTTCCGACCTGCATTTTTATCCTGTTCCGTTTGACAAGCTGGTCGCGCCGGTTTGTCCCGACCCGAAGCTGCGCAAGCTGGTGCGCAACATGATTTATGACGGGATTTTGGTGCAGCTTCTCGGAATCGAAATCGAAGAGGTGCACAAGGCGCTCTTCAAGCAGTTCAAGAAAAAAGTCAAAGCGGCGGAGCTGAACTGGAAGGCGGTGCAGGCCGGGGTGGAATACGCCCGCCAGAACCTTACCAAAACGGACCCGTACCGGGTTGAGCGGATGGACGCCAAGGGGAACAAAATCATTATCGAAGGCAATACGGCGGCCGCTCTGGGGAGCATTTTCGCCGGCGTGACTGTGGTGACCTGGTATCCCATTACGCCCTCGTCTTCTTTGTGCGAGACGCTGATCGAATATGCGCGCCGCTATCGCATCGATCCGGAAACCGGGAAGGCGACTTTCGCCATTGTGCAGGCTGAAGACGAACTGGCTTCGATCGGCATGGCGATAGGGGCCGGATGGGCCGGTGCGCGATCCATGACATCCACGGCGGGACCGGGCATTTCCTTGATGTCCGAGTTTGTCGGCTTGGGTTACTATGCCGAGATCCCGACTGTCATTTTCGACGTGCAGCGCGTCGGTCCCTCGACGGGCCTGCCTACGCGTACATCGCAGGGCGACATACTCAGCACGGCGTTCCTCTCTCACGGCGACACCAAGCATCCTTTGCTGTTTCCGTGCAACCCGGAAGAGTGTTTCGAAATGGCGATGGACGCATTCGATCTGGCCGAAGAGCTCCAGACGCCGGTTTTCGTCATGCTCGATCTGGATCTGGGCATGAACTACTGGATGGCCGAGCCGTTTCGTTATCCGACCAGGCCTTTCAAGCGGGGCAAGGTGCTAACGGCCGAAGACCTGGAGCGGCTGGGCGGATTTGCGCGTTATAAGGACGTAGATGGCGACGGCATCGGCTACCGCACTCTGCCGGGAACCGAGCATCCGCAGGCCGCCTACTTCGTGCGCGGCAGCGGCCACAACGAGAAGGCGAATTACAGCGAGCGGCCCGACGACTATATCCGGAATATGGATCGCCTCAATCGCAAATTCGAGACGGCGCGTTCGATGGTGCCGCGGCCGGTCGTGGATCTTACGCCCGGCGCCCGCATCGGCCTCATCGGAGCGGGAACGACGCATTGGGCCTTGGTAGAGAGCCGCGATCAGCTTCAGAGCGAATGCGGTATCGCGGCCTCGTATTTCCGCCTGCGCGCGTTTCCATTCAACCAGGAATTGACGGACTTCATCCGCAAACACGAACGGGTTTATGTCGTCGAGCAGAACCGGGACGCCCAATTGCTCGATCTGATGCGCCTGGACGTGGAGCCGTCCTTGCACCCGCGGCTTCGCAGCGTCCGCTACTACGGCGGGCTGCCGATTGATGCGCGGACGATCACTGAGGACATTATTCAACAGGAGGGCTTGTGAGCGCTGTGCAATCGCCGCCGGCGAGCGCCGGACCGGCCAAGAAAACCAATCGGATCGGACTCGATATTGTCGGCTATAAAGGATCGAAAACCACTTTGTGCGCCGGCTGCGGCCACAATGCGATTTCCGAGCGCATTGTGGAAGCCTTTTTTGACATGGGAGTCGCACCGTGGCGCGTGGTGAAGCTCTCCGGCATCGGCTGTTCTTCGAAATCCCCAGCCTATTTCCTCGGCATGTCGCACGGCTTTAACGCGGTCCACGGCCGCATGCCTTCTGTGGCGACCGGAGCCGTTTTGGCCAATCGTACATTACTGGCGATCGGAGTCAGCGGCGACGGCGATACGGCCTCCATCGGCATCGGGCAGTTTGTGCATCTGATGCGCCGCAATATGCCGATTATTTATATCATCGAGAACAACGGCTGCTACGGGTTGACCAAAGGCCAATTCTCGGCGACGGCGGATATCGGCTCGAAGTTGAAGACCGGCGTGGTGAACGATTTGCCTCCCATCGATACCTGCGCGCTGGCCATTGAGCTGGGGGCGACGTTTGTAGCTCGATCTTTTTCCGGAGACAAAAAGCAATTGAGCGCGCTGCTGCACGCGGCGATTTCGCACAAGGGCACCGTTATGCTCGATGTGATCTCACCATGCGTGACTTTCAATGATCACGAAGGCTCAACCAAGAGCTACAGCTACATGAAAGACCACGAGGAGCCGCTGCATGACATCGATTTTGTTCCGTATTTCGAGGACATTGAGGTGGAAATCGAGCCCGGCACGACGCGCGACGTCGTCATGCACGACGGTTCGCACCTGCGGCTGAAAAAGCTGGCGGACGACTATGACGCCTCGAACAAAATCACGGCTCTGCGCGTGCTCGACGAAGCCGCCCGTAAAGGGGAAGTAGTTACCGGCTTGCTGTACCTTGATACCAGCCGCGATAATTTTCTCGATCTGCTGAATTTGATCGACGAGCCCTTGGCCCATCTGGATGAGAAGCGAGCACGGCCTCCGGAATCGGCGCTTCTCGAGATAATGGAAGAACTGCGTTAAAAGCGCCGGACCGGGAGCCCGGTGGAGCGTCAGCCGTACCGCGCCTTACCTTCGCGCTGGCAAAGAAAAGGCGGCACAGAGGGACCCGCCGTTCCAGGCCTCGGCCGGCGGCGAGCCCCGGTTCCTGCGCGTTACTCGGATTTCTTGGTGGGCTTCCGATGTATGGTATGGCAGCTCCGGCACGCGCCGCCCAACTGATTCACTGACGCCTTCCAGGCATCCAGGTCCTTGGCTTCTGCCGCCTTCGCCGAGGCGAGCGCGGCGGTTTGCAGCCGCTGGCTGCTCTTAACCCAGACATCCCGCGCGTCGCCGTTTTCCGGTTTCTTTACCGCCTCGTGAGCGGGGCGGGCGCCCATTAATAATAACTGCGACGTTTCCGCCAAAACGGCGGCGTCCGCCCCTGCCTGCTCCCATTCCTTATCGTCCTTGGGGCCCCCGGCCTTGTTGAAAGCGACCAACGCGTTCATGGCCGGGCCCTGGGTAGCCGCCATGATCTGTTTAATTGTGGCTAACTCCTGGTACTGTGAATTTTGCGCAAAGACCAGACCTGCGAGAACCAGCAAACCTTCCAGCGTCAGCACCAAAGCAAGGCGCATGCAAAAACCCTCCCCCTTCACAAAATAGAAGTCAATTATACCGTTTCGCGCAAACTTCGCAAGCGACCTCCGGTTTTTTATGAGAGAATGAGCAGCCGTCCGATGGCTCGTACTGCCTTCTGGATCATCACCCTGGCCGGGCTCAGTCCCCTTTATCTGCGGTTGTTTGACTCGCGCCACCGCCGCCCGTTTGTCGCCTGGAGCCGCTGGGTCATTTTGATTCGCTTCGCGGAATTGACAACCGTTTTCCTTTTCCTGGCTGTAATGGTCGGTCGGCATTGGGACTTTCCTCTAACGCGCTTTTCTGCTGCGGCAGCCGCCGCAGGCCTGATCCTCGCCGCATGGGGCGCCTTTCTGACAAGCTGGGCCAAGATCCGTTTAGGCGCGCAGTTTTCTACAACGCTGGGCGTAAAGCAAGGCCACCAGCTTATCTCGGCGGGTCCTTATGCCTGGGTGCGGCACCCCATCTACACCGGTCTGCTCCTCGTCCTGCTGGGTGGCGCCCTGGTTTATAACAGCGGGGCCGTGCTGGTTCTGCTGGCGGCGCCGTTTTGTTGTTTTTTCTATTGCCAAAGCGCGGTCGAGGAGAAGCTGCTGCTGGCCCATTTTGGCGACGAGTATCGCCGCTATCGCGCCCGCACCGGCCGGCTCCTGCCGCGCATCCGGGTCCGCAGCAGCGGCTGATTTGGCCAAGGTACTAAGCTGCGGGGAGGCGCTTTCGGTTGCCCGCGGTTGCGGAACAGCAGCCCGCATTGGAAAGGGAACTTGCTGCACAGCGTCCGCTTCGCGGATTCGGGGGGATATTCTGAAAAGGTCTCAGAGGCTTCGCGCGCGCTCCATCAGTCCTTAAGAAAGTGCATCAAGCGGTGGCCGGAGAACGCCGCCTCGCTTCTTCACGCAGGCGGCTGCTATTTTTTCCTTTCCGCTCTTCCCTTCTTCGCTTCGGTGGAGGAGGCCAAGGATGCGGCAGTTGCGGCAAAGGAGGCCCGCTCGTTTCTTCGCTGAGTCCCCAGAATGTGATGTTAGTCAGGACCAGGCACCGCACCAGATCAATCCAGACCGCCCAAAGGCTGTCCATGACCGCGGCCGCATCATTCGCCAGTTCCGTAATCCGGTTGACGAGCAGGCGGTCCTTGCGGCCAATGGCGCTCTTGTCTGCTCCATATCGGCGATGAATCTCGCTCATCAGCTCGAATACTCGCTGGGCGTCAATCGGGTAGCCGGGCCGCTGGAACTCGTTCTCTAACTGCCGGAACAGGCGGTCCAGGCGGGCGTTTGCGGGAGTTGATTTTCGCGTGCTCTTGCTTTTCGTTCCTGATTTCGACATAACCGGCCAGTATACGCCTTGTGGGAGGCGGGTCGGGCCGCGGCAAAGAGAACCTTGGGGGTTTCTTGAGTAGGCGTATGGCCTTATAATTTCCCTCTGGCTTGAGAAGTTCTTGGCGGAAGCGACCTCGACCAGCCTTTGTCGGACCCTCAGGCAACGGCCTTGACCAGCAAAGCAATCAGCCGGAAATCACGAGCCTCCTTCTATGCTTGATGACCTCCGAATGTTCCTGCGATACATTGCCGGGGTACGCCGGTATCTGGAACATCCACTCAGCGCGGAGGAATCTAGACGGCTGGTCGAAGAGCAGCACCGGAACAGAGACCAATCTTTCCTGCGGCTGCTGCAACGATCTGTCTTTCAAAAGCCCCGCAGTCCGTATCTGGCCCTCCTGCGGCGGGCGCGGGCCGAGTATGAGGACGTGGCCCGAATAGTCCAGAGCGATGGGCTCGAGTCGGCGTTGGAGCGGCTCTATGACGCTGGCGTATACGTGACGCTGGACGAATTCAAAGGGCGCAAGCCGATTGTGCGGGCAGGGCTGGAATTTCCCGTGCGGTCGCACGATTTTGACAACCCATTTCTCCGCAGGCACTTTGAAGGCAGCACCGGCGGAACGCGCGGAGTGCCCCGGCGGCTGATTATCGATTTGGACTTGCTGGTTTACGATGCCGCCTGCCAGCACTTGTTTCATGAAGCCTGGGGCTTGGCGGGGCGGCCGATGGCCCTTTGGAGGCCGGCGCCACCGTACGTCTCCGGTATCAAGAAGCCGCTGTTGCACGCCAAGGTGGGACAGCCGCTTAGTCGCTGGTTCACCCAGGATCGTCTGGAATACAGCCCCCGCCGGCTGAAATACGCGGTTCTCACGCATTCTACTGTCCTGGCCGGCCGCCTATCGGGCGTCGCGCTCCCGGCGCCGGAGCATGTGCCTTTGACTGCGGCGCTGCGGATAGCGAACTGGCTTGTTATGCAGCGGCAATCGGGAACTCCCGCCTATCTGGATACGCTCGTGGGCTGCGCCGTCAGGATCTGCTCCGCAGCGAAGGAAAACGGCCTCGATATCTCGGGAAGCTTTTTCCGTCTAGGCAGCGAGCCTTATACGCCTGCTAAGGCCCGCATTGTGCGGGATTCAGGGGTTCAGGCTGGCTGTTTTTATGCGATGGCGGAAACTGGTCCGGTCGGCGTCCCTTGCCCGGACGCGGAGGCTGTGGATGACGTCCATCTGTTGAGCGGCAAAGTCGCTCTGATCGAGCGGCGCACATCATTGCGTCCGGCAGGGGCGTCCGTCAGCGGCTTTCATTTTACATCGCTGCTCGCCAGCAGTCCGAAAATCCTAATCAACGTGGAGACAGGGGATTACGGCGTGCTGGTGCGGCGCCGGTGTTCCTGTCCTTTTGGGACGCTTGGCTTCAACGATCATCTCCACTCGATACGCAGCCACGAAAAGCTGACCAGCGAGGGAGTCGCATTCCTTGGAACGGACCTTTTCGCCCTTGTGGAGGAGGTCCTGCCGCGGAAATTTGGGGGAAGCCCCACAGATTATCAACTCGTGGAAACGGAAAGAGACGGGCTGCCCAGGGTGGAGATCGTCGTCAGTCCCCGGGTGTGCGGTGTTGTTGAGGCGAGCGTCCGGCGGGCGGTTCTTGACTACCTCGGCTCGCGGAACGACAGTTCTCGCACTATGGCCAAAATCTGGGACGAGGGCCAGACGCTGCGCGTCGTCCGCAGGGAGCCGGCGGCCACAGCCGGAGGCAAGATTCTTCCGCTGCATATCCAGAGAGAGTAGCAGCGTGAGTGGCATCGAACCAATCTGTTAGAGAGAGACTCTGTTTGTAAAGGGCGCCGGCGCTTGAGGAGCGAAGCCCAGCCTTGGCCTTTCAAATGGCAAAGGGGCTGAAGTTTGTACCTCGGTCGTAGGCATCCATACCCTCCACTCTCTTGAGCCAGTTGACCACTAGATACGTCGCGGGCGTAGCGATCACCTCATAAACCACCTTGACCGCGTAAATAGAGAGCGTCACCCGAACCAAGGCTCTGAGCGGCATAACGCTGGCGAAGGTGATTCCCACTACCAAAGCGCTATCCACCGCCTGGCCGACAACCGTGGAGCCGATCGTACGGGACCATAGCCACCGGCCATTTGTGAACAGTTTCATCTTGGCCATCACGTAGGAATTTACAAACTCGCCCGACCAGTAAGCGATCAGGCTGGCTGCCACCATTCGAGGCACAAACGTCATTACCGCCGCGAATGCCTGCTGATTGGGCCACTCCGGCGAGGGCGGCAGGCGCACGGCAATCCAACCCACGACGGCCATAAGAATGTTGGCAAAGAAGCCGATCCAGATCACGCGCCGCGAACGCGCGTAGCCGTAGACCTCCGTTAAAACATCGCCGAAAATGTAGCTGACCGGGAACAGCATCTGCGCGGCGCTGATATCCAGCGGCCCCAGCCGCCAGATCTTCTGCCCCACGACGTTCGAGATGAGCAGCACGGCGACGAACAGGCCGGTGATAACGTCCAGATAGCGGAACGAATTGCCGTTGGCCGCGGCGCGCAAAACATTTTGCTCCTGCTCCTGGATCTTCATATCGCCAGTTTATAACTCCGGCCGCCTGTGTAGAATGGCGGTTCGGACAGGCTGCATTGTGCGCCGGGCTGGATGCCCCGCGCCGGTTAACCGCGGGAGATCTTGTCTGCTGGCCGCTGCATTGCCCCGAAAGAAGCTCCTGTGTCCTTCCGGAGGCTCGGAGAGCAAGAGGGGACTTGCTAAGCTATGGCTTACACAGCGAAAAAGGAGGCTGCTCATGAAACCGATGCCTTTGCTTCTGCTGGCGCTGATTTTATCGCTGCCCGCGCTGGCTCAAAAGAAGATCATTTCTCCGCCCGAATTTCCCACCGGCTCGCCTTTCAGCCCTGGCGTGCTGATCGGCAGAACTCTCTATGTTTCGGGGCAAACGGGATCGGATCTCAAGACGAATAAACTCCCTCCGAATTTTCAGGACGAAGTCCGCCAGGCGCTCGATCGCATCGGCCTCGTATTAAAGGCCGCGGGAATGGATTACTCGGATGTCGTCAGCGCGACCGTCTATCTCACCGACTTCAATCTCTTCGACCAAATGAATCAGGTGTACACCAGCTATTTCAAGACAAACCGGCCAGCCAGGGCGACGGTGCAGGTGGCGGGCCTGGCGCGGGGCTCTCGCGTGGAAATCATGGTTACCGCCAGCAAATAGGCGCCAGCGAGGGGAAACGCCGCTTACCTTTTGCGCGGCTCTGCGTCCATCAGCTTGTAGGTGAAGGCATTGGGAGAGTGAGAGCCGTAACGCTGCCGGGAATTTCCAGCGTGAAGAGTACACCGGCGTCAGCGCTCAGCCAGGACGCGGCTTTAATCCGGGCCGCGCAGCAGGGGGACCATCAGGCCTTCGAGCAATTGGTGCGCCTCTACGATCAGAGCGTGCTGCGGCTGGCGTTGAATCTCCTGCGCTCGGAAGAGGATGCGCGGGACGCCTATCAAGAGGCGTTTTTGAAAGCTTATCGGAATCTCGGAAGCTTCCGCTTCGAGTGCAGCTTTTACACCTGGCTTTACCGGATCGTCACCAACATCTGCCTCGATCACCTGCGAAAGCGCACTATTCGGCGGGAAGAGTCACCGGTTATAGAGACCCGGAACGGCGCCCGGGATCTTTTCGATGCGGTGGAGGACGGCCGCGCAGAGGCCCACCCGGAGCGCGACCTCCTGCGGCGGGAGCTGGCCCGGCGTATCGAAGACGCGCTGTCCAGGCTGGCGCCTCGTGAACGGCTCGTCTTCGAGCTGAAACATTATCAGGGCCTCCGGCTGCGGGTTATCGGCGAAATGCTGGATACCACCGAGGAGACTGCTAAGAATTGCTTGTACCGGGCCACCCAAAAGCTGCGGGCCGCGCTGGGTTGATGAGCTGGAGTGAAGGGGCTGCGAGATGAGCCGCGAAAGATCGAAGAGCCTTCCGGAGCGGGCGGGGACCGCCGTATGCGAGTCGCTCTCTTTCGCCCGTACAGACGCCTTGCGGAGCTGTCTATGAGCTGCGAATGGGTTGAGAAACAGATTAGCTGGTATTTGTACAACGAGCTCGATGAGCGGGAGCGAGCCGAGGTTGAGGAACACATTGAGACGTGCGAATCCTGCTCGGCGCGGATGGAAAGAGAACGGGCTTTCCTGGCGAAGCTCGATGCGCGGGACCGGCTGGAGCCTTCTCCCGCCCTGCTGGCGGAGAGCCGGCACGACCTGATGCGATCCATTTATCGCGCGGACCGCTTGCATTGGGAAGGGCGGGAGTCGGCGAGCACGAGAGGCGCGGCGCGGCCGATGTGGCTTTCCATGCGCCTCTGGTGGCAGCCGGTAGCGGCTACCTGCCTGGTCGCCGCCGGCTTCTTCGGCGGCTGGTCGCTCCGCTCCACGCCGCAGTTCCTCTCCACGCCCCAACCGGCGGCGGCATCCTTCAGCGCGAGCGACGCCGCGGCCGGCGGCATCTCCGGGGTGAGTTTGGACCTCCAGGGCGGCAAAGTGCAGATCTCGTTCGATGAAACGCGGCGGAAGAGCTTTAGCGGAAGTCTGGAGGATCCACAAATCCAAAAATTTCTGATCTTCGCGGCCAAGAATTACGGAAACCCGGGCGTCCGGCTGGACACAGTGGACATCTTGAAGGAGCGCGCAGGAGACGGCGAGATCCGCGACACGCTGTTGTATTTGGTTGCGAACGACGCCAATGCAGGCGTGCGGCTGAAGGCCCTGGAGGCGCTGAAGCCTTACGCCCGCGATTCCAGGGTGCGCCAGGCTCTCATCGGCGTGCTGACCAATGATGACAATCCGGGAATGCGCGTACAAGCGATCGACTTGCTTACCGAAGCCCGCGACCGCAGTCTGGTTGGAGTACTCCAGGGCGTGGCGCAAAGAGAGCAGAACAATTACGTCCGCATGCGGTGCCAGAACGTGTTGCAGGAAATGAATGCGTCCACTGAGACGTTCTAACCGCGCTCCGGAGGCTTTCACATTGAAAGCGCAACGGCAGCGGAAAGAATGGTGATTGGGGTTATGAAGAACTTTGGGCTTCAAGAAATGGCCGGCGATTCGGCCCCGCGGCCGGCGCTTGAGCAAGCGCGCGCGGAGCATGCCCGGCCCTCGGGAGCAGTTGCGGCAGCACAGGGGCGATTCACAAAATCGCCGGCCGCCGGCTTCCTGAGATGCCCGACTTTTGGGTTGCTCGGCTTCTTGCCGCTCGCCTTCCTTCTTCTTCCTGCTCCGGCCAAAGCGCAGGCCGAAACGCCGATTGTTCGCGAAGGGAGATACTGGGTGCAGACAGTCACCGGCAGCCTCGCGGCAGTCTCCGGAGGCCGCCTTCGGATTACCTCGTTCGGCGGCATCTCTGTGCAGGGGGAAGCCGGGAGCCAGGTGCGGTACGTCGCAAGGAAGCGCGTGCGAGCCGGCTCGGAGGCGGAAGCCCGGAAATGGCTCGAGCAAGCCGCAGTGCGGGCCTCGCGGCAAGGAGCAACGGTGGTCGTGGTGGCGTCGGATCCCCAGTGCGGCCATTGCGGATTCTCGGCGGATTTGCAGGTGACCGCGCCGCGGTCCACGGACGAAACGATTTTGGCAACCCGCGGCGGTTCGCTCCAGGCCTATGATCTGGACGGCCGCGTCAATGCGCAGACCGCCGGCGGTTCCATTCAGATGGATCGCATCGGCAAGTCCGTCCGGGCGGAAACGGCCGGCGGCTCTATCAAATTGGGGTCCATCGGCGGGCCCGTCCGATGCGAAACCGCAGGAGGCGCGATTCAGTTGGGGACCGCGAAAGGCGATGCGGTGCTGACTACAAATGGAGGCAGTATTGACGCCGATGAGGTGGGCGGCAGCCTGCGGGCTGAGACCGCGGGAGGCAGCATTCACGTGCGCCGCGTGGCCCAAAGCGTGAATGCGGAAACCGCAGGGGGATCGATTCTACTGGGTCAAATCGGAGGCAGCGTCAACGCCGAGACCGCCGGCGGATCCATCACTGTGGAAGCGGCGCCCGGCGGAGTCCACGCGGAAAACGCAGCCGGCAGCATCCGGCTGCTGGACGTGGCTGGCGCCCTGCGCGCGTCCACCGCGGCCGGAAACATTTGGGCGCAACTGATGGCCAACCATCCCCTGGCCGATTCGACGCTGGACGCGTCAGCCGGCAGCATTGTCGTTCTCATTCCCGATGGCGCCCGGCTCACCCTTCGCGCCAGCGTGGATGTCGCTTCCACTCTCAACCGAATCCGGTGCGAGTTTCCCGGCATTGTGGTGCGCATGGACCAGGGCTCGGGCCCCCGCGGTCTAGTGGCCGAGGGGATGTTGAATGGCGGCGGGCCGGTATTGCGTATTCGCAATACCACCGGGAGCATTGAGATTAGACGGAGGTAGTATTCCGATGTACAAGGCTTTATCATTTTTGTTGTTCGCCGCGATTCTGGCTGGCGGCGCATCCGGCCAGACGCCGAACGGAAATCCGCAGCGGGAGGAAGAGCGCAGGAGCCAAGTCCAGAAAGATCGGACTGCTCCTTTCGTCCAGGCGGAGGCAGTGGAGAGCGCCAGGCGCGATTTGCTCCTGGCGATGCAGCAACACGGCATCCAGCTTGGGGCCGCTTTACAAACTTTACAGAATGAAGGGCGCGAACTGGAGCGCCAGGCTCGCCAACACGCACAGGAGCTCAAAGACATGGTGGCGCAGATCCAGGCGCTTGGGTTTCCGCCGGCCAGCGTGAGTTACCTGGGCGTGGGGGTGGAAGAGATCGATAGCGCCCGCGCCAAGGAATTAAAGCTTAAAGAAGAACGAGGCGTTGAGATCCGGCGCGTCGAGCCGGACAGTCCCGCTGAAAAGGCGGGCCTCAAGGAGCACGACGTTGTGCTCGAATACAATGGGCAGCCGGTGGAAGGCGTCGAATCTTTCACGCGGATGGTTCGCGAGACGCCGGTGGGCCGGACCGCGAAGCTGCTGATAAGCCGGGATGGCAATACGCAAACCGTAACCGCCGTCATAGGGCGCCGGCCGGCGCTGCCGGGCCGTCCTCCTTATACGTTCACTATGCCGCCGATCCCGCCAATTGACATCCCGCGCCCTGTGATGACGCTGCGGGCAGCCCGTCTGGGCTTGGAAATTGAATCGATCAGCGGGCAGTTGGCCGACTTCTTCGGAGTCAAGGAAGGCGCCCTGGTGCGGTCCGTGGAAAAGGATTCGCCGGCGGAGAAAGCCGGCCTGAAAGCGGGGGATGTGATCGTGAAGGCGGCCGGCGAAACTATCGCCAGCGCGCGCGATCTCACGCAGGCCCTGCGATCGGGCAGCGACAGGAAGACGGTTCCCCTTCAGGTGGTGCGCAATAAAAAAGAAATGACGCTCAATCTCGAGCTGCCGGAGCGCAGCCGCAGCCAGAATCGCGGAGAAGGTGTAAGAATTCGCCAAGACAGATTTTGAAACAACGCGCGCGGTTCCGCGAGCTTCGCTTTCGGCCCGCGCGCGTGCCGCGCGGCTACTGGATCTGAACGGATTGCACGTTGATTGTGTCTCCCTGCAAGGAGCCGGTCACAGTGGCGTTCATGCTCCCCGTCTTGGTAGTCTTTTGCTCCAGTTCTTTGCTGACCTGGGAATTGCCGTTGGAATCGAGCTTGTAGAAGGAACCATCTGATGTGACTATCCCGTACGACGTCGTGGTTGCGCTTATCGGGCAGCTTGCCTTCGGATCTCTTTCGTGGCAGGAAGCATCCACCAGTTTCCCCGACCAGCTCTGACCCTGCATGTGAGCCTGCGAACCGGGACTGGTCTGACTGGGTGTCTGAGCCCACAGCGCGCCGCTCACAATCAGAGCCATTGTCGAAACCAGCAACAAAAGTCTCTTCATATCTATCCTCCTCGGGCGTGCGAATTCGCAACAGGCGTGCCAGTGTGAAAAGCAAAACTTCAACGAAGCACCCGGAATGCGAAGTGCTTTATCCGGCACGGGCCGCCCCGGAAGATGGATCCGCGCTCGGCAAGAGGCCGGACGGAAGGGCGGGAAATTTTCGGTCCAGGTATGTGAATTTTGCTTGCCGCATGGTGTGGGGAATCACAGTCGCGCCTGATCCAGTTTGTGTGAAAGCAGGCTAAGATGGGGGCAATGAGCTTTTCGTCTCTCGGGAACCGGCTTCCGGACCTGGCTGCGCTGGGCGTAGTGCTGGCGGCGGCAATCGGCCTCCGGCTGGCGTGGCGCAAGCTCTTCGTCCGGGGGCGAAAGCCCGGCGCAATCCACAGATGGCTCGCTGAGTACAGCGCGACTCCCGTTTTCCTGCTGATTGTGGCCATCGGTGCGGATGTCGTTGCTGTGCGGCTGGCGGCGCTGCCGGAAATCGCCCGCCTGGGAATCAGTAGTTACCTCACGAACGGCGCCTACATTTTCATGGTGCTGAGCGCGACTTGGCTGGCGTATGCCCTGCTGCGCGGCCTCTCCGAATGGTACCTCGCCAGATTCGTGCGTACGGCGGGGAACGCCATCGACGTGGAACTGATCCCCGCTTTTCGCCTGACGGCGAAGGCCCTGCTGATCTTCATCGCAGCGACCGTCATCCTGGGCCACTATAACGTGAAGCTGACGGCCCTGTTGGGGGCGGCGGGCTTTGCCTCTCTGGTGCTTGCCGTGGCCGCCCAGGCCACCATCGCCAACATGATCGCCGGATTTACGATCTTAGTGGACCGGCCTTTTCGCCCGGGGGATTGGGTGGAGCTATCCGACGGGCGTGTGGGCGACGTGCAATCCATCGGGCTGCGCTCCACCCGGATTTTGTCCCCCGATTACACGCTGTATGTCGTGCCCAATTCGGAACTGGCCAAATCCAGCGTGATCAATTATTCCTTCCCCAGCGAAAAGCTGAACGTGCGGCAAAAACTCACGGCGCCATTTGGAACTGATGTGGCTCTGGTCAAGAAAATCCTGCTGGACGCTTGCCGGGCGCATCCAGAAGTGCTTCCCGACCCCGCGCCAAACGCCTTGCTGGCGGACGTTGGCGGCGCCTCGGTGCGAATTGAATTTAATTACTGGATTGCTGATTTCCGCCGGCGAGGGCTCGTGGCCGACGAGATCAACGCCGAGATTTATACCAGATTCCGCCAGCAGGGCATCTGTCTTGCCGCGCCGACGCAGGTGCAACTTATCGCCGATGGTTCGCCAAGCGGCGCAGAGAGCGCTGCCAGTCCAAACGCCGGGCGGGAAACCAAGCGCCCGAGAGAAGTTTCTCTGCCTTGATCGGCGCGCATGTCATCCCTTCTTTGGCTCGGTCTCTGGGCCTAATCTGGCCCGGCATTCAGATTGGCTTATCCGCCAAGAACGATGTAGTTCGCCGGTCTCCCGCCCCTGCGGCTGAACTCGATGCGGCCGGCCGGCGGTACAGGGGCCAAGGGAGAAAGCAAAACTTTGACTCCCGGGGGCAGATCTTTCGCGGATACCTGTTTTAGCGCTTGCTGGTACTCCCCCGTGGATTCGCGCAGAAACTTGCCCATATGCGCATCCGAGTAGAATTCGCGGATCAGCCTGGCGTAGCCCAGAAGGCGATCCACATTGAAGTTGAGATCGGCGCTGGGAAGCAGTTTGGCGAGGGCGGCCAGTTCGTCCGATTCGTTGAGGGCGAAATAGGGGGCTGGCGAGAGCAAGGTGGAGAACTCGGCCAACTCCTTGTAGCCAAAGCCGCGGGTCAAGAGCGAGGATGTTTCAACCACCGCCGGATGCTGTGCGTATACGGCAAAACGGGCCCGGGCCTGGGCTTGAAATTCGGTAATGGCCGGCCCTGTAGAGCCGAGCTCCGCGAGCAACATCACCGTTTCCAGCGCTCCGCTGCAATCAATACGAACTGGACCGGCCACGCGGTGCAGGGAGGCGAGGGGATCGCCGGCGGCCGCGGGAGCCGCCGGCTGTTTGCGGGGCGCCTTATGCCCCGCCGCTACGGCGGCGGCCAGTAATACCAACGCGCAGACTGAGGGCATCATTTCAACGTACTGTCGGATACTTTACACCAAGTTGCTCCAGATATGTTTTATATTTTGACGGATCGAAGCGCAGTTTTTCGAGTGCCGGCCGGAAGCGCTCCATTTTTTCCTTGTTCAGCTCGATAGGGGGCTGGGTTCCTTCCGGCACCAACGAAACCCATTTGACTTCCTTCGTCTGGTCACGAAAATACGCCCGGGCCGCTGCGAGCAGCTCAGGCCGCGTGAGAAGATCGAGCGCCGTCATGGCCTGCGCTTTGGCCCCGGCGGTCGCCCCTTTGTGGGCAATCGGCGTCGCCATGGAGATACCGCTGGACCAATGGTGCGCCACCAGGTTGGGGATATTGGCCGGGTAGCGAAGGTTCACCGTCGGAAGGTTCCAGGAAACCTCCGCAATGTCATCCGAGCCGGCGCTGCCGCGGCCGGTTTCTCCCGGCGCGCGCAGTTTGGTCACCGCTGTTCGCAACCCCTCCACTTTTACGCCCAGTTCTTTCTGCGCCGCTCGAGCCAGGGTTTGATCGGCCTCGGTCCAAATCGGCATCCCTACCCTTTCGATGTTGGCGAAAAGCGCCTCAGCCAGCGGCTTGTTGAAATGCGCTTCCCATGTGCCGGCCAGCACCCGTTCGGTCATCGTGGTATCGGTCATTTCAGCGGCTGCGCGGGCCATCTTGGTCCCGATCGCGTGGAGATCGCTCACGTGCTGAAAATCGAGCTCGCGGAAAAAATACCAGACCGTGGCCTCGGGCGGAACGACGTTCGGCTGATCGCCGCCATGCGTGATCACGTAATGGGAGCGCTGCTCCGGCCTCAGGTGCTCGCGGCGAAAGTTCCAGCCCGCATCCATGAGCTCGACGGCATCCAGGGCGCTGCGGCCCATCCACGGCGATCCGGCTGCGTGGGCGCTCTGGCCGTGAAAGCTGTACTGCGTCGAGACGAGCGCAGTTCCGCTCGGGCCATAGGAGGTTGAAAAATCGCTTGCCACATGGCAGCTCAGCATGGCATCCAGGTCTTTAAACAGGCCTGCGCGCACCATGTAGTTGCGGCTAGCCAGCAGCTCCTCGGCAACCCCCGGATAAACGCGGATCGTGCCCGGGATTTTGTACTTCTGCATCAGTTCTTTCACTGCCAGCGCCGCGGTGACGTTGACCGCCTGGCCGGCATTGTGCCCTTCGCCGTGTCCCGGACCGCCGGGAATCAGCGGATCGCGGTAGGCCACGCCGGGCCGCTGCGAGGTTTCCGGGAGCCCGTCGATGTCGGCCATGAACCCGATCACCGGTTGGCCGGATCCCCACTCCGCCACAAACGCGGTCGGAATGCCGGCGACTCCCCGCGTAACGCGAAAGCCCTCCTTTTCCAACAATTCCGTAATATATTTGGATGTTTCGAATTCCTGAAATCCAAGCTCCGAGAAGCTGAAGATGGAGTCCGTCATCACCTGGGTGAAGGTGCGGCGCGCTTCCACGGCTTCCATGGCCTGGTTTTTTAAAGAGTCGAGGCTGGGTGTTTGCGCGCGGCATGGACGGGCGGCCGCGCTCAATACGAAGACAGCCGCGACAATACTGGCCTTTGCGCCCGTGATTCTGTCGACCATACAATCCTCCCGGAGCGGGCGCAACGGCGCCCTGCATCGATCCCGCCTGCGTAGCGGCTAATCGCCGAGCAATTCTCCGAACTTGCGCAGCGACGGAACATTATCGCAGACTGCTTTGAGACCTGCGGTGATCGGAATGGCGAGCAACAGGCCGATGGGACCCCACATGAACGTCCAGATTAAAATCGCCAGCGTAACCGCCAGAGGGTTCAGATGAACGCGGGATCCAACCAGCTTGGGGTAAAGAACGTTGAGGGCTATCAGATGCAACCCGGCAACAATGGAAACAATGATCACGTAATAAGAGACCGAGGTGTAGGCTCCCAGCGCTGAGAACACCGGCGGCACCATCGCCAGAGGCAGGCCAACATAGGGAATGACGCTCAGCAAGCCGCTGACCGTCCCCATCATAAACGGGAAAGGAAGCCGCAGATACCAGAAGATCAGGCAACTGCACGCCGCCAAAAAAAGTCCCAAAAGAAAGTTGCCGGCGAGGAATCCTCGCGCCATGGCGCCGATTCCGTCCAGAGTGTTATGCACCACCTGCCGGTCTTCCATCTCGAACAGATTCACAAAGCCATGGCGGACGTGATCCTTCCAGCTCAGCATGAAGTAGACCAGAAACGGAACGAAGGACGCGAACAATAGAAATTCGTAAAAGAATCCAAGCTGCGGCAGGACATATTTGGCCAGAAAGCCGCCGTCATCCTTCAGCCGCACTTCCTGCACGGGAGGTGGTTGCGGCGGCTGCGCCGGCTGCACGGTGCGGGTGCGGGGCCGCCTGGTCTCGATGACCTGCACAATGCGTTGCTGCCGCTCCGGCGGCATGAATCGCATCAAGGCGGACTCGATGTTTTGGACGCGCTGCGAGACATTCTCGATAATGCTTCGGATCGAGCTTTCATAACGCGGCAGCTCTTGGATCAGGACCGTGCTGCGGATGTAAAAACGCCCCCCAACGACCGCAAGCAGGGCCGCAGCCAGCAGACAGACAATCAGCGCGGCCAACGCGCGCGGAAGCCGGAGCCGCACTAGCCACTCGACGGGGGGCTCCAGAAGAAATGCGCACAGCAGGGCGCAGGTAAACGTGATCACCACCGGGCGCGCCACATAGCAGACGCCCAGCACGACCCCCAACGCGATTACCCGCTGGCTGGCATTGGATGTAAGCCGGAAAATGGAGAGAGAATCGATTACTGCCACAGCCCCAAGCCTCGGCGCCCGTACCTTCAATCTAACCCAGTCGGAGCCCCGCGGGCAATTTTTTCCTTGACCGCAGCAGCGCCCCGTTCCGGCTGCGGGCGCACAGGCTTTCCCCTTAGCCCCCGACGGCGCCGCGCCGGTCTATTTTTGCTGCTCCAGGCGCTTGCGGTAGGCGTCGAAGCCCTCCGTCTCCCCTCTCCACTTCGCGTACGCCGCTCGGGCAGCCTGTTCCCGGGCAGCCAGGTCCGGCTCTTCGCAGCCGCATTCGATTTGCGCCGCCGGTAATGCGGCTAGCGAGCGGGTATACATCTCAACCGCCCGCTCTGTGTCGCCGGATTGCTCCAACGCCACGGCCAGATGATAGGCGATCATCCTGCGGCCGGGCGCCAGGGCGTACGCGCGCTCCAGTTCCTCTTCCGCCGCCGCCATGCGGCTTTCCGCCAGGAGGGTCCAACCGAGCGTATCCCGCAGCCACGCCTCCACCGGAATCGGATTGCTCTGCTGGAGAAGCTCCTGGCAGGCCGCTCGCAGCCGGGCTGCTTGTGCCGGGGATTTCGACTGCCTATATTCCCGCCGGTAACCATCCAGCCGAACCAGCATGGCCGCTCGGGCGAGATCGGCCGGCACATCGCCGAACACGGACCGCGCTGCGCCGGCATTGTTCTGCAAGTCGGAGAAGCTGACTCTTTTTGACGTGTTGGCCGAGGTTCGAATCGTGACGCTCGCGTCCTCGCCAACATTTATGACGCGGCCAAATGCCGCGGCCGCCTTTTCCAGATTTCCGGCCTCCCAATAGAGCGTTCCCAGCCGCAGGGCGACCAACGGCTCATAGGGCTGGTATTCGAGAAGCTTCAAGTACTGTTCTTCGGCGCGCCGGTAATCGTGCAGGGTCAAAAAATAGTGTGCCGATTCCTGCGCCAGCAAGCCGCGTTCGGCGCCCGCAGACTTGGCCTTCTCCAGGTATTTCTTGGCCTGCTCGGGGTGATTCTGCGAGTTCAGGTCGCAGGCCATATCGAGGTACACTTCGCCTCGCTCGTATGTGTATTTCTCCTCGGCCGCCGCCGCTTGCTCGGCCTCTTCCAGCCGGCCCATCAGCGTCAGCGCCCCGGCCAGATTCCGGTAGGCGTAGGGGTCCTTCGGGCTGATGGCGATCTGGCGGCGGAACATCGCCACGGCCTGCTCGTAGCGGCCCTCCTCGCGATAAACAAAGCCTAGGTGGTTGTAAGCCCAGCGGTGCTCGGGATCAAGATCGATGGCCTTTTGGAACGCGCTTTCCGCCTGGGCCCAGCGGCCCAGGTTGGTGAGCGCCACACCCAGATTGTCATAACTGGATGCAGTGCCGCCGCCCGAGGCGTGGAATGCCTCGTAGGCCTCCGCCGCGGCCGCCCAGTCCCGAGCCTGGTACGCCTTCCGGGCCTGCCTCTCGAGCGCCGCCACCTGCCACAGAAATGGGACGCGCGCGCGGCCCGGAAAAGTCCCTGCACGCGGGACCGCGCCGGTTCCACCTTGCGCCCACGCCAGCGGCCCCAGCAGCAAGGCCGCCCAAGTCATCCTCCCGGCAAGGCCCATGACGCCTATCTCCCGGGCGCCTTTACGCGCTCGATGTATTTGAGATTCTCTACGTCCAAACGGATCAGATCGCCTGTCTTGATGAACTGGGGCACCATGATCTCAACGCCGTTTTCCAGTTTCGCCGTCTTGAGGGTGCTGTCTTGCTGCTGGTGCGCCGGAGCGGCCGTATCGGCCACGCGAATCTCGATGTAGTCGGGAAACAGGACGCTCACCGGGCGGCCCTCGACAAATTCCACCGGCAGCCGCATCTGCGGCTGCAAGAATCGCGCTTGTTCGCCGATGACGGAGCTGGCGATGCCCACCTGCTCGTAGGTATCGGGATCCATGAAATAGCATTGACCCCCGTCCTCGTAGAGATACTCCATGGTTTGCTTCTCCACGGGTAGATCCTCGAGTTTGAGATCGGCGCGGAAGCTGTGCTCCCAGACGGCGCCCGTAGCCAGATTTTTTAGACGCACGTGGGCTACCCCGCCCATCTTGCCTTGGCCGCCTCGATAATCGGCCGCCAGCACGCGGTAAATCTGGCCCTCGTGCCGGATCGCCGCTCCGGCTCGAAGCTGTGAAGCAGGAACCATGGCCCCACCGCCTGGCAACGAGTGTACTACAACCGCCGCCGGCGCGATTTTGCTGGGGCCGTCCGGCCCCACGCCGCTTCCAGGCTCGCAGCGGCGCGCCCGGTAAGAGCCGTCTCCTGGCGCAACCGGGTGAGAGCCGTCTCCTCAGCGCACCCGGTTTCCGTCGCCGGCTACTTTTTCAGCGGCCAGGAACTCGGACCGACCGATATATCGCGGAACGACATACTATAGATCACAGGACGATATATCGCAGTTGTTATTGTGAATACAGGTGGTTTCGGCTTTTTCAGCAACTCGTATACTCTCGTTCACACTTGGCGTCAGCGCAAACAGGACCGCCACCCTTTAAGATCCCGCCTTTCAAGCAGATCGCCGCCGAATGTATGGATGGTTACGAAATTGCTGAACACCCGCCCGGCTCCTGAGGTGAGGGGATGCTCCGCCATTCAAAGCTCTTGCTATTTGTTTGCGTCGCGGTCTGCTGCGCGGGATTTCTTCTGCTGAAAGGAGAGCCCGAGCAGTTACCGAGCGGCAAGTGGCTGCCGGTCGGTGCAATGACCAGCGAACGCGCCGGGGCGTGCGCCGCTCTGCTGCCCGATGGGCGCGTGCTGATCACCGGCGGGATGGGACCTGCGGGAGCATTGACGACTGCGGAATTTTTCGGGGCGGACGGCTCCTTTACCCCCGCCGCCGAAATGGGAAGCCCGCGCAGCAGCCACGCCTGTACCACTCTCGGTGACGGCCGCATCCTCATAACCGGTGGGGTGAACAACGGCGGCGCTCTCAACACAGCGGAAGTCTATGATCCAGCAACAGACAAATGGCAGCCGGCGGGGGATTTGCTCGTGGCGCGCTCGGGCCACACGGCGACGCTTTTGCAGGACGGCCGTGTGTTATTGGCCGGGGGCGACAGCGCCGGTGTGGCGCTGGCGACGCTCGAAATTTTCAATCCCGCCGCCAGTTCCTTTGATCTGGCCGCTCGTTCTCTTTCCTCGCCCCGCGAAAAACATGCCGCCGTGCGGCTGAAAGACGGCCGGGTTCTCATCGCGGGCGGCACGGACGGAACCAACACGCTGGCCTCGGCCGATGTGTTTGATCCCATCACCGGAGTAGTTGCGCCCGCCGGCAAAATGACCGTCCCGCGCATGTTGCTTTCCGCCACTCTCCAGTTGGATGGCCGCGTTTTCCTGGCCGGCGGCAATGACGGCAAGAACGACCTCGCTTCCAGCGAGATTTACGACCCTGCCAGGGGAAGCTTCACTGCCTCTGCGCCGCTGACCGCGCCGCGCAGCGGACACCGGGCGTTTCGGATTCCGAACAACAACAGCATTCTGCTGGCAGGCGGGACCTCCGAGGGAGTCGCGCTTCAAGCGAGCGATCTGTTCATTCCCTGGACCGGCTCCCTGCGGCCTACGGGCGCGCTTTCGAACGGACGTCTTCTGGCCGCGGGCAGCGTTCTGCGGCGGCCCGGCGCCGTGCTCCTCAGCGGCGGTGCGCGCGCCGCCAGCGCCGAAGTTTACATGACGGCCACGGTGATGACCGACAAGGCGGACTACCAGCCCGGCGACACGGTCCTGATCACCGGCTCCGGCTGGACTCCGGGAGAGACGGTGACATTGAACATCGTCGAATCGCCGGACGACGGCGATGGCCCGCATGTCCTCACGCCCACCGCCGACCCTGCGGGCAACATCAGCGCCCAGTTCCCGATTGAGGCGAATGACATCGGCATCGCTTTCACGCTTACCGCAACCGGCGGAACGTCGGGTCTGACCGCTCAGACGACGTTTACGGATACCACGCATCTCAAAGCCATCAAAGTGTTGGGCGCGCAGACGCCAAACCCTGTGGTTGCGGGCAACTCCGCCACGTACGGAACCACGGCATCCAATTCCATTGAGGTGGATTTCAACGGCAACGGAAGTTGCCCTGTTACTCTGAGCGCCACAGGATTGCCCACCGGGGCGACGGCTGCATTCGCTCCCGGTTCACTGACGGGGACAGGAACCAGCTCACTGTTCTCGCTGTTAACCATTAATACGACTACCGCACTTTCGGGAGGCACATACTCGTTCACAGTGCGAGCTGACGCGACAGGAGGGGATTGCCCTAGCGAATCCGCGACCGCTAGTGCGTCTTTGGTCGTCAGCACAGCGACTACGACAAGCGTTGTTTCCTCGCTGAATCCGTCAACTTACGGTACCGGGGTGAGTTTCACGGCAACGGTAACGAGAACTGCGGGCACCGGAACGCCTACTGGATCGGTGCAGTTCAAAATCGATGGTTCGCCCTTCGGAAGCCCTGTGCCCCTCGGCGCTCCTACCACGCCCACCAGTGCAACCGCAGTAAGCGGCTCGACCAGTACGCTCAAGGCTGGATCGCACACGATCACGGCGGAATATACGCCTTCAGGCAGCTTCGGGCCGAGCACTGGGACCGTCACTCAGACGGTGAACCCGAAGGCATTGACGATTACCGCGACCACCAACACCAAGACCTACGACGGCACAACCAACGCGGCAGCCGTGCCGACCGTGTCGGGCTTGGTGGGTAGCGACACGGTCACCGGCTTGGCCGAAACCTACGACAACAAGAATGCAGGGACAGGCAAAACGCTGACGGTTTCGCCGGGTTACACGGTCAACGACGGCAACAGCGGGAACAACTACACCGTGACTACGGTCACCAACACCACGGGCGTGATCAACAAGGCGGCGCTGACGATCACGGCAGCGACAAACACCAAGACCTACGACGGCACAACCAGCGCGGCAGCCGTGCCGACTACGTTGGGGCTGGTGGGCGGTGACACTGTGACGGGTCTGGCCGAGACTTACGACACGAAGCATGTGGGAACAGGGAAAACGCTGTCGGTCTCGGCGTACACCGTCAACGACGGCAACAGCGGCAACAACTACACAGTTACGACGGTAGCGGATACAACTGGTGTGATCACCAAGGCCCCATTGACGATCACGGCAGTGACAAACACGAAGACCTACGATGGTACAACCAGCGCAGCGGCCACACCGACGGTCTCGGGCTTGCAAACCGGCGACACAGTAACAGGGCTTGCGGAAACTTACGACAACAAGAATGCGGGAACAGGCAAGACTCTGACGGTCTCGGCGTACACCGTCAACGACGGCAATAGCGGCAACAACTACACCGTTACTACGGTGACTAACACTACGGGCGTCATCAACCAGCGCTCGCTGACAGTGAGCGCCACTGGCGTCAATAAGGTTTATGACGGCAACACCAACGCCACTGTCACGCTCTCGGATAATCGCGTCGCCGGCGATTCGATTTCCACCAGTTACGCCAATGCGGCGTTTGCGGACAAGAATGTAGGCGTCGGCAAGACAGTCACGGTCAGCGGTGTCTCGATTGCTGGAACCGATGCCGGCAATTATACCTGCAACACCACAACCACCACCACCGCAAACATCTCGGCCCGCCCGCTCACCATCACTGCCGCCGGCGTGAACAAGGTTTACGATGGGACTACAACCGCGACGGTGACGCTCTCGGATAATCGCGTCGCGGGCGACGTATTCACCGACAATTATGCCTCCGCGGCATTCAACAACAAGAACGCCGGGACCGGTAAAACGGTGAACGTCAGCGGCATCTCCATCTCGGGCGCCGATGCCGGCAACTACACGTTCAACACTACGACGACCACCACGGCTGACATTACCCAGCGTCCTCTGATGGTGACGGCGACAGGTGTGGATAAAGTATACGACGGAACAGTGACCGCCTCAGTGACCTTCTCCGACAACCGGATCGCCGGGGACGTGTTGACCGTCAGCGATACGGCTGTGTTTGTGAACAAGAACGTAGGGAATGGCAAGACGATCAGCGTGACCGGTATTTCGATTTCCGGCGCCGACGCCGGCAACTACTTGCTTTCCAACACCACGGCCACAACCACGGCCAATA
>DASREK010000315.1:0-10118 GCA_035652135.1 Bryobacterales bacterium | reverse complement strand
ATCGTCCGCAGCGGCGCGAGCGCCCCGGTTGACGGCGCGTCCGGCGCCAAGCCCCGCTACCGGATTGCTCCGCCGGCCCGCGAAGCCCCTCCTGCCCCTGAGACGGCGGTCACCCTGCCCGAGGTGCTGCGGCGCCACGCTGAAGCCGAGCCGGACCGCGTACATATCCATCTGCCGGAGGAGGAATCAGTCCAGGACATCACGTACCGTGAGCTTCTCGCCGCGGCGGCGGAGGTCGCGGCAGGCTTGGCCGCCGAAGGTCTCGAGCGCGACCAGACGGTGGCTATCATGCTCCCGACGTGCGCCGATTTTTTTTATGCGTTTTTCGGCGTGAGCCTGGCGGGCGGCATACCGGTGCCGATCTATCCCCCTGCCCGGCCGGACAAGATCGAAGAATACGTTCGCCGCCAAACGCGCATTTTGAATAACGCGGAGGTCCGCTTCTTGATCACGTTCGACCGCGTGAAAGCTGTTTCCCAGATCATGCGGTTGAACTTGCCGGGCCTGGCCGCTGTCACCAGCGTGGAGGCTCTTCGCCAGGCGGGCCGAGGGCGGCCGGCTCCGGCCGTTTCTCCCTCGGACACCGGCTTCATCCAGTACACTTCCGGCAGCACGGGCGACCCGAAAGGCGTTGTCTTGAGCCACGCCAACATACTGGCCAATATCCGGGGCATCGGCTATTCGGTACAGGTGCGGCCCACCGACATCGTCGTCACATGGCTGCCCCTGTATCACGACATGGGGCTGATCGGCTCATGGCTCTTCAGCCTATACTATGCGACTCCGATCACCGTCCTCTCGCCTCTGGCGTTTTTGAGCCGCCCGGAGCGCTGGCTTTGGGCCATGCATGACGCTCGCGGGACGCTCTGCCCCGCCCCGAACTTTTCCTACGAACTTTGCGCGCGCAAGATTCCGGATCGTATGCTCGAAGGCCTCGATCTGAGCGCATGGCGCGTAGCGATCAACGCCGGCGAAGCCGTTTTGCCCGACACTCTGGCCCGGTTTACGGAGCGTTTTTCCTCCTACGGCTTCCGGCCGGAGAGTTGGGTGCCATGCTACGGCCTGGCCGAGTCTTCCGTGGCCCTCGCCTTTCCGCCGATCGGCCGCCGGCCGGTGATTGACGCGATCCGCCGGAAGCCTTTTGAGGAACTGGGCGTGGCGGAGCCCGCCCACCCGCATGAATCCGATGTCATCCGCTTCGTGGCCAACGGCAGGCCGATGCCGGGACATGAAATCCGGATCGTCGACGACGAGAATCGCGATCTGCCCGAACGGGTGCGGGGCCGTGTGCTTTTTCGGGGCCCCTCGAAGACCTCCGGCTATTATCGAAATCCGGCCGCTACCGCCGCGGTGACGGTCGACGGGACCTGGATCGACTCGGGCGACCTCGGCTACTGGGGCGGCGGCGAGGTCTATATCACGGGGCGTCGCAAGGATTGCATTATCAAGTCCGGTCGCAACATTATCCCGCAGGAGGTCGAGGGAGCGGCTTCGGAAGTGGCCGGCGTGCGGCGGGGGTGCGTGGCCGCCTTCGGAGTCACGGACGCCGATACCGGCACCGAGCGGCTGGTGGTGGTCGCTGAAACTCGCGCCAGCCGCAGTGAAGAACTGCGCCGGATCGAGGCGGATATCCTAAAAGCAGTGGAAGCGGTGCTGGGAATTCCGCCCGACAGGGTCCAGTTGGTTCCGCCGCAGAGTATTCCCAAAACATCCAGCGGCAAGATCCGGCGCTTCGAGACCAAGGCGCTGTTTCTGAGCGGGGAGCTGAAAGCCCGCAAGCCGCCGGCTTGGGTGCAAATCGTCCGCCTGGCGCTGGAAAACGCCGGCTCGGGCTCCGGTTTGGCAGCCCGCCGCGCCGCGGCCTGGCTGCGGCAAGCTTATTCCTATGGATTGTTGCTAGGTATAGCAGCAGCCGCAGGTCTCGCGGCCCGCATCCTTCGCCTTGGCCCGTGGACGGGCTCGCTTCTCAGCGCAGGCGCGCGAACGTTCCTGCTGCTGAGTCGTTATGAAATCGAAGTGCAATCCGCCGCCCTGGACCGGACTCGCCCCGCGGTCTTTGTCGCCAACCATCCCGGCCGCCTCGACCCAATTGTGCTTGCCGCCGCCTTGCCCCCTCCGCTGTTGTTTGCCGGCGGCGACGCGCTCTTCGGAATTTCGCGGGTCGCGGCTGCCCTGCTTCGGCCTTTTGTGCTCGCATCCGGCAGGAGCGCCGCCATGCCGCCCGGCTCGTGGAGGCGGCGGATGGTCGAGGCGCTTCAGCGAGGGCAATCGGTGCTGGTGTTTCCCGACGTATCGATCGGCGCTCCGCCGCATCGAAGCCGCTTTCGCCTGGATCCGTTCCACGCCGCGGTGGAAGCCTCCGCTCCTGTGCATCCCATTACGCTTCTGGGGACCTCGCACATGCTGGCCGGGCATCCGGCTCTGCGCCGGAAAGCTAAGATCGTCATAGGCGACGCGATTTGCCCTGCGGACAAGGACCGCCGCGAAATGGTTCGTCTGCGAGAGGAAGCGCGGGAAGCGATCGCCAGGAATTGGCAATAGACTTGAGACCGATGCCCCCGATGGAACCCGCCTTTATCGCCCGCCTGGCGATCTGCTTTTTTGCCGGCTCGATTCCTTTTGCCGTCCTCGCAATGCTCGGCAGCGGTATCGACATTCGCCGCGTCGGCTCCGGCAATCCCGGATTCAACAATGTGCTACGCGTTAACAAATGGCGCGCGGTGCTGACGCTCGCGGGCGATTTGGGCAAAGGCTTTCTCGCTGTCTGGTTCTGCTTGCGGCCGGGCGACGGTTTACTCGCCGGCTGGCTTTACGGATTCGCCGCGGTGCTGGGGCACTGCTATTCCCCTTTCCTGAAATTCAATGGCGGCAAAGGCGTGGCGACTTCGGCCGGGGTGATGCTGGTTCTTTATCCTCGCTGGGCGGCGATCGCTTTGCTGCTGTTTACGATCGTCCGCATCGCGGGTAGCCGCCGGAAATGGAAGGAAGCCGGCGCGATCGGATCGCTCTCCGCCTGGGTAGCATTTACACTGTCGATGCTTGTGTTCGTAGGCAGCAGGGACGCTTTGATCGCCGCTGTTATGACGATATTCCTCGCCTGGCGGCACAGAAAGAATTTTCAGAACCTGCTCGCTCCGGCATGATCCCGGGCCGCCGATGAAGATTCGCGCTGCTTTCTATGATCTGGACGGGACGCTGATCGCCGGCAATGTTGTCACCCGCTACGTGTACTACGTGAGAAACCACCCCTCGCGGCTTCGGGCGGTTCTGGAGTATGCGAAGCTCCTGTTGAGCGCGCCCTTTCTCATAGGTCTTGACCTCTACTCCCGGCGTTTGTTCAACGAGGTCTTTTATCGGCAATATCGCGGCTTGCCGAAGGAGTGGCTCGAAAGTCAGGCCGAAAGTCTGTTTGAAAAGGTGATTCGCCCCTCGATCTATCCCGGGGCCAGGGATCTGGTCGACGCGGACCGGGCAAAGGGCTACCGTCCTGTGCTTGTGACTGGAGCGCTCGATTTTGATCTCGGGCCGGTTCTGCGGTATTTCGGCTTTCAGGACGTAATCTGCAACTCGCTGGTTTACGACGACGGCCGGGCGACAGGCCGCATCGCCGCGCCGTTGATCGCCGAGGCCGAGAAGCAAGCCGCCTTGATCCGGCTTTGCCACCGGTACGATATAGATATCGCGCTATCGAAGGCGTATTCAGACAGTCTTTCCGATTTGCCGATGCTGGAGTCCGTCGGACTCCCGCACGCAGTAAATCCGGACAGCCGCCTGCGGCGAGTAGCCGCAGCGCGCGGCTGGCCCATACTGGACCTGAAGCGAACCGCGTCCGGAGCGGCTGTGGCGCGCAGCCGCTAGCAACCTCACTACGGCTTGGAGCTCAAATCCGGTTTGGCCGTCATGAGGTCTACGGGAACGGAAACGTGCTCATGGCTGATCAGCCATTTGCCGTCAATCTTCTTGTATCCGTCGGTAACGCGCGCGGTCATATCCAGCTTCTTGCCGTCTTTGCCGGTCAACACCACGTGCTGAATGCTATGACCGTAGGCGACGGTATCACCCGCTGTCACATCCAGGTCGCTGATTTCCGCGGTCACCGGACCGGGGAAAGCCGAAAAGAGACCCTCCCAATCCTTTCGGTAGGCGTTTGCGCCGGTATACTGGCGCGGGGGAATCACATCGAATACCAGCAGGCTTTCATCGGGCACATAGCAGCTCATGATGGCGTTCACATCTTTGGCGTTGAACGCCGTCATAAAGCGATCCTCGAGTGCCTTGATCTCAGCCGGATCGTTCGTCCTCGCCTCCGGGCGCGGACTGGGGCCGCCGCCGCAGCCCACCCACAGTGCGGCCGCCATCCCAAGCAGAATCGGAGCTTTTTTCATATAGACCCTCCTCTTTCGCGCCGTTAATTCTCGTGCGCTGTTGGGTCTCAGTATAATGTGAAAGCCCTTATGGCGAGTAATATGCGATCCGCCAGCATACCCGCCCCGCTTGATATCGACCCGGCTCCCAATGCCGTCGGCCGCCGGGCCCTGGTCCCGGATGCGGGCTGCGTTGTGCATCTTGAAGCCGATGCGGCTCCGCGCCTGCTGTGGTACGGCGAAGATCTCCTCGATGTCAAAATGCCCGCCGGCACGCGTGTGGTTTATCCCAAACCCTCCATACCCGGCTTGCGGGACCGCGAGGGGGCCGTCCGGTACGCTCTGGCCCATCCCGAACAAATGGAGCCGCTGGCGGCCTTGCTGCGGCCCGGTATGCGCGTGACCATCGGCATGGATGATATTTCCCTTCCCCTGCCCAAGATGCCGCGCCCCGACATTCGCGAATCGGTGTTGACGATACTGCTCGAATTGCTCGCGGAAAAAGGCGTGGATGACGTGCACATCATCGTCGCTACTTCCTTTCACAGGCGGATGACGGCTCAGGAAATTGAGCGGGCAGTCGGCAGCAGGGTTTTCCGGGCTTATTACCCCGAGCGCCTTTACAACCACGATGGCGAGGCTCCGGGCGGGATGGTCGAGCTCGGCGTTACCGATCGCGGGGAACGCGTCCGGCTGAACCGCCGCGCCGCCGAATCCGACCTGTTGATCTATGTCAATATCAACCTGGTCTCGATGGACGGCGGCCACAAATCGGTGGGCGTCGGCCTGTGTGATTATCCCACGCTTCAGGCTCATCATACGCCACAGACCATTCTGGACTGCGATTCCTATTTCGATCACACGCGCTCGGCCCTTGCGCGCTCCTGCAACCGCATCGGGGAGGTCGTGGAACGGAACGTGAAGGTGTTCCACATCGAGACGGTCCTCAACAACGCGATGTTCGATCCCAAAATGCCGTTCTTCATCAAAAATGAGGACCGCTATAATGCGCTCGACCGCGCTTCTTTTCGTTTGGCGCAAGCGGGGCTGCGGGCGCTGCCCAGGCCTGCCAAGCGCAAAATTCTTTTCGCTGTTCCGGCGGCTTACGAGATGATCGCCGTGCACGCCGGAGCCGCTGACCCGACCCACGATAAATCGCTCGCCTATTGTTACGCACAATATTGCGTTCCGCTCCAAGGCCAATCCGACGTGGTAGTATTCGGCATTCCGTTTATTTCGCCTTATAACGTCAACTCGATTCTGAACCCGCTGCTGGTGCAAGTGCTGGCGCTCGGATACTTCTTCAATATGTACCGCCACATGCCGGTGGTGAAGAAGAACGGCGTGTTGATTCTGACTCATCCGCTTTACGATGAGTTCGATCCGCTGCATCATCCCTCTTACATCGAATTTTTCCACCGGATCTTGCCGGAGACGCGCGACTCGCTCGTGCTCCAGCAAAAGTACGAGGAGGAGTTCGCGCGTAATCCCGACTACATCCGCATGTACCGCAGCGGCAACGCCTATCACGGCGTGCATCCGTTCTATATGTGGTACTGGGGCGAAAACGGCCGCGCTCACGTCGGCAAGGTAATCGCGGTCGGAGCGGAAAACCCGGACGTGGCGCGCATCCTGGGATGGGAGACCGCCGCCAGCATGGAGGAAGCCCTGGATATGGCCCAATCCCACCTTGGCCGCCGGCCGAGCGTGACGCTCATGCACATCCCGCCCATCGGGATGGCTGACGTGATGGGGTCGCCGGAGATCGTCGGATGATGGGGGCGATCGCAAGCGCTTGGGCAAGGCCGCGCCGGGATCAAAGACAGCCGGAGCCGGCTCTATCCCTACGCCCAGCCGCTTCCGGCCCTGTAATGGCTCCACAAGAACGTGTCCGTCTGAGGTGCGCCCCGCCGCTCAGCCTACGGCTTCCGCTGCCATCATGAAGCCGGTTTTGGTTACGGGAGCGACCGGGTTCTTGGGGAAACACCTGGTCGAGCAATTGCGGCGGGTTGACGCGAGCATCCGCCTGCGGGTGTTCTGCCGCGGGCCTTCCCCGTGGGACGGCGATCCTGCCGTGGAAGTGATCCGCGGAGACATCACCTCGCCGGAGGACGTGGATCGCGCCGTGGCCGGGGCGGGCCAGGTCTATCATTTGGCCGGCATCGTTTCCCGAAATCCCCGAGATGTGCGGGAACTCTACCGGCTGCACATCGAGGGCGCTCGCAATCTCTGTAGGGCCGCCCTGCGTCGCGGTACGGAGAAAATTGTTCTCGTGTCTTCGTCCGGGACTATCGCCGTGAGCCGCGAGCCGGTGATCCACGACGAGCAATCAGGGTATAAAAACGACATAGTAGCCGAATGGCCGTATTATTTGGCCAAGATTTTTGAGGAGAAACTGGCGTTATCGTGGGTGCGCCTGTATGGCTTGCCCATTGTCGTCGTCAATCCCAGCCTGCTGCTGGGTCCGGGGGACGACCGAAATTCCTCCACCGGCGATGTGAGATTGTTTCTCGAAGGCCAGATCCTGGCGATACCGCTGGGCGGCCTGAATTTCGTCGACGTGCGCGACGCGGCCGCCGGCCTGATCGCCGCTATGCGGGCGGGCCGCCCCGGAGAGCGGTATCTTCTCGCAGGGGAAAACTGGACCTTCCGTGAAATGATAACCGCCGTCTCGGAAATAGCGGGTGTCCGGGCGCCCAAAAGGCAGCTTTCTTTGCGCGCTTCGCTGCGCGGGGCCGCCGTGCTGCGCCGGCTGTACCCGCTGCTCGGAAAGAAATACGGGCTGGATGACGCTTCGATCAAGATGTCCGCTCTGTTCTGGTACTGCACGCCGGAGAAGGCGCGCCGTGAGCTCGGCTTTCAAACCCGCGACCCCAAGGAGACGCTAAGGGAAACGGTGGAGGACATTCGCCGCCGGAGCGGCCACGGGTGACTGGTTGCCCGTTCCCCAAGGCCCGGCCGCAATTTGACAGCCGGAGTACGCGGCGGTCCAGACCCCGGCCGCATTTTCCACGTAGCCGGGCTTTCGGTAAAGTAGACCCGGAGCCCGTTGTAAAGCTGGAGGCCGCCAATCAAAACCGGCGTCATTGTAAATCCCCATTCCGCGGGAGGGAAAACTGGGCGGCTATGGCCGGCCATTTCAGGTTGCCTGGCGCGACATCTGGGTCCCGTAGAGATTCGCTTCACGGAGGCGCCGGGCCATGCGTCCAGCCTGGCCCGTGAATTGATCGAGCGGGGCTGCCAGCGCATTATCGCCGCCGGCGGCGACGGCACGATCAGCGAAGTGGCAAGCGGTTTTCTGAAAGACGATCAACCCCTCAATCCAGACGCTTGTCTGGGCATCGTGCCCCTGGGCACCGGCGGTGATTTCATCCGCAGCCTGAAGATTCCCCGCGGGCCGGGAGACGCCATTCAAGCCATCGCAGACGGCGCCGCCCTGCGCATCGATGTCGGCAAGGCGCGCTTTCAAGGAAATGACGGCACACCGCAGAGCCGTTATTTTGTGAACCTGCTCAGCTTCGGCATGGGAGGCGAAGTCGCCACCCGCTCCCGCAATTGGCTGAACCCGCTCGGGGGCCGGGTCTCATTTCTGTATGCCACGGCGGCGGCGTTCCTCCGGTACGACCTGAAGACCGTCCGGTTGCGCCTCGACGGCAACGCTGATGCATTGTCGTTTTCCGTTTACAACGTCGCGGTAGGAAACGGGCGTTTCCACGGCGGCGGCATGCAAGCCTGTCCTGCTGCGGTTCTTAACGACGGCTTGCTCGATATTACCATCATCGAGAATATGAGCCGCTTCCAGGCTATCCGGGATTTCCGCATCCTCTACTCCGATAATGTTTATCGCCATCCCAAAGTGAAACACTTGCGCGCGAGGGAACTGCACGCGGAAGCCGAGGAGCCGGTGCGCATCGAGATCGACGGCGAGCCGCTCGGAACATTGCCGTTGGAGGTCACGGTGCTCCCCCAGCGGCTGCCTGTTCTGGTTCCTGCCGGCTTGATCTAGAATAGGGACTCCAGCCGGGCCGGGGCATCGCCTCCTCAGGATACGCGGGCCGCCGCGGCTGAGGCTCTCTTATGCGCCTCTCGATGACAACGGCATAAATGTTTGGGTTCTGCAACCAGCCGGAAACGGCGGTTATGGAGGTGCAGCATGCTTTCTGTGTTTTGCTGTCCCAGCCGCTATACTCAGGGAAAAAATGCCACGGCCTTTCTCGGTCGAGAGATGAAAACCGTCGGCCTCGAAGGCCCGGCTTTGATCGTAGCCGGCAGAAGCGCTGCAAAGTTGCTGTCGCAAACCTGGTGCACCAGTCTTGGCGAAGCCGGAATCGTTCACCACGTCCACCCGTTCGGGGGCGAGTGCTCGGCTGCCGAGATCGAGCGGGTTAAGGCCTCGGCGCGAGAGGTTCGGGCGCGGGTCATTCTGGGGGCGGGGGGCGGGAAGGTCCTCGATACGGCCCGGGCGGCGGCCGCGGACCTTCAGCTTCCCGTGGTCAATTGTCCGACTGTCGCCTCCAGCGACGCGCCGTGCAGCGCGCTCTCGGTCATCTACACCGACGAGGGCGTTTTCCAGGAATACCGCATTTACGGCAAAAACCCCGATTTAGTGCTTGTGGATACCCAAGTGGTCGCTCAAAGCCCGCTCCGCCTGCTCGTGGCCGGGATGGGCGATGCGCTGGCGACTTGGTTCGAGGCCAAGACGTGCGTGGATGGGAACGTCAAGAACATGCGCGGCGGGGCGTCCAGCCAGAGCGCCCTGGCCCTGGCCGAGCTGTGCTATCGGACGCTGCTCGCCGACGGCCCCGCCGCTTGCCGGGCGCTTCAGGCGAACGCCGTGACGCCGGCTCTGGAGCGTCTGGTCGAAGCCAATACCCTGCTTTCCGGACTCGGGTTCGAATCTTCAGGCCTTGCCGCGGCACACGCCGTTCATAACGGGCTGACGGCAGCGCCCGGCACGCATCCGTTCTTCCATGGCGAGAAGGTCGCCTTTGGCACGCTGGTCCAGCTCGTTCTCGAAGGCAAATCCCGGGCTCAGTTCGAGGAGGTTTTGTCTTTTGCCACGGAAGTCGGGCTTCCCGTCACGCTGGCTGAGATCGGCCTACACGAGCTCCCTAAGGATCTGCTGCACCAGATCGCCCTCCGCGCAACCGCGAAGGGAGAGACGATCCACAACGAACCCTTTGAGGTGACCCCCGAAATGGTCGCCGACGCCATCCGCGCTGCCGACGCGACGGGCAGGGCGTGGAAAGGAAGTTTGGCCAAACAATAGATCGGCCAAGCGCCAAATTTTCCGAGAACCCAGCCACCGGCGGGCTCCCAGTGGCTTGCTCCTCTGCGAGCCTCGCGATCCTTCTTCGCAGCAGTCCTTGCCTTGCCGGAGTTGGCGATGCACGTTCCGGCCCCGCCTCCATCTGCTATCCTGACCCTATGTTTCTCAAGATCCTCGCTCACCCGATATTCACCAGCCTGCATTTTCATATGCCGATGATTGTGGATCTTTCCCACCCCCTGGTCATGCTCCAGGGGGAGAACGGCTCCGGGAAATCCACTCTCCTCCACTCGCTTTTTTATGCGCTTCGGGGCGAGCAGATCGACGGCTACGTGTACAAGCTCGAATGCGGCAACGTCCAGTTAGGCAAAGTATTCCTCTTCGACGCCGAGCAACACAACCCCCGCACGCAGCTCGACTTTTTCAAGAATCAACCCGAGATGCTCGAGTTCTTGCAGATGGCGAGCCACGGACAGGTGATGTTG
>DASREK010000314.1:0-10203 GCA_035652135.1 Bryobacterales bacterium | reverse complement strand
TTTCGCTTGTATTCGCGGTGGCCGGTTTTTCCTTTCTTCGGCTGAAGCTGGGGAAACTCCGTTTCCCAGAAGCGGAGCACGTACGGTTCCACTCCAAGCAGTTCACTGACGTCGCCGATTCGGAAATAGAGCCGGTCAGGGATTTGCGGCGCTTTCGACTCCGGCATTCGAAAACAATGGTAGCATCTCTGCCGGCTGCTAGGATGCAGTGGCCGGAAGGGCGAAAACGCCACCTGCCGTTGCTGCCACGATCAACGGGCGGCAGAAATGCGCGCCAGCCGCTCGCCCGGCGGCAGCAGCACCACGAAATGATCCTCTGCCTCGATTACCGCCGCCTTCGCAGGGCGGCCATCGATCTCTATCTCTCCCGGCCGGAAATCGACCAGCGCCGGCGCGCGCGCCGAAGAGCGGTACTGCAACTCTACGCCTTCCGGCAGCGCCCGCGCGCCGATCAGATCGGCGTTCAGCCAAAGGAGGTGGAAGCGCAGCGGCGCCGAGTCGCGCTCGATGCGGCGCCGGCCGGCAGGAATCCACGCGATCGACCCGTCCACGCCGGGCCACGGTTTCCCATCCACGCGCGCCGGTCCTTGCCAGCGCAGGCCTGTGGTTTGCGCCGCGGTAATGATCCGCGCCCGGCCCTCAATCTCGACCCGGCTGACGGCGGCCGACGCGGCAGCCGCCAAGTCATAGTCGGCTGCGCCGATCGACTGCTCGAAATACAGCAGGACGCGGGCGAAGGACTGGCTGCCTCCGTGCAATAACTGAAACAATTCCGAACCTACTTGTTTCTTTGTCGGATACACGTCCTGATATCGGGGAACGATGTTGATGTCCACCGCCAGTTTGTCGAGCCGCCGCGTCAGCCGGGCGTAACGCCGGGCGATCTCGGCGTAACGCTCCGGCCCGAGATCCCAAACAGTAGCCGGATCCTCGACCGCAAACGTAAAATTCAGGCGGTCGAGGAAGGGCAGCAGCCGGGCTGCGTCCGCCCCCAGGTTGTCCCGCATGGCAGCGTCGAAGCGGTCGTCGATGTGGGTGAGCACCAGGTCGAGGTCGGGTTTCCAGCCGCGTGCGGCTTGCAGCCAGCGCTGTTGCATCCGGACCGTCAGGGAGGCCCGATAATCGGCAAACCGTTTCCACGCTGCTCGGTCCCGCTCCCAATAGCGGGGCGAGTCTTGGCGAAACAATTCGATCGGATCGAAACCCGCTTTGGCGCGAAAATCGGCCCGGACTACATCGTTCATAGGAGTAAAGCGGTCCGGAGCCGAAGGCCCGTAAAGCGATTCGAAATAAAGCTCGGCCAGATTGACTCCATCCCAATCGAACCGGTTGAGCAGCGCGCGCAGCCCCGCTTCGGCGGCCTGGGAGCAATTGGGATCTGCCAGGTTCATGAGCTTGCGCCAGTCCAGATGCGCGTCTTGCTGCGTCGCCGTTTTCTCCCGCCATTGCGGATGGTCTTCCCAGAATTGTTCGCTGACGTGTGGCAGCTCGAGCCAGGCGTAAACCAGGATGCCCTGGCGGTGGCAGGCTTCTATCAGTTTTCGTAAGTATTCATCTCGCCCTGCGTCGGGCTCGTAGAAATGCCAGGCGGCGGCGTGAATCGCCGCAATGCCGGCTTTGCGCCAGCGCCGGGCGAGGAAGTCGGAATCGGCGCGCAGGCGATACGAATCATCGAAGAACGCCCAGGTGCGCCCGCCTCGAAAAGGAAACTCGACGCCGAGAGAATTCAGGGCATGGAGAAGGTAGGGGAAACGCTCATAACCCCTCTCGCCAATATCGGTGATCGTCCACAAGACAGCTTTGCCGTCACGCCGCACGCCGGCCACTAACGGCGCGCCGGTCCACTTCTCCCGCGTGAAGACGCGGGCTCCCGGCGGGAGCTCGTATACGGGCGCCGTCACCGGTTTCTGCCACACAACCTCGAGCTTCGGCTCGCGCAATTCCTCGACGCTGGCGACCCGGACGCTTTTTTCCGTCGGACGAAAGCCCCACTGCCGGGATTGAGGAGAATCGCCTTCCAGGAGTACGAACGAAGGCGGTCCGGGCGCCAGGTCCAATCCCACCGACCCTAGAACCCGCGCCCAACCCGGGTTTGCCGCCGGGCTGCCCGTGGGGGACTGCGCGCCGGCCGCGGCTGCTGCGGAGAAGAACGCGAGACTAGCGAGCCACCGAATACCACAGCCCCACGCGCAGGTCATAGTAATTGGGTTTTCTCGGGTTGAACAGGTTGATCAGGTAGACTCCGCGCAGCCCGCTGATGGTCATGTCGAGCGGAGGGGAGAGAAGAGGAACACGGAATCGCACGCCCGGGCCGAATTCAGTGAAGTTGGCATAATACTCGCGCCGGCGGTCGAAAGTGACGTTGGTATTCCAGAATAGCTGCGACCGCAACATTCCAAGCGGCGGCAACCGATAGCCGTGGCGCATCTGCCAGTAGCTGATCACGTTGTCTTGAAACCGGCTGAGAAAAACGGCATCGACATTGAGTTCGGCGAACGGGCCCGCGGACTCGCCGCCGAGCGTCGCGCCAAAACTGCGGAACCACGACAGGCCGCCGCGATAATCGGGCCCCAGCCGGGGCGTTCCGGGCGGCGGCGTGTGCAGATAACTCGCTGCCTCTCCCGCTTCAGCCCAAAGTAAAAAGCCGTTCCATGCCGTTGTGCGCACCCCTATGGCGCCGATCAAGGAGCTTTCGGAAAGGAACTGGGGCAACGGTTCTCCGGTTTTGCGCTTCCAATCGCCGACCAGCCGAAGCGACAGATACGGCCGAACGGGAAATGATCCCAGCCGCAGCTCCGTTTTCAGTTGCGCGTATTGGAACACGTCGTGGTACCGAGTGGAAAACATGGGAAGCATCCAGAGGAAAGTCTGAATCCGCCGGAATTGCGGCGCCAAATTGTTGTAACTGCGCCGGGCTTCAGCGGCCACCGCGGCGTCCGGGCTGTTCATAGCCTCCCGGAACCATCGCACCGCCTCGCGGTCGTCATGCAGGATGTTGTGGACGATTCCGAGCTTCAGCGCCACTTCGGAATCCTCAGGATCGATCTCATGGGCGAGCTGAAACTCTCGCAGCGCGTCTTTCAGGTAGCTTAAGGCGAGGCTTTTCTCGCCCAGAGCTTTGTGCGGCTGAGCCTGCTCACGCCGCGTAAGGCGAGAGGGCGCGATTTCCCCCTTTTTGCCGCCGGCAGCCACATCGAGCGCCCGGCGGGCTTTGCCGGCGAGCGCGGCATCGGGGCCGGCAGCTACCTTCTCCAGCAGTGGCGCGGCGCGCTCCGGCTGGTGCTTCTCGAGATAGAGGAACGCCAATTGCGCTGTGGCAAGCATGTCCCGAGGATCCTGGCTGATCACGGTCTCCAATTCCCGAATAGCATTTTCGGGCTGCTGGACGGCGAGCCACAG
This sequence comes from Bryobacterales bacterium, assembly GCA_035652135.1. GTDB lineage: Bacteria > Acidobacteriota > Terriglobia > Bryobacterales > JACQDG01 > DASREK01. Next base: position 6,804 of record DASREK010000314.1, on the reverse strand, counting down.
AAACGCGAGATCCCGCCGCAATGCGGTATTTGACGGATCGAGATCCAGAGCGCGGCGGTATTCGCCGGCAAAGGGATGGCGGCGGGGAAGGCGGCTGCGGGCGCGTTCTGCCACGCGCGTCTCCGGGGAGCGTGACGCGAGAAACCAAGCCCCGACAGCGCCCTGTTCATCGCCTGCGTCGTGCCAGGATCGCGCCAGCTCGAGCAGCGTCTCTTCTCGCCTCGGAGGCAGCCGCCAGGCCGCTAAATACTGCTCCGCAGCCCGGGCTGGTTCCCGATGCTTTTCCAAATAGGAGCCCAGCTCGAGCCGTGCCGCCCGGTTCTGCGGATCCTGCGTTACGACCATGGACCACTGCTCGATGGACGCACGCAGCGCGCGATCAATTCGATCAAAGGCTTCTTCCGCGGTCTTTTTCGAATCCGCATCGCCCGATTGGCGCACTTGATCCAGTAATTGCAGGGCCCGAGCTTCCTGGCCTGTCTCATAGGAAAGAAAGGCGAGCTCGAGCGCGACCCGAAAGTCCTGCGGATCGAGCGAGAGGGCCTGCTCAAAGGTGTCGCGGGCCGATTCGGTCTCTCCGATTTTTAAATAAACGTAGCCGAGATCCTTGCGAATCCCGGCCCGGCGTGGCGCTGCCTGGATGGCATCCAGAAACTGCTGGATGGCATCCAGATATTTCTTCTCTCGAAGCGCCTGGTAGGCTTTTTCGAGATAGGCTCTTTCCGGTTCCGATTTTGGGGTTGGATCGGAGGCAAGATCCTGTGTTTGCGCGGGTGACACCAAACACGCAAGCACCAGCAGCAAAAGATATCTCACTGTCGGCGCCTGACGTACAAGAGCGCGCTGCGAAACCGGCTGCCGCTTTGCGGCGCGCAAGGCAGAAACAGCCTTCCGGTCCAGCGCTGTCCCGAGCCGCGGCTGGCGCCGGCGGGCCCAGCGCTTTTCCGCAGCGTGTAAATCACAACATATTTCAAGTTCAGGCGCAAGAGGCGCAGCGAAATATCCTGCTCATAATCCGGCAGATTGCAGAAAATAGGTCGAATATATGGAACATCTCGTGAACCCGCTGGCCGCCGTCGTGCCTGTATAAAGAGCTGTGGCCCGGTCCTTCGCCACAGCCTTGACAACTACCCACGGTCGCCGGCGCCCTCTCTACTCTCTAGCTGCTCTCGGCGCAGCCCTGGGGCAAAGTGACAATTCAACCTCTCGGGAGTAATATTGAGTCGCTGGCGGGGCCGCGAAGGCACAAGCTGGGCTGATCATTCGCGCCCGTTTTTCACAATACGGAGGTGTTACGATGCTGGACCGCAGGGCTTTTTTGGGTTCCCTTCTGGCCACGGCCGCAGCCGCCCGGCCGACAGAAGTTCCGAGCCGCACGGCGAAGGTGCAGCGACTTTTCAAGTCGCCCGATGGCCATCCCAATGCGCTCGAAGCCAGTTCCGAAGGCTTGTGGGTCGCTGATCAGATCACCGATCGCGCTCACCTGATGAGCTGGGAGGGCAAGCTGATCAAAACCGTGGAAACCGAGTCATCGAACACCAGTGGAATGGCTTACGGGGGCGGTTTTCTATGGATGGCAGCCAACGGAAAGGCGATGCGCCGGACGCCTAGGCCGACTGATGCCTCCCGGGGAGAAGTATTGAAAGTCGACCCGGCTACTGGCAAATCCGTAGCACGATACCCTTTGCCGGATGGCGGCGGCGTCCACGGCCTCGAATACACCCGCGAGGGCCTGTGGGTCACATTTCTCAAATCGCGCAAACTGGCCTTGGTCGATCCCAAGGATTTCCGTGTCATCCGCCAGATCCCGATGCAGTTTGACCGGGCGCACGGCCTGGGCCGCGACAAGGATGGGATCTGGGTCGTCTTCACAAGCGATCGTGTAATACAGAAGCTCGATGTAAAGGACGGCACGGTTCTCGAGCAGATCTCGATTGCCAAAGAAGATCCCGAGCCTCACGGCCTGTGCCTCCACAATGCCCATCTTTATTACTGCGACGCTGGCCTGGAGCTCGGCGGCAAGGGTCCGGACGGCAAGTGGGCCGGCTGGATCTGCCGGATCGCCTGAGGCTTTCCTTGCGCGGCGCGTTCTGGAAGCCTCTATAGCGCCAGCGGAAACGCGCTGAATGACGCTGGGAAAATCTTCGCACTCAGACTTGCTGCCGGGCTATTTGAGCTGAACGCAAGGGCTTGCCCCTTTCCGTCGCGGGGAAGCTTACAGCGCGGTACCGGGAAGAGGGGAAGTAGCCCCAACGCGAATCTCAAAGGTTGTAACGGCGAGCAATTGACGGCCGATAATCAGGCGGGCGGCGTCTCAAACTTCCGCCGACCGCACTAGGAAGTCCTGCCTCCATGTAACTCTCGTCCTGCGCTGTCACGTCAGTCAGAACAACAAATACGGTGGCGATAGACTGTGAAACCGCCTCCCTTACGGTTTTTGGGGAAGAGGACGAGTCTGCCGGAGCTGACCGGACCGGCGATTGCAAGCTTGTTTTGTTTCCGGTGTAAGCTCTGGCGATTGGAGTACAAAAATGTAAGGAACAGAACTGGAGGGACCATGAACCGCATACGCGTAAATGCCGCAACCGGGTTTATCGCCGGCGCCGCTCTCATGTACGCCTTCGATCCGATCTCGGGAAAAAGGCGCCGGACGGTGGCTTTTGATAAATGCTTCAGCGCATGGAAGAGTTTTCTTTGCGAGCTGGATAAAGCGCGGCGAGACGCCGGAAACCGGACCCACGGACTGCTGGCAGGTGTGGAAGCGATTTTTTCCAATTCCGAAACGGATGAAGACATCCTCATCCAACGGGCCAGATCCAGAATTGGAAGGATCGTAAGCCATCCGCATGCCGTGACCCTGAGGCAGGAAAACGGCCGCATTGTCCTGGAGGGCCCGGTCCTCGAGGAGGAGTTTCCGCAGTTGCTTCGGGAAGTGAGGTCCGTTTTCGGCTCTCGAGAGATTGTCAACCGGCTGGAGGTGCACCGCGGCCGGGAAAATATACCTGCTTTACAGGGCGGAGTTCACAGAACGAGGCGCTCGGAACTGGCGCAGCAGAGTTGGACTCCGGTTCTGCGGGTCGCCGCCGGCGGAACCGGAGCCGCTTTGCTCTGCTACGGGCTTCGGACGCGAAACGCCCGGCGGTGGGCGGGGGTTCTGGCTGGGACGGCCTTACTCGCCCGGTCCCTCTCTAACAGGGAATTCCGGCAAATCGTGGGAATCGGCTGCGGGCCCCGCGCCGTGGAGTTTGACAAGGCGATCCACATCCATGCTGCACTCGAAGAAGTCTTCAAATTCTGGACGCATTACGACAACTTCGCGCGCTTCATGACGCACCTGAAGGAGGTTCGCGATCTGGGGAACGGACGCTCGCGCTGGGTCGCGGAAGGTCCGGCCGGCGTGCCGGTTTCGTGGGAAGCGGAAATTACAAGTTACATTCCTAACAAGCTGCTCGCGTGGCGAAGCGTGCCTGGGTCCGGGATCGAGACGGAGGGCGTCGTGCGGTTCGACAGGAATCCCGACGGCAGCACGCGGGTGGGCATCCGGCTTTTCTATACGCCGCCGGCCGGCGTGCTGGGGCATTTGGTGGCATCGCTCTTTGGCGCCGATCCCAAGCGCGAGATGGATGACGATATGGTGAGACTCAAATCGCTCATCGAATGTGGGAAGACCCGCGCGCACGGGGTCAAAGTCACCCGCGAAGAGCTGACCGCGGCGTGAGCTGCCCGAACCGGGGCCGGGGCGGCGATCTGGACGAGCGGCGTTGTACCTGGCGGCCGCCTCGACCCGGACCGCCGCTTCTGGAAGCTACGCGCTTAGAACCGGATTTTCCTGGGGCAGATCCTCTCTGCCGTAAATATTTTGGGAAAGCGTTAAAGGCGGCAAATACTCGCCAAGCAAGGAGCGCTTCCACCATGCGCCGGTGGCCATTTTCGTCTTAGCGTCAGTGAACTGGTATTGATAAAGCAGCGCGCGGATGTATTTGGGCGGATCGGCACCGGCCAGAGAGCTGTGCCGAAGAAATGACTGCGCAGACGGCGAACCCTGGAGAAGCAGCACGATGAAATTCACGAACCAGACGTTGTAATACGGGCTTAGCGCGGCAAACCACATTTGCCAATCCAGGCGCGGCTGATGAGGAGCCACGAAGCAGGGCGCCCGGTGAATGTCTCCTGGCTTATATTTGAATTCGTATTCCCGCCAGTTCACGCCATCCTGGCTCCCTTCGATGATGATTTCCCACCGCTCGGTAGTCATTACCGCGAACAAGCCATAGTTGTTCACGATGGGGAATGGAGCAAGCGCGCTCAACAGTTCCGATAGTGGTTTGGGGATGGTCCGCCCGGTAAAAGTGATCCACAGGCGGCAGGTGCTGACCACGGCGATCAGCATCGCGAGGACCAGAACCACGGCGTGCCCGGCAGTGAAAATCCCCCCGTCTGCGTCGAAACTGGTTCGCATCGGAAGGAACACGCACAAGGCCATGCTGAGCAGATTGAAAAAAGTGTAATTGCCGGTCAACTGGATCAAGGTCTGGAGCAAAATGGTGGCGCCGGCGGCCCACAGCCGGAGGGGCCGCGGGCCGAAATACAGAAAGGGCGCCGCCAGCTCCACGAAAAACATGAATAGAGTCGAAAGCTTTTGGAACCACGCCGGCAACTGGTGCATGTACCACGACAAGCGATTGGGCAGCGGCTGGGTTTCGTAGTGGAAGCAGAGCGCAGTGAGGTTTCTCCAGGCGGGATCGCCGCTGAGCAGCTTGGCCGTGCCCGACAGGAACATCAGTCGGAACAGCAGCCATCGAAACAGCCACACGACCGCTCCCGGCCACAGCGGGAGGAAGATCGCTAAAAAACCGCTTTCCAACAGCAGGACATCCCATTGATACGAGAGAAAAACCTGACCGGCGGTGAACAAGGATAGGTACAGCACCCAGAGCGCCGCCAGGAGAGGCGGCTTCGTGAAGCCCGACGTGACTGCTATTGAAAGCGCTGCTCCGGCGGCGCACAGCGCTTTCATGAACGCACCGCCGGCATTGAGCCAGAGTAAGGTGGGGGCGGAATAGTAGGCTCTGGCGCCGATGGTCCGGCGCAGGTACCGGAGATAATCGGCGGCCGGCAGAATGCCATGCTCGCCGATCAGATGAGCGACTTGCGGGTATAACGAGAGAAATGCGATCAGGTAAACGACGCCAAGCAGCCGCAGAAAAACGAACGGTGTCACGGCTGGTTTGGACGTGCGCCGGCACGCTCAATAGCGCATAAGCGCCGCCAGCGCTGCGCCGTCCGGCATCTGTTCCTGATTTAAAACGAACACCTGTCCTCCGTGAAGGAGAGTCTGGATGGCGGCCCCATTGATCTTGTCGTCATCGCTGCCGGAATTGTCCCGCCGAAGAAAAAGATTGGCCACGCGGCCGAAATGCGCCGCCTGCAATGTCTGTTCAACATCGAAGGAAACCCGGGTCGAACCGCGGTACCGTTCGAACTGGGCCAGTGCGCTTCGGAGCGGCTCCGGGGAGTGCTGCTCGACGATCTGGAGCGCGCGGGCGTGCAGCTCGCTGCCGAAACTCTCGGGCGACCCATAGACGGCGGCTTCCAGAAGCCGTGGATAGGTGTTCACTCTGCGGTACAGGGCCACTTCGTATTCCACCCCAGCCAAAACCAGGGGAGCAGCGCCATCTTTCAACACGTTGTGAACTCCCTTGTCCACCTCGCGGAAAAAATGGAGCAGGTTCTCTTCTTTATCCTCGCGGTCTGTACTTGTTCCGAACATCACACCTCTCATCGATCCCGCAGAAGGCCCGCCGAAAGCCCGGTTGTCGAGAACATGGTCGGGCTGCCGGGTACGCAGCCATACATTCAGGTTGACGGGGACGGAGTCCGGCAGCCTGACCCGCTCGAAGCTGTCCTCGGTGCAGCGGAACAGATGAATGTGCTTCTGGCTCAACGCCAGCACATAGAAGATGCTGGTGCTGCCGAACAACGACAGAAGCGGATGGAGAGCAAACTGCTCTCCCACCGCCACTATCTCCCGAGGCATCCTGCGCACCCAGAAATGGCGGAACACCGCCGGTGAGCGCAGCACCACCAGGGCGTTTCCCCAACGGCCTTCTACCTCGATCGTCTCCGCCAGCGCCTGCACCGGTTGCAACAGCGCCTCGATCTCTTCCGGACGCACGTTTCGCTCTCTCAAGCTCTTTTCTGCGTACCGGACGGCGTTCTTCAGCCGGATGTGGATTTCTGAAGGCTCCGGAAGCGGCAACAGAATGGTGATGCAAGGCGGAACAGCAGCGGCCAATGCCTTCAAGTCCTGAGCAGCGAGTTCAGCAGGTTGCGGCATCTCCTGACTCCAGATATTTGGATTTACAACCGATGGCTTCTTTGGCGTGACGGGAACTCCTTGATCCATCATACCCATCGCTCCTCCAAATTAATGGGATGCCGCTCACGAAGCGGCGGTAGCAGGCCACGTGACGAATCCGAACTTTTGTGCGGCGCCGTACAGTTGTAGGAGAACAACACACGTAAATCTCCTGCGCAACCGATGAAGCGTGGGTGGCCGGCTTTTTTGATGGGCTCCGGCCTCGAAGCCGAGCAGAAACAGCGCCAGCCGGCGGGCAGCGCACTATTCCGATGCCGGCTCCAAGTCGGGGCGCACGGCTTCGAGGCTTGCTGGCGGCAGGTACAGCCCAACGAGATTCCGATGCCACCAAAGGCCTGTCCTCTTGCGCTCTGGCGGCGTAGTGAAGCGATATTCGTAATAGAGCCCGCGCACGAAGCGCGGCGGCCGCTCCGGAAACGGATTTT
>DASREK010000313.1:0-63172 GCA_035652135.1 Bryobacterales bacterium | reverse complement strand
CGCATCATCTCGAAAACTGGCTTCAAGCCATGCGCGACCGCAAGCAGCCCGACGCGAATATTGATCACGGTTTCTCGCACGCCATCTGCTGCATTATGGCGGCCCAATCGTATTGGAGCGGCAAGAAGCTGTATTGGGATCCCCAAAAGGAAGAAATCATCGATCAGCCGGTGAACGTCTGAGAAACAGCGCCGCGCGAGCTTCCGGGCGGCCCGCGGCCGGAGATGCCTGACGCGCAGGAAAAGAAAAACCCGGGCCGCGGTTGTCGTGGTCCGCGGCCTGGCGTAAAGAAGCTAGCGGCCCAGGATTTTCGTCAGGGCATCCACGCCGGCTTTGGCAGCTAATCCATCCTGCTGCGAGGTTCCTCCACTGCATCCGATCGCGCCGATAACTTTACCCTCCCAAACTATCGGTAGGCCCCCTTCGACCGGCATTGCTCCTGGAAGCTTCAAGATAGCCGTGCGGCCGCCGGCTACCGCGTCCTCAAAAACCTTCGTCGGCCGCTTGAAAGCCAGGGCGCTATGTGCTTTCTGGATGGCGACTTCAATGCTGCCGATCTGTGTATCATCCATGCGCTCGAGATATAGCAGGTTGCCGCCGTCGTCCAAGATGGCGATGACCATGGTCCATTTGTTGCCGGCCGCCTCCTTTTCCGCCGCTGCGGCGATCTGTTTCGCAATCTCGAGCGTCAGCGCCTTTTTGTCAGCCAACTGGGCTGCCGGCAAAGTTTGCAGCAGCACAGCGACGCCTAGCGCGAGTTGGAGGGCTGTTCGTGGCCAGAATGTCATATTCTTCTACTCCGTCTTCCTCTAATTTCCGAGTCCTTCACCGGAATCCGCTGCCCCTGAGGGAACAGGGGTGCTTGGTACTGTAACATTCGAAGGAAAAACAGAGCAACGCAGAACCAACTGGTATTTCCGAATGGCCGGGCCGGACTTACTTCTTAGCTTGCTCCTCGCCGCAGCCGCGAGTTGATCGCCTCTATCGGCAGCGAGCGGATTGTCCGGAGATCTGCACTGCCGGAGTCGCGATACAATACCACCGTGAATCGAAGAACCTTTCTGGGAGGCTCCGTGGGCATCGTGCTGGCGGATGCCGCCGCCAAAGGCGCATCCATGCCGATCATCGATACGCATATTCATCTGTTCGATCCGCGGCGTCCTCAGGGCGTGCCTTGGCCGCCCAAGGACAACACGATTCTCTATCAGCCGGCGCTGCCGGAGCGGTACAGGAAAATTGCGGTTCCGCTCGGCGTCACGGGGGCCATCGAGGTGGAATGCAGCCCATGGCTGGAAGACAACCAGTGGGTTCTCGACATTGCCGCCAAAGACACCATCATCGTCGGAACGATCGGGAACCTGGAGCCCGGCAGGCCGGATTTCCACCAGCAGTTGGAGAGGTTTCACCGCAATCCCCTCTTTCGCGGGATCCGCTACGGCAACCTCTGGGGCAGAAATCTAGGCGCCGAACTTTCGAAGCCGGAATTCATTTCCGGCCTAAAAGCTCTGGCAGAGGCCGGTCTTGTTCTGGACACCGCCAATCCCACTCCCGGATTGATCTCCGATGTGGTTCGACTGACCGACCGGGTTCCGAACCTGCGGGTGATCATCGATCACTTGGCGCAGCTAGAGCCACCCACTGACGCTGCGGCGGGCAAGGCTTACCAGGAGCACTTGCGGGAGCTCGGGAAGCGGCCTCAAGTCTATGTCAAGGTGTCGGGGGTTCTTCGCCATGTGAACGGCCGCGTGCCCGACGATCCAAATTTCTACCGCCCAAGGCTGGACGAGTTCTGGGAGATTTTTGGCGAAAACCGGCTTTTTTACGGCAGTGACTGGCCGAACAGCGATCAATGGGGATCGTACCCGCAAGTGCTAAACGTCGTGCAGCGGTACTTTTCCGCGAAAGGGCCCGCCGTCGCAGAAAAATTTTTCTGGAAGAATTCAACTGTTGTCTACCGATGGATTCACCGAGACCGAACCCAGCCGCAGTCCAGCACGCTTTGAATCTCGCGATCCGGCCTATCGGCGGCCTGCCATCGGCTGAAGCGCCTATCGCGGGGAGCGGCTTGGCGCCAACGCGATGAAGGCTTGGCGGCGATCCTGAGGAACCAGACGATCCTGGGACCGCAGGCCACAACCAGAAGAATTTACTTTTAGTGGCCGCCCGCCAGCAATCATGGCGGGCGGCTTCTCGCTATAATCACGCTGGTGCGAGTTTCGATCGCATCCGCGCTGCTCTTCTTTCTGCTTCTCGGTTCCGCGTGCAGGAAACCCGCCGCCTCTCCCGCGCCGGATTCAGCGGACTGGCTGCATGTGGTATTGCGCGGCCGCACGGTTCATAACAGCCACTACCTCGCCGCTTCTTTTCTGTACCAACTGCAAACCCTGCTGGGGACTGCTGCTGGATCTCCCAAGGTGATGAGCGGCCGTATCGTCCGGCGAGAAGGCAAGGAGATTTACATAGATTTGAAGCAGGTTCCCCCGAATGCAGCCGCTCTGTTGCGGCAGATCGCCGGACGGCAATCGCCGGGCAAGTTAAGCTCGGAGCAGATGGACGCCTACATGGCGGAGCATTATTACCGGCTCACAAGCCCGTATCCGAATCTCGCTGCGCTGCTTCGCGAACATCCATACCGCGAGAATCCCAACTGGCTGGCGGCGCCGGTTGACAGCCTGACATTCAAGCGGCGGCGCGTGCTTCATATCGCCAAGGACCGCATCGCCGACGCGCTGATCTCTTATTTCGATAACAACAACCGCCTGCTCTATCCCGAGGGAACCGTGATCGCGGCCGAGTCCTTTGACAAAGAGGGAAGGTTTGTTGAGGCTGAGGTACTAAGGAAACGAGGCGACACCTTCTGGAATTTTTCCGTTTACGACCGGAACGGCGCGCTGGTGTTGCAATCGGTGGCCTTCGATGAAGAGGGCCGAATTGCTCCGGAGAAGGAAGGTTTTCACGTATTCCAGAGCTGCGCCCTGTGCCATCGCATCGACCGTCTCGATCTTTCGGGGGACGCTGAAGCTCCGGTGCAAGCGCCCATCCGCGAATTTTTTCACAAGTTGCCCGCGCGCGTGCCGCAGATCCACCTCGGCCCCGAGTATTACGATCACATGGCCTTCACCGAGCTGACCGAAGCCAACGGCAAAATCAAGGACGGAGTTTTCGGCGTTTACGGCAGCCTTTTGCTATCTGAGCTTGCATGCCGGAAGCGGCTGGGAGAACTCACCGCCGATGACCGCTTTCGGTATGAGCGGCTGCGGCCCTATTTTCCCGAGTTGTTGACCCCGCTCGAGCGGATCGACTCGTTTACCAACTCGATCGGGCTCCGTCTGGTGCGCATCCCCCCTCCGCATGAGGGCATGATGATTGGCTCGCTCTCGTCGGATCCGTATCACCGGCGTGACGAGCTGTTGCACCAGATCCGGTTTCATCACGGGTTTTTCATGGGCATGTATGACGTAACGAACGCGCAATTCCGCCGTTTCCGGCCCAACCATCACATCGCCCCGTATCGAGGGGTCAACCTTGATGGCGATGAGCAGCCGGTGGTCAATGTGAGCTACGACGATGCCCAGGCGTTCATCGACTGGCTGAACAGCCTTCCGGCCGAACGCGCCGCCGGCCGCACGTACCGGCTGCCCACCGAGGAAGAATGGGAGTACGCAGCGCAGGGCAGCGACACGGGCGAGGCCCGCCGCTTTCCTTGGGGCGATCAGTGGCCGCCGCCGGAGGGAGCAGGCAATTTCGCCGACGAGGCAAACGGCGCTTATTTCAACTGGGAGTATCTGCGCGGCTATCACGATCCCTACTTGGGAACGTCGCCAGTGGGAAAGTTTTGGCCAAACCCTTATTTTCTTTACGACATGGCGGGCAACGTATACCAGTGGACCAGCAGCTACTATGAGCCATACCCGGGAGCAGCAGGCGGCCAGCCCTACAGCAAATCGCTGCGCGTCATCCGAGGCAGCAGTTGGGCCGATGAACTGCCGAAAGTGCTCCGGTGCGCGTTCCGCAATCCCACGCCGCCTGCAAAGAAAATGGAATTTTTGGGATTCCGCGTGGCCGCAGATATACCGGAGCTGCGGTGAAGCCCTTAGAACGCCCCCTCGAAATTCCGAATGCCAGGCTTTTGCAGTGTGATGCGGCGTCGGTAAAACGAAGCGTGACCGATTTCCAGGCCCAGACGTATATTCCCTCTTTGCGCGGCGCTAATCCTGCTGGGATCGGCTTTTGTTCAACAACGCCCGGATTCGCGATTGGAACGCTCGAGTCGGGGACCTGAGCACAGATTTTAGGAACGGCATCGGCGACCTGCGAACCGACTTTCGCGCAGTCTGAACGGTTCGAAGAGCGCACGAAGCTGGAAGGATAGTCTACAACGCCGGAGGGCCAATACTCCCGTCTGGAAAGCGCGCTGATGGGAAAGCTGGACGGGTAGAGGCGGCGCTGAACTCCATCGAATCGCGGTTCGGGCTGCAATAGGCCGCCCTTATCCCGCTCACAGGTGAACTGACGAGCTGGAATGCGTGGCGGCCGGCGCAGCAGTGAACTCCGCAAGCAGGGCGGCCGCCTGGGCCTCGGCGGCGGCAATGGAGCGTAGCTTGATCTGCTCGTAGCCGCGAATCGCGTCCGGGATGCGGGCGATCTGAACCGCCAGATCAAAATTTGATTCGTGGAGCCCCCCGAGTACGGCGCGCAGCGTCTGCCCGTACCAGGTAATAAGGGCGCGTTCGCGCCGGCGCAGCGGGCTGAGGCCGAAAACATCCAGCGGCGTCCCCCGCAATATCCGCAGTGCGGCCAGGGCGCGCAGCAAAGGCCGGAACCAGGGGCCGAAGCCTAATTTTCGTTGGAGTCCAATCGACCGCAGCAGCGGCGGATGCAGATTGTATTCAATCCGTCGCGGGGCTTCGAACATGGCCCGAGTCTGCTGCTCAAATTCCGGTTTCGTGAGCAGGCGCGCGACTTCGTATTCATCTTTGTACGCCATCACTTTGTACAGGCAGCGGGCGGCCGCTTCGGTCAGATCGGTGGAGAGCGGGCGGATTTCCTGCTCGCGCCGCCGGACCTGTTCCACAAGCTCGCGATAGCGCTGGGCATAGAGTGCGTCCTGGTAAGCCGCTAGGTCGCGGCAGCGCCGCTCGATGAGATCGTCCAGCGATCGAACCGGCTTACCTGCACTGGTTTCGGCGGGGGCCGCAATTTCCTCGACAGCCTCAGGATCGTAGTAATATCTCCGGCCCCACCGGAAAGCATTGAGGTTTTGTGCGGCGGCCACGCCGTTCAGCTCGATCGCTCTTTCAATCGCAGGCGCAGACAGCGGAATGTAACCGGCTTGGTAAGCCACGCCCAACAGGAAAATGTTAGCCGGCATGTGATTCGCGAACAGCGCTTCGGCAAGCCGGGTGGCGTTCACGAACACAGTAGAGCCAGGGTGCGTCGAACGGCGGATGATGTCGATCAGCGGTCCTCCGAAATGCACGGTCCCCTTGCGCACGGCCTCGCCGGTGGGAATTTCCGCCGAATTGATGACAGCGGCCGTGCGGCGGGGATCCGTCCGCTTCAAATTATCGGGCGCACCGGCGGCGAGCAAGTCGCATCCGAGCAGGAGGTGGACGCTGCCGTAGCTGCTCTTGTTGGCGAGTTCGACGGGCCTTCTCCCGACCACTATGCTCGACACCACCGCGCCGCCCTTTTGCGAGAGGCCTGTCTGATCGAGCGTCGCGGCGTGAAACCCATCCAGCAGGGCGGCAGTGGCAAGCAAGGCGTTCACAGTCACCACGCCCGTGCCGCCCACTCCAGGAATCAAAATTTCATACGTTTCGTTCTCGCCAATCGCGGCTTTAGCGGCCGGCTCGGGAATTTCCATCGCGGGAAGCAGCGGCAGCACGCGTCTTTTCAGCCCGGTCCCCGGCTCGACGACGACGGATACGAAGGATGGACAGTCCCCTAGCAGGCAGGAATAGTCGAAGTTGCAGGAGGGCTGGTGAATGCGAGTCTTCTGCCCGTACTCAGTCTCCACGGGATAAAGCGAGAGGCAGTTCGACTTAGCCACGCAATCGCCGCAGCCTTCACAAACTTCTTCATGGATGACCAGCAGGCGCTCCGGTTTCGGCAGACTCCCGCGCGACCGCAGCCGCCGCTTTTCGGCCGCGCATTGCTGGTCATAGATGAGCGCCGTGGCGCCGGGTACAGCGGCGAGATCCTCCATGACGCGGTCCAGATCGTCGCGGCTCCGCACCTCCGCAGAACCTGCCAGGGCCGTGCGATCGCGGTATTTTTCCAAATCATCGGTGAGCACTACGATTCGCTTCAGGCCCTGCGCCTCAAGTTGGCGCGTGAGCTCCGGAATGGGCAGCGCGCCGGCGGCGGCCTGGCCTCCCGTCATCGCGACGGCATTGTTGTAAAGAATTTTGAAGGTCACATTCACGCCTGCGGCGACGCAGGCATTGACCGCGAGCGTGGCGGAGTGGAAAAAGGTTCCGTCGCCGACGTTCTGGAATAAATGCGGCGTTTCGGTGAACGGGGCGATGCCGATCCAGGGAGCTCCCTCGCCGCCCATCTGCGTGATGTAAGAAAAACCGCGGTGAATATGCTGGAGACGTCCGGCCATTCCATGACAACCGATGCCCCCGCCGGCAAACATCCCATCCGGCACGGCCGTCGACCGGTTGTGCGGACAACCCGAGCAGAAACTCGGCGGCCGAGCTTCTATGGTTCCCAACGGCGGCGTTCCGCGCGGCTCTCTCGGCAGCTCTTCTAACCCGGCAATTCGGGAGAGGCGCTTTGCAATGCCATCCAAGGCGGACTGCGTTTCGGAGCGCTCGAGAAGTTTGCGGCCTACGACCTTCGCAATCAGGTCGGGGTCAATCTCGCCGTGCACGGGGAACAAAAGCTCGCCTCGTTCATCGTGTTTGCCGTAAATGGCCGGGCGCTCGCGCCGGTTGTAGAGCATGTCCCGAAGCTGGAGCTCGATAAAGCTCCGTTTCTCTTCAATGATCAAAATCTCAGCGAGTCCCGCTGCGAACTCCGCGATGATCGCCGGCTCGAGCGGATAGGTCATGCCGAGCTTCAGGATGCGGAGGCCGGCCCGGGCCAGATTCTCCTTATCGAGCCCGAGGTCGCGCAAAGCGGTGCACAAATCGTAATAGCTCTTGCCAGCGGTGATAATTCCGAGCCAGTCGCCGGCGTTCGAGGCGACGATGCGGTTCAGCCGGTTGGCCCGGACAAAAGCGCGGGCCGCCTCCAGCTTGCGGTAGTGAATCTCCTGCTCGAGCTGCAATGAGCGGGGCGAAATCAGCATGCCGTCCATCCGCTTCCGGTACGGCTGGCCGCCGAATTCGAGTTCCGGCAAAACAACGGGGTTGCGGTCGGGCGAGACTTCGACTGTCCCGCCGCCGTCGCAGACATTCGTGACCATCTTCATCGCTGTCCAGGCGCCGGAAAAGCGCGACAGCGCGATGCCGTAAAGGCCGAGATCAAGAATTTCCTGAGTATTGCCAGGATATAGGATCGGAAACGCAAAATTGAAGAACGATAGATCGCTCTGGTGCGGGATGGTGGAGCTCTTCGAGGCGTGGTCGTCGCCGGCCAGAGCCAGGGCGCCGCAATTCTTTCCCGTACCGGCGAAATTGGCGTGCCGGAGCGCGTCGCCCGATCGATCGACTCCCGGACCCTTGCCGTACCAGATGCCGACCACGCCGTCGAATTTGGGACGAGGAAATAATTGGTGAATCTGGCTGCCCATCACCGAGGTGGCCGCGATCTCCTCATTGACGCCGGGAACAAAATAGATGTTGTGTTCGTGCAGCAGGCGTTCCACGCGCTGCAATGCCAGGTCGTAGCCGCCCAGCGGCGATCCCTCGTAGCCCGAAATGAAAACGCCGGTGCGCAGCCCCGCGCGCCGATCTCGACGGACTTGCTCCATCGGCAGACGAACGAGCGCCTGGATGCCGTTGAGAAAGACGATCCCCTCTTCCCGCGTGTATTTGTCGTCCAGTGAGTAAGCGCCCCGCATGGGAGGCTGGGCCATTCCAATTGCGCGCGGCCCCTCGCCAGAAAATCGGAGTATTGCAGCTTGCCGTTCTATGTTTTGGAACGCTGCCAGCTACATTATAGAATGTCTGCTTATGCAATCCGTTCAACTGGTGGCGAGGGAACGCGTTGAGCTGCGTGAGATGCCGGAGCCGCGCGAGCCGGGGCCGGGCGAGGTGACGGTACGCGTGCGCGCTGTGGGAATCTGCGGTTCGGACATGCACTTCTACCGGGAGGGAAGCTGCGCGGGATCCGCCGCCACTTATCCCATCGTTCTCGGGCACGAACCGGCGGGAGAGGTCGCGGCGGTGGGCCCGGGAGTTCAGGGCCTCAGGCCGGGGACCCGCGTGGCTATCGAGCCGGCGATCACGTGCGGGGAGTGCGAGTTTTGCCGGGCAGGACGGCACAACTTGTGCGAGAAGGTCGTCTTCATGGGAGGGTTGCAGTTGCCCGGCTTCTTGCGTGAATGGGCCAGCATTCCCGCAAGAAACGCGGTAGAGATTCCGTCGAGCATGAGCTACCCGGTCGCCACTGTGGTCGAGCCTCTGGCAGTGATTCTTCACGCGCTGGAGTTGACTCGCCTCGAGCCGGGCGACACGGTCGCCGTGATGGGAGCCGGGCCGATCGGGCTTCTGGCCGTCGCCGTAGCCCGAATCGCTGGGGCGGGGCGCATAATTTCCGCAGACCGCATCCCGTGCCGCCTTGCGCTCGCCCAGGAGCTCGGCGCGGACGCGGCGATCGATGTCGCCAGGCAGCCGGCCGCAGAAGCTATTCTCGATTTGACAAGTGGGCGGGGCGCGCACCTGATCATTGACGCGGCGGGCAAACCGGATTCCCTGAACCCCGCGCTGCACGCTGTGCGCCACGGCGGCCGAGTCGTCCTGATCGGTATACCCAGCGAAGAGATGCCGCGGGTCGACCTGTATGCGGCGCTGAACCGCGAAGCCACGCTGCTCGCATTGAAGCGCTCCAACCGGAACGACCACACAGCCTTGCGCTTGATTGAATCAGGCAAGATCGACGCGGCGAAGCTGATAACCCACCGCTTCCCTCTTTCTCAGGCCGATAAGGCGTTCCAAACCGCCGCCGCCTACGCCGAAGGGGTAGCCAAAGCCGTTATCGAGCTGTAAGGCGAATTGGCGGCGCCAGGAAGTAAGGGCAGGCTGTGACTGTGAGCCGAAAGGGTTGCGCCTAGGCCAGCCAGAATTCCTGGCCGATTTTTTCCAGCCGGATCCGGTAGCTCTGATTCGCCGCGACGGAAAAAAAGCGTTCAATTGGCTCCCGCAGAGGTTCGCGGCTCAGCCGGAATGTCTGATGATGCACGGGCAGAAAGTACTCGGCGCCCGCATCATTCCCCATTTGCCAGGCTTGCTCGGGAGTGCAGTGATTGCGGATCCAGGGTTCGTATGAGCCAATCGGCATAATGGCCAGATCAATGGGGCGGGAATCGCGCAGCGCCCGGAAGGCCGAGGTGTGCGCCGTATCGCCCGCGAAGAGGACCCTGCGATTCGCTGCTTCGATCAGATATCCGTTGTAGCCGCGATATGTATCACTGCGCATCCGAGCGCCCCAGTGTTTCACTTCGATGGCGCGGCACTCTACCGGACCTACGCGGAACCGCTCGCCCCAGCGGAGCTCGCGCACCTGCCGGTACCGCTTCACGCGAAGCAGATCGCTCGTGTTGGGCGCAGTGATGACGGTGGTTTGCAAGCTTCCCAGCCGCGCCAGCGAGGGGAGATCGAAGTGGTCCATGTGCGCGTGCGAGAGAAGGATCAGATCAATTTTGGGTAGCTGCTCCAGAGAGAGCGCCGGCGCTACGAGCCGCTTGATTCCCAGTGTAATAGGACCCAGGCTCACCCCCGCACGTTCGCTGAAAATCGGATCGGTCAGGATGGTGCATCCTCCGATGCGCAACAGAACGGTGCTGTGCCCCAGCCAGGCGGCGCAAATTCCAGTAGAAGGCCATTGAAACGGCCGCGGGCGCTCGGGCGGCGGCTCTACGGGACGAAGCGTTTCCCGAGCCATTTCATTCCACAAGCGCGGCGCCGCTCCATAAGCGAGGCCGGCCGCCCCGGCAATCCCTGCTAAGCCGGCGCGGCCCAGCCATGCCCGGCGCTTCAGGGCGGGCGTAGACTCCTTTCGTCCCCGGCTTTTTGCCGCCATAGCTACAGAGTCCTATCGTACCAAGATTCGTTTTGTATTTTCCCGCTCGGCTCACGGCAGCACAGTAATGTCAATTGACGTCGCCGTTAAGTGATTTTCACCGGTTATGAAACAAGGCGGAGCAGGCCCAAAGCGCAGTGCCGCCTTGTTCTTTCTCCCGCCATTTGATGGAAGGCAACGGGCCTGACCAATCGGCGTCCGGCGGCGATTTCGGCACGCTTCTGCATGGCCTGCTCGTTAGTTTGTAATGGCTGGCGCGCGGCGGCCCGCTGATACAATGAGAGTCCATGGCCAATCTCCGCATGTGCCCTCATTGCCGGGCATTCGTAGACAGCTCGGAGCGCATCTGCACGGAGTGCCACGAACCCCTCGGCCGCACCTATGCCCAGCGCGTGACTGCGGGCGCGGCGCTGGCGGGCCTGGTGCCGCCCACCCACTTCACCACTATCATCATTCTGCTGATAAACGGCGCTCTTTTCGCGGCAACGGTTCTCCTCAGCATGCAGAGGTCCGGCGGGGGCCTGTGGGCGGTCAACAGCGAGGTTCTGTATTATTTTGGAGCCAAAGAGAGCCTTTCTATTCTTACGCAAGGCCAGTGGTGGCGGCTGGTCACTGCCGGGTTTCTGCATGGCGGACTGCTGCACATTCTGATGAATTCCTGGGCGCTCTACGATCTGGGTGCGCAGACCGAAGAAGCTTACGGCACGGCCCGCTTCCTTGTCTTTTACCTGGCTTCCAGCGTAGCGGGTTTTGCGGCCAGTACGTTTTGGTCACGCGCTCTTTCCATTGGCGCATCGGCAGCTTTGTTCGGTCTGATTGGCGCCATGATCGCCTTTGCGCAGCGTCATCGCAGCACGCTGCTGGGCATGGCTATGAAAAGCGTGTATACGCGCTGGGCCGTTTATGGACTCCTTTTCAGCCTGATTCCCGGGATCGATATCGCCGCCCACGTGGGCGGCCTGATTTCCGGATTCGTGCTGGGCTACGTGGCCGGCGTCCCGGGACCCAACCGCGCCATCGAGTGGTGTTGGAAGGCCGCCGCCGTGGTTGCCGTGCTGATCGTTGGCGCGAGTTTTTTGCTGGCATGGGCCAGCTTCCAGCCCCCGACGTAGACGCTAATCCAAAAACGAGCGGCGTTCACTGCGAACGAAGAAGCCGAAAGGCGCTTTTTGAACTTTTTGGCGGGCCGCCTCTGCAACATCCCGCTTTGCTGAAGCCGCAAAGTACGGCGCTGTCAGCCGGCGACTGGCGAGCTAAAAGTAAAGAACTCGATAGCAGGGTTCAAACCGAGCTATTGCGACTTGCTGCCTTTGTGGCGTTCGCGGAACTCGCGATCGATCGACTTGCGGCCTGCGAATCCCTCGTGCGTATGATGCCAGAAGCCGATCTGGGATTCTCCAAGTTTCCAGCAAAGATACACCTCGGCGCCGTCTAGTAACGTGGGAAAGTCCACCAAGCCTATCTCCAGATCTTTCACCAGGCAGCCGGCTTCTTCGATTTCCGAAAGCGCTTTTTTCAGCCGGTCGAGCGATTGTTCCTTGCCCGTTTTCAGTTCCGCCGCCCGGTTCACGTCCGGCAATATGCCGCCCTGGAGATTGATGCGCATCAGCAGGGCGTTCAATTGCTCATCCATTTGGAACGCGCTTTTTCTGTTTTCAATGGCGCTGCGCAGCCACCGTTCCACTTGAGGAAGCAGCGCCTGGGCCTCTTGCAAGGTGAAAAGTCTGGACATTCCGCTGACCTCTGACCGCCGGGACCGCTAGCCTCCCAAGCTGATCATCTCGATTTTTCTGTGCGCTTTGGGCTGATAGCCTTGGCCGGAGAGCATCGCCTCCAGCCGCTCGTCGGAGTAGCGGTCGTTTCTGCCGCGCCAGACCGCGGAGATACAATCGCGAACCTCGGCGTCGCTGGCGCCGCCTCTGAGCAATTTCTTCAAGTCGTGCCCGGTGGAGGAGAACAGGCATGTCACCAGCTTTCCATCCGCTGTCAGCCGGGCGCGGGTGCAACCGGAGCAGAAAGGCTCGGTTACCGAGGCGATCACGCCAATATCCCCACTGCCATCGAGAAACTGGTAGTCCACCGCCGGCGCGCTGCCGTCGGAGCGGCCTGCCTCGCGCAGCGGGAAATGCGCGCGGATCTTTTCAATGATTTCCTTTTTGGAGACCATCCGCTCCGACCGCCAGTTGTTCGTATTTCCCACGTCCATAAATTCGATGAAGCGAATGGCAAATCCGTTTTTCCGCGAGAACGCGGCCAAATCGACAATCTCATCGTCATTGACGCCGCGCTCGATCACCGCATTGATCTTGATCGGGCGCAGCCCGTGCTCGCGGGCGGCGAACAATCCTTCGAGCACCCTGCTCAAATCCCCGCGCTGGGTGATTTTTCTGAACTTCTCAGCGTCCAGAGTGTCGATGCTCACGTTTACCCGCTTGAGTCCGGCGGCCTTGAGCGCCGCGGCCTTTTCGGCGAGCAGCGCGCCATTGGTGGTGAGGCACAGGTCCTTCACCCCGGGCAAGCCGGCAAGCTTTTCCACCAGTTGCTCGAGATGCTTGCGAACCAGGGGCTCCCCGCCGGTGAGGCGGATCTTCTCGACGCCCAAGCCGGCGAAAATTCGCGCCAGCCGGGCGATTTCCTCGTAACTCAGAATTTCCCGCCGCTCGATCCACTCGTATTCGTCGAGCGGCATGCAGTACGTGCAGCGGAAATTACAGCGGTCGGTAACGCTGATCCGCAGGTCTTTCACCGGCCGGTGGTAAGTGTCGAGCAGCATCGCCGAAGCGCGTGTCTACTGAATCGCCAGCATACGCTCGATCGCCGCTCTGGCCGGCCTGCGGATCTCGGGATCCACCTCGATCTCCACCCGGTCGCATTGCAGGGACTCCAGCAGCTTTTCGAGCGTGTTCATCTTCATATACTCGCAGGAAGATTGATACGATACCGGATAAAACCGCTTCTCGGGCACGTCTTTGCGCAGCCGGTATACCATGCCCATCTCCGTGGCAACGATAAACTCCTGCGCGGGCGATTGCCTGGCGTGCCAGAGCATTTGCTCTGTAGAAAGATAATAGCTCTTGCCATAAGCCGGGCCGGCTTGCGCCGTCCTGGCGAGGCACGAAGAGGCGCAGCCGCATTCGGGATGGATCAGCAGTTCCGCGTCTGGATGCAGGTCAATCGCTTCCTCCAGCGCCGTCTCGCTGATTTTGGAGTGCACGTGGCAGGAGCCGTCATAGAGATCAACCAGGCTGCGATCCACCCGGGCTTGTGAAGCGGCGAAGGCTCCCAAGTATTTATCGGGCAGAAACAGAATGCGGCGGCCGGGGTTATCGGCGGCCGCCCGGCTGAGCACTTGCGGCGCGTTCCTCGAAGTGCAGACGTAATGGCTCCGCGCTTTGGTCACAGCGTCGGTGTTGATATAAGAAATGATCACCCCGTCCGGATTGGCTTGCAGCCAGTGATCGAGCCGGCGCTGGTCGATAGAGGCGACCAGCGAGCACCCGGGCCGGTCCGGCATATAGACCTTCGAGCGGTCTCCCAGAATGGTCTTCGCCGTTTCCCCCATGAACAGCACCCCGCAGAAATCAACTCTCGGCGACTGCTTTTTCGCGACATACTGGCTCAGGCCGAGCGAATCGCCGACTGTCTCCGCCACCTCTTGCAGTTCCGGGTACTGGTAATTATGAGCGACGATGGTGGAGCGCTTCTGGCGTGCAAGCCATTCCACTTGCTGTCCCAACTCGACCAGCGTCCGCACATAGTCCCGGGAGTACCTTCCCGGATAAAGGTCCTCGGCGAAGCGCGAGAAGCGCTCATGCCAAAGGTCGAATGTGATCGCGCTGGACATGGAACGAACAAAAAAGCCTGCACCCGTGCGGAACGTGCAGGCCTCTGGCGCCACCCTTCTCCTTTCCAGGCACGGGAGGCGAGGCCGTTTCCGGCCGCGCCCTGTCGGTCCGGAGCCATGGTCATCTTGGGTGACGGTAGGGTCGCCGGACTCGGAGGGGCAGCTAATTATTATACCAGGGGGCGCTTTCCTCGCGGCTTGTAAGGACCGACACAACCTGCCCGGCCGGTTTTCCTGCTCGCCCTCCCGGAACTTACGGATGAAGCAGGCCTGAAATCACTTCGCAGGCGCGTATGCCGCGGTCTGGCGCAAGGAGGAGCCATCCACGTATTCAATCCAGCTTGTCATCATTTCTTCCTCGCTTTTGTCGCCCCAGCGGATTGCCTTGGTGGGATCCGGGTTAAATGGGTTGTTCGGGCTGTTGTCGTAATGCGCCGTCACTTTAAGGACGCTCCCCTTCGGCGCATAAACCGGCTCCTGGAAGCGGTAGACGAGTTGCCAGTTGAAGTTATAGTGGGGCACCAGGAGCAAAGTCTCATGTTTCCCATTGGGAAGGGTGAGATCGTAGGTGACGTCTTTACCGCGGTAGTGCATGTGCGGTGTGATGGAGAGCAACACCTTGTCCCTTTCAAAGGTGTAACAGCGGGTGACTTCGTGGCTGGGATCCCCCGGAGGGATGCGGAAAAAGAAATTTCGCAGATCCATCCGCCGCAGCGCCTGTTCGGGCGGCTTCGGCGCCAGATACAGCCCGACACTGGTACGGTCGGTCTGCGCATCGCGGGATATCTTGGCGTAATGGATCACAAACTCGAATTTCGAGTTCGCCGGAACCCATTTCGCCGAGCCTTCGGGGAAAACATCCGGCGCGCGGCCGGGCAGAAAGGACGCCAGTGCGCCCTCCTGGAATCCGCGCATATAAGGCAAGTTGGCGGCATCGGCGGAGCAGCCATTGTCAGCAACCGGCGCATCTTCTCGCACCCGGGTCAGCTTGCCCTCGCGGATCAGAAAATCGTTCAGCGACTTCATCGACTCGATGGAGGTGGGGCCCGCCTGCTTCTCATCCTGCACCAGATTGACATGGACATGGTGCACCACTTTGCGGTTGCCCGGCCTGATTTCCGCCGCCCGGATCCAAACGCCTTGCTGGAGATTGGTCGGCACGATGAAGTGCTCATAGCTGTCGTTGCCGGGCTTCACCACGTAGTCTTCGCCAATATCGACGACAATGTCGGGCTTGCCCAGCTTCCAGCCCTCGGTGAAGAGAGGAGTTGCCGGCAAGTCCTTCGGGTCGCCTTCGGGCGCTCCGCTGTCCACCCACCGCTCGATGGCCTCGATCTGTTCGGGGGCCAAGCGCGCATCGTTTGAAAATTTACCGTAGCGGGCGTCGGCGAACCACGGAGGCATCTTGCGGGTAAGCACGGCCTCGCGAATGGCCTTCGCCCACGGCCGCGCCGACTTGTAATCGAGCAGCGACATAGGTGCGATGTCGTCCGGACGGTGGCACCCGGCGCAGTGCTTGTACAAGATGGGGGCGATATCCTTGCTGAACGTCGGCGCTGCCGGGGTGGAAGCCGCCGCGGCCAATGAGGTCAAAAGAAGACCAGCCGCCAGAACTCGCATGGTCGCCTCCCTGCGTCACTGAAGAGAGTAGCAGAAAAGCCTGTCTCCCGAAAGCACATGGAAAATGCGGCCGAACCGGTCCTGTATGCGCGGATTGGCGTCTCCGACGCACGGTCCTGGAACCGCACCGTCTGGGTGAAAAGCGGCGTTCCCGGAGCCCCAAACTCCCGGGAGCCTCTTGCGCCGGGGTCTATAATGGACCCAGCGTCAGCGAGGCGCCTACCATGACTTCACGCCGATCCTTCTTGAAAACGGCGGCCGCCGGAAGTTTGCTTACAACCGCCGGCGCTCGCGCGGCCCGGACGAACACTTACTCCAACGACATCGAGGCCCGGATAGCGCGGCGGGACTTTCGCGGTCTCAGCAAGGCCGAACTGCCCACGCCCTGCATGATTATCGATCAGGCGCTGTTCGAGCAGAATCTGCAAAAAATGGCGAACCACTGCAAGACAGCCGGCATCCACCTGCGCCCGCACGTGAAGATTCACAAGAGTGTGGATATCGCCAGGCGCCAGCTTGCCCTCGGGGCGATCGGCCTCACCACGGCCACCATCGCGGAGTCGGAACTGATGTCCGGCGCAGGATTCAAGAACGTTCTGTGGACCAAGCAGCCTGCGGGCATCAACAACATCTCGCGGGCCGTCGCCCTTTCCAAACGGGATCCCACCTTCATGTTCGTGGTCGACGATCCCCTGGTCGCCGACTGGGTCGAAGAGGCAGCGGCCGCGCACAACGTCCGTCTGAAAATCGTGGCGGACGTCTTCGCCGGCCTGACGCGCCACGGCATGCAGCCCGGCCAGCCAGCCCTTGAATTGGCGCAAAAAATCGATTCGTCAAAGCATCTCGAGCTGCGGGGCTTGATGGGATACTCCGGCGGCGCATCGCACACCCACGGTTGGGAAGCTCGCCGCAAAAGATCGGCGGGGGATCTGGCCGGCCTGCGCGAAACGGCGGAACTGTGCCGCAAATCGGGATTGCCGGTGCAGATCATCAGCGGCGGCTCGACCGGGACCTATAACATCGATAAAGAGAACGGCCTTACGGAGCTTCAGGCCGGCTCCTATATCTTCATGGACACCGCCTATTTCGCCATCGGCGGCAAAGATGATGACAGCATGTATTCCGACTTCGCCGGCTCTCTGACCGTCCTTGCCACCGTTACGAGCAAGCGCTGGCCGAATCAATGCACGATCGACTGCGGCAACAAAGCCATGCTTCGCCCCACCGACAACGTCAAGGGCATGCCCTGGATTCAGGTGGCCAACCAGGGCGCCGAATACGGCATCCTCAAATGGAAGGACGGCGACCAGGATCTTAAGCTTGGCGACCGGGTGGAACTTTATTGCACGACGCTCGACATGAGTACCAACGTCTACGACCGTTATTACGTGGCTCAGGGAGAGAGGATCGTTGACGTCTGGCCAATCATGGGTCGCGCCGGGGCGGCGCAGAGGTAGAGCAGCCGAAAAGGAAACCCCAGCCGATCTCCACCCCCGGCGTTTTTGCGGAACCCCCATGTAATGTCTTCCTCCCGGCGCGAAACCGGCGGATCTCTGGCTAGGGAGAAGTCTCGTGATTTCATAATCTTGGATGTAACCGGAGGCTGGCACTTTGCTTGCTGTCAGGGGGGCGAGTTTTTATGCCCAGTTGGGAGGGGAACTTATGTCGGAAGGAATGAATGTCCCGAACTCCGAGGTAAGACCGCCGTCCGGCGAGCCGGCGCCGGTGCACCCGGCCAGAGGGCCTTTGAATTTACTGGCATGGGTGTTGGTGTTCACCTGCATAGGCGGTCTCGGCGTGCGGGAAGCCTGGCGCGACCGCCAGCAACAGCGCGAGCTGGCCGCCAGCCGCGATCAGATGACCTCCGCTCTGGCCCAAAGTCAGGCCGAGATTCAGGCGCTGCGCGCCAAGCTGGATGCGCTGGATGCTTCGAGGGAGGCCCCGCCGGCGCATCCCGCCAAAGCCGCACGCAAGCCGGGCGGCGCAAGCGCGGGCAGAACAAGGCAGGCCCGCCCGCTAGAGGACGCCCGCTGGAGGCAGATGCAGGCGCAGCTCTCGCGGCAAGGCGAGCAGATCGCAAGCACGCAGAAAGCGCTCAGCCAGACGCGCGAGGATATGGAAAACAAGCTGAACTCCACGCGCGATGACCTCAGCGGTTCAATCGCCAGAAATCATGAGGAGCTCGTGCTGCTCGAGAAACGCGGCGAGCGAAATTATGATGAATTCCATATCACCAAATCCAAGCAGTTCCAGCGAGTAGGCCCTCTGAGCCTTTCTCTGCGCAAGACCAACGCCAAGCGCAAGTCCTACGACCTGGCCCTAATTGTGGACGACGTCGAGCTCCAGAAAAAAGGCGTGAATCTCTACGAGCCGATTCTGATCAATCTCAGCGACCGGCCGCAGCCGCTTGAGTTGGTGGTCAACAAAATCACCAAGAACGAGGTGTCCGGCTATTTGAGCGAGCCGAAATATAAGAAATCAGAATTGGCCGCAGCGTCCAGCCCCGCCGCCGGCGCGCAAACGCCGGGCTTGCAGCCCCGCCGGGACAGTTTCTGAACCGAATCTGAAGGCCGCTCCGGGCGCATGGCCGGGACGGCGTCAGCCTGTCATGTTCAAGTGTTTGGGAAAGGGAAACAGGGCCTGCTCAATTGGCACTCCCAACACTTCAATGCGCTTGAGGTCGGTTGTGCCGGCGCCGAGAGCTTCGGCTAGCTTCAGGGTGTTGTCGCATTTTTCAAAAGGCGCCGAGCCGCGGTCGGCCCTCGGATCATAGCCCATGACGGCCGTGGCTACGGCGTCGGTGCATACCGGGTTCAAGCCAGCCAGCAAAAGCCCTGGCTGGGCCGGGGCCGTCCCTCGCACCCAGGGACCTTCGCCGGCGATCATGGTCTCGATGCCGTCGATGATCGCCAGATCGATAGGCCGCGCGGCGGTCAGGTCGGCGACGATTCTCGGAATGCGGTAGCCGCCCTCGCGCGGGCTCTCCGGGTGCAGCTCTTGCGGCGAGCATTTGGAGGGGCCGCGCTTGCCGTAATGGCAAACCGCGCCCCGCCCCGATCCCGGCGATTCGTTCGGCTCAAACTCGCCGGCATCCTCGCCGTAGATCGAGGCGGGCGTCATTCCGAAGCAGTTTTTCAGCGATAAGGTGACGCCGCAAGTGGCGTGATTTTTCAGCTTCGCCATGCTCACAAAGACGTCGGTATCCGCGTAGGAGTGGTTCAGGTCATACGCCGGAAACATGTAGGCCTGTCCCGGAACCTTGAACCGGCTGTATTGCTTGCCTTTGCCGAGCGCGTTGGTGTTTTCAAACTCCACATTCTTGGCGGCGCTTTGGAACCGCCGCACGCGCCAGCCGGAATCCAGCATGTATTCTTCGAGCGGCCCTGCCGTCGCCCAGCAGCTTTCCACCAGGCGGATGCGCTTCGCGCCGGCCTGGTCGGCGAGGTGGAGAAACGCTTCGATCAGTGTGGGATGTGTATAGTGCGTCGAACCGACCGGCTTGCCCTGGAGCCGAAGGCCTGGGTCGCCGGTAAGGTTCAGCTTGACGGTGACCGTCTTGCCTTTCACTAATTTCTGCAAGCCTCCCAACTGGTCAAACATGGTGGAGAGCGTTGCCACAAGGCTTTCATCGTAAGACTTGCAACGCGCGATGGAGACCGGGGCGGCCGGCGCCTCCGGAGCACCCCAGCTTTTCTGAACCGGCCAAGCCGCTGCCGCTCCCAGCATCGTAAGCAATTGTCGGCGTGTCATCTCAGGCATTTCAACCCTCCTGTTCCAGGACGAGCGTAGTGCAGGTTCCTACTCTGTCCAGTTCGATCGTGGTCTCGCCTCTCTGTTCGAAAATCTCGACCTCCTGAGCCGGCTTTTCGGGCGTCAGAATTTTCGCGCTCTTGAGGCTCCCCGGGTAAAAGATAGTGATGTTTTCGACCGGATAACCGGAATAGTTCACCAGATGCAGCACGAGCCGCTTGCCCGTCGAATCCGCTAGCAGGTTGGTGAGCATACTGGACACGTTGTACATGCGCAGGCCGAGGTTCGCGTGCGCGATGGACGAGTTGACGCCGCGCCATAGGTCTTCGATCCGCCCCACCTCTTTCTCATCCACCGTAATTTGATCGCCGTGCAGCACGGGCGGTTTGAACTCGGGCGGGCTGGTAAGTAGCGTTTTCCCCGAATGGGTAAATGCCGCCAGAGTCTCCTTCTGCTGCGGGGTAAGGAGATCGGATTCGAGGTTCAGCACCATGGTGGCGCCCCGCAGCGCGCCTTCGTTCAGCTTGGAGCGGGGCAGAAGGCGCACCGGCGTGCGCTTGGTGATCATCATGTCGAGGATGCTGCCGGAAAGCAGCGCTCCGCTGTCGGCGTCTTGCAGAACCGTGAGGCGGCTGTGCGACCGCAGCGCGCGCCATTCCTTGTGGTCCTCGAAATATTGGAGATAAAGCGCGATGCGTTTCCAATCCCGGAGCGCCTTTTCCTCGCGCCGCAAAACCCGGCCGCGGAAATCCGGATCGAGCGCCACTACCCAGCGGGCGCCCAAAGAAGCGGCGTCGCAGACGGCGTAGAGGTAATTTTCCACCGTCAGGACCTGTTTCTCCGGCGGCAAATTGCCAACCCAGACCGGGCCCTCGGCCGCCGCCCGTGCGTAGATGAGGAATCCGGTGTTGGTGTTGATCCAGGGCGAACCGGTCGGTCCGGCCCGCGCTTTGCCCTCGTCATCCTGCGCCTGAATGCCCGGCCAGACTGCCTGATAAGTCGCAATAATGTCTGCCTGTCCATGCAGGTCCAGCGAACGCCTGGGTAGCATTTCCACTACCGGCGCGCGGGCCGCTGCCAGCTTCTGCTTGACGCGCGCGATCTCCGCGGCCGGGAAATCCCCCTCCAGCACCACGCCCTGGAGCTTCTCGCGCAGCGCCGCCAAAGCCGATTCCAGCGGATCTCCGCCCGGGCGCACGACGCCGAGCGTCACCACGTTCTGCCGGGCGGCCTCCTCGGCGAACGCGGGCGACCACTGATCGCGTTCCAGCAGGAGACAATTAATGGGCGTGCCCCGTATCAGTTCCAGGCTTTTCGGATCGCTGGAGATCCAGCGGGCCGGAACCCAATCGGTGAGGCCAGCGATCAAGATCAGGGCGAGGAGCATAAGCCATCCGTTAGTATAGCCCGCCGGCCCGCCGCCGCAAGATGGGAAGAGCCGGAATCGGCGACGTTTAGGGCCGCACGAAGGGAAATTCCGGCGCGCAGGTAACCGCTACAGAAGGCGGCACGCCTTTCCAGGTATAATCGGCCGGAATACTCAATGAACAAGTCAGGCAAAAGGCAGAACTTACTGTGGATCGCCCTGGGCGTCGCGATTTGTGTTTCAGCCCTTTATTGGTCCCTGAGCTCGAAAGGGCCCGAAAAACCCATTCTCGAGACAGCGCCGGTGGAGGTCGGCGACCTGACGGTGGAAGTCCCGGCTACGGGCAGCGTGGACGCCGTTAACGTGGTCGATGTCGGCAGCCCGGTGACCGGCCGCATCAAGGCCCTCCACGTTGATTTTAACGATCGTGTGAAGGCCGGCCAATTGCTGGCCGAGATCGACGATTCCACGTACCGGGCAACGTTCCTGCAAGCCGAGGCCAATCTGGCGGCGGCCCGCGCGGCCGTCAATCAGGAGAGATTCAATGTGGAGTCGGCGCGCAGCGATTATGCCCGAGCGACCGCCGAGGCCCAGGCCGCCGAGGCGACTTACCGGCAGGCGGAAGCCGATTTCAATCGGATGAAGCGCCTGCT
The DNA here is from genome assembly GCA_035652135.1 of Bryobacterales bacterium. Taxonomy (GTDB): domain Bacteria; phylum Acidobacteriota; class Terriglobia; order Bryobacterales; family JACQDG01; genus DASREK01. Next base: position 41,745 of record DASREK010000313.1, on the reverse strand, counting down.
CAGCGAAGGTATTTCCACCCAGGCCGATTTTGATAAGAGTGAGGCCACATACCGCAGTGCTCGGGCGGATGCGCTGGCGGCCCAGGCGCAAAGCCAGGTCGCTGCGGCCAGAGTGAAAAGCGCCGAGGCGGCCCTCGCCCAGGCGCAAGCCGTAGTCGAACAGCGCGCCGCGATGGCCGCCATGGCGAAACGCAATCTCGATTATTGCCGGATTACCTCGCCGGTGGACGGAGTTGTCGTCGCTCGGAATGTCGACGTTGGGCAAACCGTAGCGGCCAGTCTTCAGGCGCCTAGTCTGTTTAACATCGCCCAGGATCTTTCCCACATGTACGTGTACACGAAGCTGGATTCCTCCGATGTGGGCAAGGTCCGAGTGGGCTTGCCGGCCACTTTCACGGTCAACGCTTTTCCGGGCGAGATCTTCGAAGGAAAACTGGTTTCCGTTCGCATCAATGCCAACGAAATCGACCCGATTTCGAAGACCACGGGACTGACCAGCGTCTTTAAAAAGACGCTTTCGGCCGGTGTAACCGCCGGTTCGGTTTCGGCCAGCGAATCCGTGGGCGGCGCGGCGGTGTCGGCCTCCCAGGCCACCAACATCACCACCACTACCACCACGACATTTGATCCGAGCGGCCGAATCATCACTACGACTTCGACGCCGACGATTACCCCCGCCACCACCGCCGCCACGAGCACAAACACCAACCCTTCAGGCCTCAGCATCGGCTTGATTGGATCCAACGTTCCGCCGGATACGACTCGCAACACGGTAGTGACCTACGATGCCTTGATCGAGTTCCGCAATCCCGGGGAGAGGATTATTCCCGGGATGACGGCCTACGTAACCATTCCGGTGAACTCCGTGACCAACAAGATGAAGGTGCCGAGCTTCGCATTGCGGTTTTCGCCCGCCATTCCGGAACAGGAAAAACAAGCTCTTCTCGATGCCAATCAGCTCAAGCCCGGCGATCCCATGGTTTGGGTCGTGGAAGGCGAAAACAAATTCCGGCCCGTGCGGGTAAAGCCCATATTGACGGATTATGTCTTCACCGCCGTGGAGTCCGATCAGCTCAAGCCGGGCATGCACGTCGCCACGCGGATCGTCGAGCCGCGGTCCGAATCGTAGATCCGGAGGTCGCTTTTACGGAAGGGCTGCTATACTCGCAGGTTTGCGGGCGAGGCGGGAGCATGCCGGACCATTCTCTTCGGCTCACCAGGCGCGAGTTATTCGCCATCCCGGCAGTCTGGGCGTTTGCCCGGAAGCCGGCCGGGGCTCAATCCACATTCCCCGGAGTGGCGTATCGCAACTACTCGCGCTGCCTTCCCGATTATTTGCGCGATCTCGCGGCGCGGGCTTATGAAGCGAGAAACCGCGAGATCGCCAAACTAACCACGCCGCAGGCGATTCGAGAACGCCAGCGATGGGCGCGCGCAACGTTCTGGCGCCTGGTTGGCGGCCGACCCGAATCCACTCCCCTGAACGCCCGCACCGTGGGATCCTTCGAGCGGCCCGGCTACCGCGTCGAGAAGGTGGTGTACGAGAGCCGCCCCGAATTGCACGTCTCGGCCAATTTATACATCCCCACTACAGGCCGCCCGCCGTATCCGGGCGTGCTTTTCCAGATGGGCCATACGGCGAACGGCAAAGCAGGAGACACCTATCAGCGATGCTGTCAAGGCCTCGCCCGGCTGGGATACGTGGTCTTGGCCTTCGACCCGATGGGACAGGGCGAGCGCATCTACTATCCCAACGCGTCTCTGACCCGCACCCGCCTTTTTTCTCCGGACGACGAACACACGACGGCCGGCCGCCAAATGCTGCTGGTGGGCGATACGGCCTCGCGCTTCCAGGTCTGGGACGCCGTCCGCAGCCTTGACTACCTCGCAGCGCACCCGCTCGTCGACCCGAAACGGCTGGCTTCCACCGGCCAGTCCGGCGGCGGGACCCTCACCATGATGCTGCTGGCCGTGGACGACCGGCTGGCTGCGGCCATCGAGTGCAGCGGCAATACCGAGAACTTTGCCTGCGCCAATTTCAACCCGCCGGGATCCACCGATGACGCGGAGCAGGACTTCGTCGGCTCCGGGCCGGAGGGCTTTGACCGTTGGGATCTGCTGTATCCGTTCGCCCCCAAGCCCCTCATGGTCACGGTCAGCGACCGCGACTTTTTCGGCACATACTCTAGCCAGTACATAGCCAGCGGCTGGGAGGAATTTCAGAAGCTGAAAAGAGTATACGAGGTTTTGGGCCGCGGCGACCGGCTGGCTTGGGCGGATACCCCGCTTCCGCACGGCCTTTCCTACGACTCTCGCTTGCACGTTTACAACTGGCTCGGCCGCTGGCTGAAGGGAGAGACGCGCCCGATCACCGAGGAGCCTCCGGTTGAGCCCGAGCCCGACAAAGTTCTTGCGGTAAGCGAATCGGGCAACGTGGTGCGCTCGTTTCACGGGCAAACGCCTTTCACCTTGACCAGGTCCCGGCAGCTCACCCGGCGTTCGGCGCCGTTAGACCGCCTGCTCGGGGTAGAGCGGCCAGCGGGCGAGGTCCGCGCCGCCGTCCTGCGGCGGGTCCCCTCGCGTGGCCTTGAAATTGAAGTCCTGGATATTCCTTCGGCCCCGAAAGTCTGGGCGCCGGCATGGCTCTTTCTGCCGAATAATCCGGATCCTTCTCAGCCTGCCGTCATATCCCTGGAGCCCGCCGGCCGGGATGTGCGCTGGCACGAGGGCGAGATGTATCAGTCGCTGGCGCAGGCCGGCTGCGCGGTGTGTGTGCCTGACCTGCGCGGCGTTGGCGACCTTTCTCCCGAGTTCAGCCGCGGAGCCGCGCGTTATGCGCGCTCACACAGCAACGAAGACAATTGGGCCTGGGCGTCGCTCATTCTCGGCAAACCGCTGCTCGGCCAGCGTGTAACCGATATCCTGGCCGTCGTCCACGCGCTGCGCTCGCATCCCTCTCTCGCCGGCCGGCGGCTCACAATCGCCGCGCTGGGTAAAATGACAGTGCCGGCTCTGTTCGCTGCCGCCCTTGAACCTGCGGTGCAATCCCTCTACTTGGCGGGAGGCCTCGTTTCTTATCGGAGCATCGTGGAGACGGAGCAGTACACGCACCCATTTTGCAATTTCTTGCCGCATGTGCTGGAATACACCGACCTGCCGGAGGTGGCCGCTTCCCTCGCTCCGCGCCGCATCGTGCTGGCAGGCGCCGTCGATGGCTCGGAACAGACGATGGAACCCGCTGTGGTTCGCCGCATTTATGAGAAAGCGACGAACGTAGAGGTCCTTGCGGCAGCTACCTGGGACGCCACGGCCTTTGGCAAACTCTAAATGACAAACCGGCCTGCCGCGCGCCTGCCGGACGATTTGTTATTGGCTCTTCTTGATCAGCCACACCTCGGCCACCTGGCAGCCGCGGCCGTTGCCGCCCAGCGCCGGTTCGCGGCGCCATTGCAAAACGAGCTCGCCGGAGGCGGTCGCCTCGGCGGGGATATCGAATTCGATTGGCCGCACCGGCGAAGGTTTCTGTAAAAGCGGATGCACTTCCACATTGCCGTTCGCGACCAGCCGAATCCGCGTATTCGGACTATCCCCAGCATAGACCACCCGGACCTTGTAGTGCGCCGCGGGGTCAAGGTCTCTGTAGCGCATCTCGAGGGGAGTATCGTTCAGAGATTCTGCATAAGTCCACCACGATTTCCGGTACTCCGGGCGGTAGGAGAACGAGACGAGAGAAGATTGAAGAAAGGCGGGATCTTGTTCGAAAACCGGTCCGCGGACCAGGTGAGGTTGCCGCGCCAGATCGCCCAAATCGTCATAGAATCCCCCGGGACCGGGATTGGTCCAGTTGACGATCGCATCGATGCCGTTCAGCCGGTCTGATTCCTCGGGCATTCTTCTGAGCTCAGCGAAGCGCGCCTTCAGCCAAAGCCGGTCGTTCAGCGGCATATCGATGGTATCGAGATTGGCGCCGCGCCCGACGGCAATCGCTTTATACAGGGGCACGCTTAATTGCATGCGAATACTTTGAAACAGCGCTTCGGCCAGCATGAAAACGCGGTCGCGAAGCGCGAAAAACGGCCTCCGCTCGGCGGCGCGGTCCAGAATGGCTTCCGCTTCCGCCATGGCGGAAAGCGAACCGGTCCGCGGCGCCTCCGCCAGCCGGGCAATGGCCGCTTGCTCGTCGCCGGTTTCCGCCACCAGCCGGGCCCGAATGTAAGCGTCGTAGTAAGCGCGGTAGAGCGCCTGCTGAAAACGCCAGTTCAGCAGATCCTGTGGAGATGCGGCGCGCTCCATGGACTGGAATTGCCGGAGCGTCGTCTCAACGTTTTGGTTGGCGAGCAACGGCCCCTGCCAGTTTCTTTCGAGCGCCAGCAGGCCTTGTGCAAAGTCATCGGCATAACGATCTCCGAGGAAATAGCGGCTATACTGCCGGAGAATATCGGTTACATCGGCCTCCGGATTCCACCCGAGAGCGCTCCAGACAGCTTTATTCACGTCATCGTTGCAGCCCTCCGAGTAAGTGATGAAGCCGATCGTATACCGCTGGAGCAGGCGGAAGATGCGGGCTTCGTCGAGCGGCCGCGGATTGATAACCTCGCGTCCCTCGGTTGCCGCATACGCCATATCCCAATCCTGAACCGGATATTGCGATTGCCGGCTGTGCGTTATGTCCGGGTAATGCCGGATCGGATATCGCGCGGGAACAGCGGCTCGCAATTGCGCCAGGCTCATTCGAATTTGCGGCCCGAAGACGACGCCGGCCAGCCACGGCGGCTGTTGCGTTCTCAGGATGCCCAGAAACTCATCGAGCCAGGCCTGACTGAAGCTCTGCGGCGACACCCACATCTGGGCCTTGGGGTGATAGCGATGCAAATTCTGCGTCTGCTTTTCCAGCAGCGCCATCAGATATTTCGGCTCCGTGTGTCCCGGATCGCCGCCCGGAACGAAAACCGCATCAATGCGGGGCAATTTCCGGAAAACCTCACCCCATTCATACAGAGCGAACGCAACGGTCTTGGGATCCGCGTAGTCCTTGTCCATGGCCGGATACCAGATCCAGACGTCCAGGCCGTATTCGTCGGCCAAGCGCGACATGCCGACCATCGTCTCCATCGGCGGCAGCGGGAAATGGGGACTCCAGGCGTCGTCGTCGGAGCGAGGGGGAATCAGCTCGATGGCATTGGCGCCGAAGACCGCCAGGTCCCGGATATATTGCTCCCACATAGGCAGCGACCAGCCATCGTAGGAGTTCGTTTTTGGCCGGTAGCCGAGCTGGTGGCCGCGCAAAGGATACTTCGGCGCAGCCGAGACGTGCAGCGCGGCGGCGACCGTGACCTTCTCCGCGCTCATGTGCATGCTCCGCAGCAGATACCCGACGGCGAACAGAAGGCCGCGCGCATCGTTGCCGCTGATGAACACCGCCGGAGCCGCGGCGGAGTCATCCACTCGAATCCGATAGCCCTCTGCCGGGCCTGCTCCCGATGGGCGCTCGATCCAGATTACGGGAACTGAGCCGGAAGGCCGCGACGCAGCCACGGGCCAGCGGATGCGGGTCCGCTTTTCGACTTCCTCCACCAGCATGGCGACGGCTCTGCTTTCTCGTGGGGAAAGCTGCGGCGGCGCGACGACAACGGCGCGGCGCAAATCAACTTCGGCGGCGAAGGCCGCTGCTGCTCCCAGACTCAGCAGCCAAAGAGCGATCGGCTTTTTCCAGGTGCTCACTGTACGCTGACGATATACGGCGCGACCTTCAGCATGCCCCCCTTGAGCAGAGCCCGCCAGGGAGCCGCCCACCCAAGCTTTCGGCGGATGGTCTCGGTGAGCGTATCTTCGTCGCCTGCGCCGTTCAACCGTGACAGAAGCACGTCCAGGAGCTTCTTTTCCGGCGGATAGCTGACCAGCGTCACCTTATCATCCGGCCGGAGCTTGGCGCGCTCTTTGATCAGGGTGATCGCCCGGTCGAACCCGCCCAACTCGTCGATGAGGCCGTTCTGCTTGGCTTGGCTGCCGAGCCAAACGCGGCCCTCGGCGATCGGCTCGATGTCGCTCACCTTCCGCTTACGCGCCTCGGCCACCTTTTGGACGAAGTCGGCGTAAACCGAGTTCATGCCGCTCATGACTTTTTGCATCTCTTCCGGAGTGAAATCGCGGTAATCGGTATCGATATCGGCGAATTTGCCGCGGCTCAGGATCTCCTTCCGCACTCCGAGCTTGTCGTACAGCCCGTGCAGGTTGAATTTGCCGAACACCACGCCGATCGAGCCTGTGTAGGTCCCGGGATAGGCGATGATCGGGTCTCCGGACATCGCCATGTAGTAGCCGCCCGAGGCAGCCACGTCTGACATGGAGATTACCATCGGTTTTTTCGAATGCAGCAGATTCATAGAGCGCCAGATTTCATCGCTGGCGAACGCGTCACCGCCGGGCGAGTCGATGCGTACAATGACGCCCTTGATGTTTTTGTCTTCCCCCACGTCGCGCAGGACGCGGGCCATCGTGTCGGAGCCGATCGCTTCGCCGCCTCCAAACGGGCTGACCTCCGGCTCACCCTGAAGAATATCGCCGACGGCATAGACTACAGCGATGCGGCTGCCGCCGCTCAGGCCGAGCGACTCCAGGCTGACCCGGCTGTAACTTTCCGCTCGAAGTTTCTTGATGGCGCTGACCTTGGTCAGGTTCTTTACTTCGTCGAAGACCTGATCCTCATAGCGCAGGCCGTCGGCCAGCCCGGCCTTCACTGCCTCTTCGGGCAGGAAAGGGCCCTGGTCCAGGGCAGCCCGCACCTGTTCGGGGGTCATGTGCCTGCCCTTTGCGACCGTAGCGACAAAATCGTTCAGGACCGTATCGAGAATCGAGTTGATCACCTCGCGCGTCGCGTCGGACATTTTGTCCTGCGTGAAAGGCTCGGCGAAGTTCTTGTATTTTCCGACATGCACCCAGTCCGCTTGGACGCCGAGCTTGCTTAACGTGTCTTTAAAGAAAACAGATTCCGCCCGAAAGCCCTTCACGTCGAGGAGACCCTGCGGCGCGACATAGATCTTGTCGCAGGCCGTAGCAAGATAGTATTCCCGAGCGCCCGGCGTTTCCAGGAACGCGATCAACGGCTTTTGGGAATTCCTGAACTGCTCCAGATCCGCGCGAATCTCTTGGATTTTTCCCCAGCCGGCGCCGATGCCTCGAGCCTTCAGCACCACCGCATTCACCCGGCGGTCCACGGCGGCTTTTTGCAGGATGTCGTGGATGTCTTTCACGGTCGGCTTCATGCCTCGCTGGAACAGCAGAGACGGCACATTGGCTGGATTGTGCTCGACAATCTCCCCGCCCAGGTTGAGCACTAAAGTAGATCCCTGGCTGACCGACGGCGCGCGGCCGGAAAACGAGGCAGCGGCCACCACGACCAGCACGGCAAGAAATACGCAAAGGAAAATGCCAGTGATCAGTCCCAAGAGGAATTTCGCCATGGGAAAACCTCGCACTCAATTTCGCAGTTTTGCGGCGGCGCGGTCAAGCGCGGCCGCCCGGAGAGCAGCCCGGCGGCCCGGAGAAGTCCCGAAGGTCTGTGGCAGCCGCCGCAGTCCGCCGCCGTCCTGCCCGGCGTTGAGCCTGTCCCAATGCCCTGCCCGGTGGAGTCAATCGTTCTCGCGTCAAAGAACCGGTGTAGACTGTAGTAGTTTCCACTCCAGGAGCTGTCGTGATGCGCCCTAAAGCTCGGTTGCTGACGATATTTCTGGCAATCTCTGCGATTGTCACTGCCCAACCCCCCCCACCCAAGCTGATTCTCGTCGTCTCGGTGGATCAAATGCGGTTTGATTATCTGACCCGCTTTGAGCCTCTTTACAAAGGCGGTTTTAAGACGCTCTTGAGCCGCGGGGCCATTTTCACTAATGCGCTATATCGTCATGCCAACTCCGAGACAGGCCCCGGCCATTCGGTGATTCTCTCCGGGCGCCATCCCTCTCACTCCGGCATAGTCGCGAACGGATGGTACGATCCTTACCTGAAAACAATGATGAATGTGGTGGATGATTCGACCGTGGACGCCGTCGGCGGCCGCGGCCATGGCGCTTCGCCCGCCAATTTCGTCGGTTTTACGGTGGGAGACAAAATCAAGCAGAAATGGCCCGCTTCCCATGTCGTCGGCATTTCCTTCAAAGACCGTTCGGCGATATTGCCCAGCGGCCCTCGCGCCGATGCGGCGTATTGGTTTGAAAACGACTGCGGCTGTTTCATCACCAGCACGTACTACACTCGGCAGACCCCTGCGTGGCTGACAAAATTCAACGAACAGAAGCTTCCCGATTCCTACTACCAAACGCCATGGACCCGCTTGCTCTCAGACGAAAGCCCCTATCTCCAGTATTCTCGAGAGGACAATTTTCCCGGGGAATGGGATCTCAAAGATACGACCTTCCCGCACGGCTATCGAGGCAAGCCGCCGGAGCCGGCCTACTATGAAAGCCTGCGGCGCACCCCCTATGCGGATGAAGTGCTGCTGCAAGCGGCACTCGAAGCGCTCGCAGCCCACAATCTGGGCACCGATGCCGCTCCGGACGTTTTTGTCATCGGCTTCTCGGCGAGCGATTACATCGGCCATGCCTACGGCCCCTTCAGCCAGGAAGCGATGGACAACTATTTGCGCCTTGACCTCGTGCTCGACAAGCTCTTCCACGCGGTCGACGCGCGCGTCGGCCTAAACAACACGTTGGTCATACTTACCGCGGATCACGGGGCGCTGCCGCTGGTCGAGTGGCTGCAAAAGCAAGGCAACAGCGAGGCGAAGCGCGTGCCTACGTCGCTTCTCCTGAACGCAGTGCGTACAGCGTTTCGGCAGCAATTCCCCGCCGCGCCGGAATTGATCGCCGGTATGGAAGGCCCGAATTTTCATCTGAATCTCGATGCGATCGCGCGAAGCGGCTTGAAACGCAGCGAGGTGGAGCAAACGGCGATCCGCGCGCTGATGGCCACCGGAGCCGTCGCCGCTGTTTACACCTGGGCCGATATGATTTCCGACAAGCCTTCCTCCGCCGATCCTGCCCTGGCCCTGCTGCGCAACAGTTTCTTCGCGCCGCGCAGCCCGCATTTGATGGTCGTTGCCAAGCAATACCATTACATATCGGGAAACCCCGGCGGGACCGGCCACGGGACTGTATATGAGTACGATCGCCACGTGCCGATTGTTTGGATGGGGGCGGGAATCAAGCCGGGGCGCTACCCAGCCCCGGCCGGCCCCGAAGATATTGCTCCGACGCTGGCCAAAATGCTGGGAATTCAGTACCCTGTGGAGCCCGACAGCCGGCTGCTGAACGAAATTCTCGGCGAAGGGGTCTCCGCGACCACAGCCGGGCGGGTTGCGCCTGCTCGCTGAGGTGCAGGCGGGGCGGCGCTCCTAAAACTTCCGCAGTTCCTCAACCAAAGCTTGCAGTCCTTTGGTCCGGTAAAGCTGGCTCAGGCGCTGCTCTTCGGCGGAAACGGGGATCACTCCCAGCAGCGACTGCTCGGTGAGAGCCTTGCGGCTGGGGATCCAAATGGCGCCATCCGAAAATTCGACCTGGCTCACAAAACCGGTCAGACCGATGATAGCGGGGAGCGACTCAGGGCCGCGGCTGAACCGGTAGGCGCGGTCCTGCAACGCAACGGCCGAACCGCCCGGCCGCAAGTCGAGGCCCGCGGGCGACGATGGTAGCGACCCGGCCAGAAACTGCTCACCGGCGGCATCTTTTACAATCCAGCCCACTTCAAAGTAGCGCACATCACGGTTGGAACGGTTGGCGACATCCACGCGGAGAGAAGCGGCTTCGGCCCCATTAACCTGCGCCGCGCCCGAGAGCAGATCGAGCGGTGAATCGGGAATTCTTAAAAAAGCGAAATTCAGGTTTCGCCCGGTCAGGGCGCTCACGGCGGCTGAAATCGCCCGAGAGCCGCTGGCCCGCTCGACCTGAACATCCAGGTGCGGCCGAGCCGCTTGCCGCGACAGGCTCGCCAGCATTTCCCTTTGCAAGGCGGCCGGACCCTGTTTCTCAAGCAGCGTTTTCAGATGCTCGCGATCGCGCCGCGCCTCCATTTCCCAAACGGTCATGGTCCGCCGCGATTCCAGCCGATTCGGGCCAAAGAAGGAGAAATCGGCGAACAGCAAGCCGTCAAGGCTGACTTCGACCAAGGGCCCGGCGGGCGCTGGCAGCGGGCGCAGAAGGCGCAGGTTGATGCGCACGGGGAAGCTGGCGCCAGGCGGGACATTCAAGCTGGGAACGGCGACCGATCCTTTGCCGCCCGGCGTCATCTCCTGTGCGAGAACCGCCAGCGTGATGCCTCGAATATTTTGCGAGCTGTTGTTCTGCAAAGTCAGCGTGGCATGCAGGTCCAAAATCATAGCGCCGCCCCGCGGCTGAACGCGGGAGTCGCCGAGATCGGCGGAGACGATCGAAACCGGCGCGCCGCCGAGGCTCCAGCGGATCACCGAAGCCGGATCCGTCCGTTGCCCCAACTGCGCTTGCGCCGCCGCGGCAAAAAACCAACAGGCGAAAGAAACGTAAACGATGCTATTGCGTATAGACATTGTTTACTGTGATATTTCCGGTATCGGCATCCAGATACCGGGCGCTCACGGCGCCGGCGCTCACGCGCCAGTTCACCTGGCTTTCCGCCTGGGCGTCGTTCGTCAGCGTCAAGACCTGCCGGTCTCCCAGGCGCAGTTCGACCGCCCCGGCCGAGGCGTTCAGCGAGGCGGCTCCGGATAGCGGCGGCTCCGGCGCGCGGTAGCGCCGGGTGATATATGCGCCGGCAGCGAGCATCAACAGAACCGCAAGGGCGGGAGCCCATGCCGGACGCCAGGCGCGGCGAGCCGGCGCGAAGGACGATGACATCCTACGCTGTTGCTCCACACGCCGCTGGATCTGAGCTGCCAGGCCATTCCAATCCATCTGCGGCAGTTCTGCCAGGTCCATCACCCGGCTGCGAAGCTCGAAGAACTCGCCCACGGCTTGACGGCACTCTCCACACGCGTGCAAATGCCCTTCGATGCGCCACCGGGCCAGCAGACCCAGTTCACCGCCGGCAAACAGCGCCAGGTCGGCCTCTCCCGGGTGCTTCCAAAATAAAGTGCTCATGGCTTGTTTCCCGGTCTTTCTCCGGCAGCCGCCCGCGCGCTTCTTGCGCGAACGTGAGCGCGCCGGCGCACGCCGGCCGGACAGGGTTCAGGCCCTGCGGCCTTTAATATACTTGCGGAATTTCGTTCGCGCATTGGCAATGTGGCTCCGCACAGTCGCCATCGAGCAGCCAATATGTTGGGCCACTTCCGCCGCCGGCAGCCCTTCCACGTCGCGCAATATGAGCGCGGCCCTTTCCCGCTCGGAAAGCAGCCGCAGTCCGTCGGCCAGGTACGCTTGTTTCTCCGCCCGCAGCACCAGCCGCTCCGGCGTCTCGAAAACCTGCGGCTCTGGAGCCGCCTCCAGCTCACAGAAGCTGACCCGCTTCCGCTGTCTCATGAAATCGATGGCTGTATTGAAAGCGATGCGGCCCAACCACTGGGCGGCCTTTTGTTCGTCTTTGAGCTGATCGCGCCGCGCCAGCGCTTTGACAAAAGCTTCCTGCGTGAGGTCCTGCGCATCGGCGACGTTGCCGACAATCCTGTGAATCAGCAGAAACACCCGCCGCAGATGCACCGCGATAAAATCCTGCTCCGCAGCCTGCAAGACGTCGGCCGGCCGGGGAACCTTATCGGTCTCCATGCTCCCCTGCCGCTGGAACGCGGGGTAGGTCTCGGAAACGGCGGCGCCTGCGGTGTTCATCGCATGACTGCCCTACATTGAGCTTGACGCCTGCGCCGCCAAAACGTGGAATAATAATGTTCGGAACCCGCAAATCAGCGCCTCTCCGATCATTTCAGTATACATGAGGCCTGTTTCCATCATCGGCGTGGGCAAGACGGCGTTCGGCGCGTTTCCGGACCGTTCCCTGCTCGACCTGGCCGTCGAGGCGGGGAGCAAGTGTTTGAAAGACGGGCATGTAACGCCGCCGCAGGTAGAAGCGTTTTACCTGGGAAACTTCGCTGGCCCGTCTTTTGTCGGACAGAATCATCTGGCGCCTTATGTGGCTTCAGCGCTCGGCATGGACGGGATTCCGGCGACGCGCATCGAGGATGCCTGCGCGTCGAGCGGCTCGGCTTTTTTTCACGCGTGTGCGGCTGTGGCCGGCGGGATGTATGACGTTGTCCTGGCTGCCGGTGTGGAAAAAATGACCTCCGTGCCTGGAACGCGGGTCACTCAAATCCTGGCTTCCGCGGGAGACCTGGAAGCAGAAGTAAAAGCCGGCGCGACTTTTCCCGCCATGTTCGCCATGATTGCCCGCCGGCATATGTACCAGTTCGGCACCACCCGCGACCAGCTTGCAACGGTGGCCGTGAAAAATCATGCCAACGGGGCGAAGAATCCCGACGCTCATATGCGCAAGCTCATCACCAAAGAGCAGGCGCTAAACGGCCGGATGATAGCCGATCCGCTTACGATTTATGACTGCTCGCTGGTGAGCGATGGGGCGGCAGCCGTGCTGATTTGCCCCGCCGGGCGTGCCCCGGATTTCAGCTCGAAGCCGATCCGCATCCTTGGCGTCGCACAGGCCTCCGACCGCCTCGCCCTCGCCGACAAAGACGATATCACCACCTTTCGGTCCGTCCAACGAGCGGGGGAGAAAGCCTTCCAGATGGCAGGACTGCGCCCTCGAGACATCCACGTGGCCGAATTGCACGACTGCTTTACGATCGCCGAAATCATCGCGCTGGAGGATCTCGGCTTTGTTCCTCGCGGCGAAGGCGGCCCCGCTTCAGCCTCCGGCTTTACTGCTCCGGACGGAGAGCTTCCGGTCAACACCAGCGGCGGTCTCAAGGCAAAGGGCCATCCGGTCGGAGCTACGGGCATCGGCCAGCTTTGCGACCTGGTGTTGCAGATGCGCTGCGAGGCCGGCGAACGGCAAGTGCGGCGGGCGGAGACCGGCTTGGCTCAAAATCTTGGTGGATCGGGCGCCACTTGCGTAGTTACGATCCTGGGCCGGTGAGCCGGGCCCGCCTTCGAATCGCGGTTCCTGCCGAGCGGAGAAAGCGTTTATCGAAACGTCTTTCAAAGGCTTGCTGGCGCGGAGGCGGCGGGTGGCGCGCGCCTCTATTACTCCGCCTCGCGAGCGGAAAGCGGCCTGGCGCCGTTTCCGGCCCCGAGGCGCAAGGCGCAAGATGACTCTTTACCGCTGTACAAGCTGCGGCAAGTTGGCCGTGACCCAGCCGGCGTTTTGCGGCTGCGGAAATCGGAAATGGCTGCCGGCGACCGTCTCGGGCAAAGGAAAAATCTATTCGTGTACCACGCTCTACGCCGCCGCCGAGCCTTTCGAAAAAGATTTGCCCTTTCAGATTGCTATCATTGAACTCGAGGGCGGTGTTCGCCTGACAGGCCGCATCCTGGGAGCCAGGGTAGATATTGGTGATGATGTCGCGCTGGTCGAGGAACGCGGCGGCGTGCATTTCTTTTCAGCAGCATGATTCCATCTCGGCGGTGCCAATGAAACTCGCGCAGCGAATGCAGAACCTGGGAACCGAATCGGCGTTTGATGTTTTGGTCAAGGCCCGGCGTTTGGAGGCCGAAGGCCGGAGCGTGATCCACATGGAAATCGGCGAGCCCGACTTCCCCACCCCTCCCCACATCGTGGAAGCAGCCAAAAAAGCGCTGGATGAGGGGTGGACCCATTACGGCCCTTCCCAGGGCTATCCTGACCTGCGCGAAGAAATCGCCGGCATGGTTTCGGCCACGCGCCGCGTTCGCGTTGGCCCGGAGCACGTGTGTGTCGTTCCCGGCGGCAAGCCGATCCTCTTCTTCTCGATGCTGGCGCTGCTTGACGCCGGCGACGAAGCGCTGTATCCAAATCCCGGCTTTCCTATTTACGAATCGATGATCCGCTATCTCGGGGCTATCCCCGTGCCGCTGCCGCTGGTAGAAAGTCGCGGCTTTTCCCTCGATCTGAACATGCTGTCGGAACGGCTCTCGCCGCGAACCAAACTGCTGATTCTCAACTCGCCGCAGAATCCCACCGGGGGCGTGATTCCCGAAGAAGACCTGCGCGAGATCGCCGCCATGGTCCGCGATCGCGATCTGGTTGTGCTTTCCGATGAAATTTACAGCCGGATCCTCTACGGAGAGCAGCATTATTCCATCGCTTCCATCGAAGGAATGATGGAAAAGACCATCCTTCTCGATGGTTTTTCTAAAACCTACGCCATGACTGGCTGGAGGATCGGTTATGGCGTCATGCCGGAGCGGCTGGCGCAAGCCGTTACGCGGTTGATGGTCAACTCCAACTCCTGCACGGCCAGCTTCACGCAGCGTGCTGCGCTTGAGGCGCTGCGCGGGCCTCAGGAGAGCGTCGACCGCATGGTCGAGGAATTCCGGCGGCGCCGCGATGTCATCGTCGCCGGCCTGAACCGGATTCCCGGTTTCCGCTGCGCCCTCCCCGGCGGCGCGTTTTACGCCTTTCCGAACATCACGGGGACCGGCATGTCGTCGGCGGAACTGGAAACCCACCTTTTGGAGAACGCCGGCGTGGCCGGTTTGAGCGGCACGTCCTTCGGCAGTTACGGGGAGGGGTATCTGCGGTTCAGCTACGCCACCTCGCTGGCCAACATCGAAGAAGCGCTCCATCGCGTAGACCAGGCAGTGCGGGATCTCGCCCGCGTCTGAGCCCCCTCTTGATCTCCGTTTCGGCCATCCGTGCCTCGGCCTGAGCGAGCCTTGCAGGACCGGGCGGAGCTGATTATCATGGGTTGCGGCCGAACGGCTCTCCTGTGTTTTCCAGGCGCAGATTCTGAGAGCCGCCGGACCTGTTTGCAGGTACTCAACGAGGTCTTTATGCGCCGTCGAGATTTTCTGTGCCTCGCAGCCGCGGCAGCCGCGAAGATGCCGGCTGCGAAAGGATCAGCCAAGATCAGCCGCATTACAATCACGCCAATCGAAGGCCGCTTCCACAAAAAGGTGGCCATGAACGCTTACGACCAGGCTCCCAAAGGCGAGACCTACGCCACGCATTTGCTGCGCGTATTTACCGCTGAGGGGGTTTCTGGCACGGGCACGCTCGATTATTCCAGTCCCGACAAGGCAATGCTCGAATCGCTCCGGAACCTGATCGGCGCCGACCCGCTGGAACTCTACGAGATCCGCCAGGGCCGTATCCTTACGGTGCGGAATCCGGCTTTGGCGAAGTACCGCTTTCTGGACAGCGTCCTTTTCGACCTCGTCGGCCAGATTCTCAATGTGCCCTGCCATGAATTGATCGGTCCTTCGGCGCGGGAGCAGGTAGAGGTTTACGACGGCACGCTCTATTTCAGTGATGTAATGATCCCCGAGAAAGGCGTTGGGGCGGTGGTCGCGGAGGCGGAAGAGGCGGTCCGCTCCGGCTACCGTGGCTTGAAGCTGAAAGTGGGCCGCTGCGACAAGTGGATGCCCGGCGTTGCCGGAGTTCTGCGCGATATTGAAGTGGTCAATGCGGTGCGGCGGGCGGTCGGTCCCGAGGTGAAGATCATGGCCGACGCCAACAACGGCTATCGCGGCCGCCTCCAGTTGGCCTGGCGCTTTTTGAGCGAGACGCAGAAGTCGAACCTGTTCTGGATTGAGGAGATTTTCCCCGAAGACCCCGAACTATATGCCCGTTTGCGCGAGAAGATGCAACAAGCCGGCATGAAGACGCTGATCGCCGACGGCGAAAATATGCGTTCCGCCGACGAATTGCGGCCGTATTTGAAGCCGCGCACGATCGACGTGACTCAACTGGATATCCGGCGAGCCGGCTTTCTCGGCAATCGTGAGGCGGCCGAGCTAGCCGCGGAAAACGAGGGATTCTGCGTCCCTCACAACTGGGGATCTCAAATAGGCGGGCTGATGAATCTGCACTTTGCCAAAGCCGTTGCTGCCGCCATCACAGCCGAAGACGACCGTTCGCGCTGTGATGCCATCATTGCGGACGGCTACGAGTTCCGCAACGGCTTTTATACGCTCCCTAAAACTCCGGGTCTGAGCCTTCGTGTGAATGAAGCGGTATACCAGACGAAGTACAAGTTCAGGGAGATTGCCGTCTGAGGGTGTGCACGGGAGGGCGCCCGTGCACACATTCTCTGCCGGGACTTGCCGCCCGAAAGAACGGATCCCGGCTCCTGGCCTAAGCTGCTTCCTCGTCGCGAATCGCGCCTCGAACCTTGGCCTCCAGTTCGGGAGGAATCGAATCCATGTTATGCGCGGATTTAGCGTGCTCGGCGCACTTTCTCAGTATTTCCTGCTCCGTTTCGCCGCGCGCTTCAAAGTCACAGTCGACTCCCACATCGCGGCACCGTATCACTTTTGCCATAACGGCCTCCTGTCGGTTGTATTGGCTGTTCTGAGGTTGGCCCACGCCAAGCATACGCCCGGGGCGGGCGAATTGCAACGGCTGTCGCCGTCTCCCCCAGCCCAACGCCGTCGAGAGCCTTTTGGCCCGCCAGCCGAGTTCCGGGTGAAGAAGACTAGTTTTGCGCTTTCGGGGATCCACGGTCTTACTCCCCACTCTCTGCCGTGCTCGGTTTCGGCATTGCCCCTGGCCGGCATGCGGCGCGGAGCAGGCGCACTTGCCAGCAAAACGGAGACCAACTCCGCCCGACTATGCAGGCAGGTCTGGGCTACGGCTACGCCCGAACAGCGCGGGGCGGCAAAACTTCCATAGCCGCCCAAACCCTTACTTGGTTCTTTTTTACCGGGAGGTTGCCGGGCCCCACCAGATTCCCCGCCGGCACTCGCTATCTGGAGCAACATGCTGGAGCCGGAGAGCGCGAAACGCGACGGCATCGGAGTAAAGACGTCCTTTGGCATCCGGGTTGCTGTGGGTGCGTTTACGGACCAAGTGGAGGCGCCGATGACGCGAACCTTAGAACGGCTCCCGCCCTCTTTCCAGCGCACGGTTTTCAGCGGGTTCCGCGCCGGAAAGACGATTTTTGATCTGTCGCTCGAGTGGCAGTTGCCGTACAGCGAAATCGAGAAAATCATCCGGCTGGGAATCGACAGCCTTGAGCGCCCAGTGCCCTCACCGCTCTGGGCGATTCCGCGGAAGAGACAACAGAAAAAGGCAAGGGCGGTTGTAACCCCATTCCCCAGCAGTAGATAAACATCGAGGCCGCGACAACGAGATCCTCACGCCCAACGAGATTGGAACCACGCCACGACATCCGGGCGGCGGAGGTAAACTGCATTGGTTTCGCCTCCCTGCAAGCCCAAGAGCACCAAACCCGCTGTTACTAACGCGGTTCCCGCGATTTTCCCGGCCAGCGCTCGACCCGAGAAATCCTCTGCGAGCCAGGAAGGCTTCAGGCGTGTAATGAGGAATGCGCCGATAAAGATGATCGCGTAGCGGACGCCGGCAATGGCGTCCACCACTGCCGGGTGAGCCAGACTAACGGCGTAATAGACCAGAAAAGAACCTATCCCTGACAGAAAGCGATTCACTAGGTACCAAAATCGGCTGCGCGGCGAAGCCTCTTCCGACTGCTCGAAGATCTGCTTTCGCCACGAACGCCGGACGAGCAAAAAGAATGCCCCGGCCGCAGTGCCGAGGGTAAAGCCGACATAGCCGGATACAAAATTCGTGTGGTCATAGACCACTTTTATCAGCACGTTAACCAAGCCAAACAGACCCGAAGCGAGCAGAATGGGCGGTACAATGCTTTTCAGGTCGATGCGCTCGGAAAAGAACATGACGAACCCGCCGGCCGTGAGCAGAGCAAAGCCGAGAAGCTGATTGCCTAGCGGTTGAGCCAGGATGGGCGCCCCGATCAGCGCGGTTGCAAGCGGCGAAAAGCCTCCCATAATGGCCAGTGTTTGCGAGGCTTCGCCGCGCTTGAGCGCCTCATAGTAGAAGAAGATCGAGGCCATGTGTAGCAAACCAGCGCCAAACGAGACCAGGGCAATCGGAATGGGGGGCATGGTAAAGCCGAAGGGAATCAGGCAGAGCCCCAGGATGCTCAGCGCTCCCAGCCAGAAAACGTATGAAAGCAAATTGCGGGTCTCAGGCCGGCGTAGGAGAATCTTGTCCCAGATCAACGATCCCCCAATCAGCCCGTGGGCGATGATGGCGATAAAAACCCCGTTGTAAATGAAAGCTAAGTGCATGGATGGCCCGTAGCCGGTCGGCCCCCTTTAGTGAGTCGGCCCTGCGCGGCCAGTCGGTTTCATCCGCGTGCGGGCGCCCTCCACTTGCTGTACGCCGAGGTACAAGGAGCACCCAGGGCCCCGTTTGCCCCCCGTAGTCATCGCCGAGACGCACGAAATCTTGTGCGTGAAATCGCCAGCACGAGTGAAAGGTTTCCCGGTGATTTCAAATGGCCAGGAGGCGATAGAGCAGCACCGCGAGCGGCTCTACGCCCAAAAACCAGGATTTCCGACGCGCTCCCCGGCGCCGCCACGCTGCCCAGCAGCCGCGCTATTGCAAACTCATCAATCCAACCCGCTCGGGCGGCGTGGCGGCCGTGAGCGGAACAGGAGCCTCCACGGGGACCGAAAAGCGGGTCGCAGGGCGGTCCAAATCCAGATATAGCCGCCCTCGCATGATCCGCTCCGGTACATGGGCCAACCGCCACAGCGGGTACTTCACGCGCTCCCCAAAAAGCTTGCGGCCGAGCAAGTAGTAATACAACGGAATACCCAGCCCGAAGAGGATTTTTTTCTTCGCGCCCCGGTAAAAATCGAGGTTATAGCGCCAGCAGGTAAAGAAAAACTCCCATTGCAGATCCGTGAGCTGTGGCAGCTTGGCGGCCTCGCGGCTGGCCAGCCGTGTATCTTCGAGCGGCGTGAACAGCGTAGGTACCACGCACCACTTGGCGCCCTTGAGGGCATGCAACAAATCCAGGGACTCCCGCGTATCCGCGTCCGTCTCTCCCGGAAGCCCCAGAATCCAGGTGCAGAACGGAAACCAGTTGTGGCGGTTTAAAATTTCCATCCCCTTCAACATCACGTCTGGCCACTGCTCTGGCCGGTAAGGATAGGCCTTGCCCGGCATGTACTTCTTGAACAGCCGCACGGAACCGGTCTCCAGCCCGATGATGACGCTGGCGTAGCGGTTCTCCGGATGTGTGGAGGCAGGGTGGCGTTTGCGGCTCATTCCAACTGTGTACGGCGTGATCGCTTCGATCATGCCCGGATCCTGCACCACGGGCGCCATGGTCGCGTGGGTGAGATGAATATATTGCACGCCCGGCTCCGCCGCTACAGCCCGAAAAAGCCGCAGCAAAGCTTCTCGGTTCGGCTGCCACCGCGGTCCCTGCTCATATAGGAACACATCCTCTGTTGTGAGCATGATGGTATCGGCGCCGTCGGCCACGTTGGCGCGCACGTTCTGAAGAATGTTATCGAGCGGGATGCTCTGGCCGCGCCGCACAGCGGCGCCGCAAAATTGGCAGCCTCGCCCGCCACCCCCGCGTGATCTCGACGACGCCCAGCGTAGAGCGGTGGCGGGTCACAGGAATTTGATCTGGACTTTCGGGGCTCGCGCCTTTGACCACGGCCGGCAAGGGCTCACCCCGGACGGCGGCACGGAACAACTCCAGGACCAAGTGCTCAGCTTCGCCGTCCACCAGACAATCGATGCCCCATTCCTGGCGCATCCCGGTTTGTTCGATCTGCCAGGCGCCCGGGCCTCCCACGAGGATCTTTAGATGGGATTTATGCTGCCGCAAAACCGGGTGGAGAATCGCCCGCTTAAATTCCGCGGCGTTCAGCGGTTCCGTGCGAGGACCCGCCAAGTGAGCGTACACATCCGTTGCGAACGTGATGCCCAGTGGGTTGTGCGCGTGCAGTCCAACCGCCCTTGTATCGCTCCCGATGAACCGCTCCATCTGGTCCGGGTAGCACACCGCGATATCTTCCGGAGGGAACTCGCGCAGCAGGATGGACTCCACCACCCGCAGGCCGTTGGGCACGTACTTTGCCTGGCCGTCCGGCCAAGTCTCGTTCCGCAAAATAACGTCGAGGTTGACAAAATGCTTCGCCACCGGGGCAGGAAGAGTGGCGAACAACATTTGAATCCAGCAGTCTTGGGAGTATTCGTTGGCCTCGGTCGAGGATGCAACAAGTACGATCTTCTTTCCGCTCATGAGCGCCCCCTGAGCGCGTGCAGCGCCGGCGCCATTTATAATTTTAATTTTAGATCTGCGGAACAAGTTGAATCCAAAGCCGAACGCCGGTCGAATTTGACCGCTGGAACAGGGAAAGGGTATACTGTTCCAACCGCGTCCTCAGAGTGGCAGCATACATTCCCCGGAAGATCGTTTTGGGAACCAAGGTGATACTTTGCGCTCGATTGGATCTTGTCTAATTCTCGCTCTGTTCCTCGCGACGTTGGGTCCCCTCCCAGCCCAATCCCAAACCGGAATCATCACCACCCTGGCGGGTACCACACCGGTGAGCGGAACGCCTGCGCGTGGCTACAGCGGTGACGGCGGCCCTGCTGTGAACGCTATGCTCGCCCTGGCAAATCTGAACAGCCCTTCGTGTCCAGGGGTAAATCCCTTGGAGCAAATGAGTCATATTTCAGTCGATTCCTCGGGCAACGTCTACTTCGCCGACTCCAACAACCAGCGGATCCGCCGGATTTCGCCGGACGGCACGATCAACACCGTCGCAGGCAGCGGCGACGCTCCTTCCATCGACAACTTCTGCCAGCCCACCAGCTCCGTCGGCGACGGCGGCCCGGCCGCTGCCGCAAAGCTCTTCAATCCGGCAGATGTGACAGTGGGACCGAACGGCGTCCTCATCATCGCCGACCAGCAGAATAACCGCATCCGGCAGGTAGCCGGCGGGACTATTACCACGATCGTGGGCAACGGAACGCACAACCCCTTTGCGCCTGGCGTTCCCGCGCCCAACTCACCGATGGATTGGCCGAGCGCGGTCGCGGTGGATCCGAGCGGCGTTCTCTACTTTGCCGAAATGCACAGCCATCGGGTGGGCAAAGTGGGGCCGGATGGGAAGCTCGTTGTCGTCGCCGGCGGGATCCAAAGTACGCCCGATGGACCCAAGGCTTTCGGCTACAACGGAGACGGCATTGCCGCTA
Organism: Bryobacterales bacterium; assembly: GCA_035652135.1. Lineage (GTDB taxonomy): Bacteria > Acidobacteriota > Terriglobia > Bryobacterales > JACQDG01 > DASREK01. Next base: position 20,649 of record DASREK010000313.1, on the reverse strand, counting down.
CCAAGGCCTTGCTCTACAAGCCGGCGGGAATCGCCCTCGATTCGGCGGGGAATTTGTATATCGCTGATCAGGGCAATCATCGCATCCGAAAGGTCACTCCCGACGGCACCATCTCCACGATCGCCGGAACCGGCCAAGCCGGTTACAACGGCGACAACATAGCCGCCACCAATGCCCTGCTGAGCTCGCCTTGCGACGTCAAGGTGGACTCCAAGGGAAACATTTATATCGCCGACACGGGCAACAACCGGATCCGCCGCGTTTCTCCCGGCGGCACGATCACCACCGTCGCCGGCGACGGGCAGCCAGGGCGCGGACCCGACGGAGTGCTGGCCACGGCCAGCAGCCTGAATTTTCCGGGCGGGATCGCCATCGATGCCGGCGGCAATCTTTACATCGTAGACTGGCAGAACTATCTGATTCGCAAGGTCTCGTTCAGTTCCCAGCCCACCATCAGCGCGGGCGGCGTGGTGAATGGCGCGAGCTTCGCGCCGGCTCCGGTCCCTGTCGCTCCCGGTTCGATTATTTCGATATTTGGGCTGAATCTGGCGCCGACGACGCTCGCGGCCACGCAGACTCCCTTGCCGGCGCAATTGGCTGGAACGTCTGTCACCATCAACGGCGCGCCTGCGCCGCTGTTCTTCGTTTCTCCCGGGCAGATCAACGCCCAACTGCCTTTCGAGACAGCTCCCGGAACGGCCACGGCCGTGGTGACCAATGCGGCGGGATCGAGCAATCCTCTTACCTTCAACGTCGCCGCGTCGTCGGTGGGCATCTTCCAATACCTGCCGAGCAACCGGGCGGTTGTGCAAAACCAGGATGGCAGCCTCAACAGCCCGGCTAATCCGGAAGCGCGCGGAAACGTGATCGTCGTCTATTTGACCGGCCAGGGAGCGGTGAATCCTCCGGTACCCACGGGGGAGGCGGCGCCGCTCGACCATGTTTCTCCGGCAGTGCTTCCGTGGGCCGCCAACATAGGAGGAAAGCCGGCTAATGTCCTGTTTTTGGGACTCACGCCGGCTTTCGTCGGGCTTGCCCAGGCGAATATCCAGATCCCCCAGGACGTAACACCGGGAGATCAGGTCGTCATGTTCATCAGTGTTGGCGGCCAGGCGGGCAACACAGCTACCATATCCGTGAAATGATACGCGACTGAAACGCCGATGCGCTTTCTCTTTCTCTACGTTTGTCTCCTGTCCGTTATTGGTTTCGCCGCTCAGGAACCGCCGCATCAAACGGCCGGCAAATATGACGTCATGCTGCGGCTGCCTCCCGACGGACTTTACGCGCAGGAAGAGATGCAAATCGAGTTCCGGGTGGTGGATAGGAGCCGGGTGGACCCTTTGCTAGGGGCCGCGCCCGTGGTGCGCGCGCGCATTCACGCGACAGTGGACATGCCGGCCATGCCCAGCATGCCGAAGTACGAGGAGATCGCGCACACGGAAGGAATTCCGGGCGAATACGGCGTCCACCCGACGTTCAGCCATGGCGGCGAATACCGGTTGCAACTTGCGATTCAGCCGCCCGCCGATGAGGCGTTCCAGGTCACATTTCCGTTGCAGGTTCTGGACGCCGATGACGCGCGGAAGCGGAAGCCGGGCCCGCGCCCGTTTCAACTGGAATTGAAGAGCAACCCGAAAAACCCCAAGGCCGGCCAGCCGGTCGAGCTGGAATTGGTTGTTCGCGCTCGCGAGAAACCCAGGGAAATCTTCTCGTCATTCGAAGTGATGCACGAGAAGCTCATGCATCTTCTGATCCTGCGGAGCGACCTGGCGCACTTCGCGCACGAGCATCCCGAGCGTCAGGGCGATGGGAGCTTTCAGCTTCAGTACACGTTTCCGGCAGCCGGTGAATATCATATCTTCGCCGACACCGCTCCTGCCGGCGCCGGCGAGCAGGTGATGATGGCGAAAATTCGCGTGGGCGGGGAATCAGATCGCAAGTTCGATATCACCAAAGCTTCGGCCGGGGAGCGCTCGCGCGTTAAGACATGCGACGGCGTCACCGTGGAACTCAAAGCGCCCGAAACGTATTTGCCGGCTAAGAAAACAGAGGACATTTTTTTTGCCCTCAAGGACGCGGCCACCGGCGAAGCCGTCGCCGACCTCGAGCCGTACCTTGGGGCCATGGGCCATCTGATGCTTGTGCATCAGGATTCCGTGACTTTCGTTCATTCCCATCCGGACGAGCGCGAGCCTCGTGCAGGCCGGGACGGAACCGTGCCGTTTCTGGTCCGGTTCCCAAAGGCGGGCATCTACCGCGGATGGTCGCAATTTAAAAGAAAAGGCCGGATCATAACCGCCGATTTCATTCTGGAGGTCAGAGATGCGGCGGAGCCCGGAGCTGCGCAGTGACTGCCCGGCGCAGCATCGCCTCTCTGTGGGCGCTGTTGCTGGCGGCCAGCCCGGCTCTTCTGGGGCACGAGGGCGGCGTCAGGAACCCAAAACCCACAAAAGCGAAGGCCGACCTGAAGCTTTCCGAGCGCAAGATGGCGGCGGCAAAGAAGAAACTGGCCGCACAGGGACGCTACAACTGCTGCGTGAAGCCTTCTTGCAGCCTTTGTGCGCGTGTAAACGGCTCCTGCAACTGCGCGGCGAATGTCGCCAAGGGCCTTGGCGCCTGCGGCGAATGCTACGGAGGGTGGCAGGCCGGGCGCGGCGCAATCCAAGGCGTGAATAAAAAGTCGGTGAAGCTTCTGCCCTCCGAGAAGCAGGCGTGCCCTACGCCGGGCGAGCCTCCCGATGAGCTGAAAGAAGCCACCGACGCCCTGCTGCGGGCCAAACAAACCTTGGTAGCGGAGAAGCGATACTTTTGCTGCATTCGCGGCGGCTGCGACCAATGCGCTCACGAAGCCGATTGCCCGTGCGGCCAGGATCTGGCTTCCGGAACGGCGCCTGAGTATTACAAGATCGCGGGAGTGAAGCCGCCGGGGCAGGCGCAAACGAAAGGCGTCTGCGGGGATTGCGTGGATGGCTGGCAATCCGGGCGCGGCAATTTCAGCGGCATTCCTCTCTCCGAGGTCACCCTCGCCAACATGAGCGGCAGGGGGGATGCCAGCATGGGAACGGCGGCCGCAAATTACGCCTCCGGCACCAGCCAGATGCCCAAGGCCGCCCCTATGGATATGCTGCACCAAAGTCTTGGAGACTGGAATCTGATGGTTCATGGCGAATTATTTGCCGTGGAATCCCAGCAAACCGGACCGCGAGGCCGCGACAAGTTTTTCTCCACCAACTGGTTCATGCCCATGCTCTCGCGGCGTCTCGGCCCCGGCACGCTTACTTTCCGCGCGATGTTGAGCCTGGAGCCGGCTACGATCACCAACGAACGCTACCCCCTCATCTTTCAAACCGGCGAAACCGCCAACGGCGGCATCCCCATCATCAGCGGCCAGCACCCGCATGATTTGTTCATGGAGCTGGCCGCTTCTTACCAGATCCAACTCGGCGAGCGAACAGTTTTGCATTTTTACGGCGGCCCCCGCGGCGAGCCTGCGCTCGGTCCGACGGCCTATCCGCACCGGCTCTCGGCTTCCGAGGATCCGATCGCGACGCTCGGGCATCACGATCAGGACTCCACGCACATTTCGAACAACGTAGCGACCGCCGGTCTTTCCTACGGCCCAGTGACGATCGAGGCTTCGGGTTTTCACGGCCGCGAGCCCGATGAGCATCGCTGGGGGATCGAGGGCGGCGCGATCGATTCCTTCGCCGCACGCCTCACAGTGGCCCCGTCATCGCGCTGGACGGCACAGTTTTCAGCCGGCCGGATCAACCAGCGCGAAGCGACTCATCCGCTGCGCCCAACCCTCCGCACAACGGCGTCGGTCATGTACGTGCGGCCGCTGGCGACCGGGCACTGGGCGACCACTCTGCTGTGGGGGCGCAATAACGATTTGACCTATACGCAGCAGCCGAACTTTACCCAGTTTTTCGCGGCTTCTCGGCAGCCGGCCGACGCAGTCGCACCGGCCGGCCAGGAGAGCGGCACCGCACCATTCCTTCAGCCGCCGTTTCTGCCTCCCCCGAGGAATCACATCGTGACGGCGCCCACCCGGATTCCCGGGCAAATCTATAACTCCTACCTCGCCGAATCCACTCTATTCTTTAAGAACAAGCATTGGATCTGGGGGCGCGTGGAGAATGTGGACAAAGATTCCACGTTGATCTATGAAGAGCAACTTTTCGTCCTGCTGGTGGATGAACGCCGGTATGCGCGCGTGCAGGCCTATACGGCGGGATACGAATACGAGCTGCCTCGCTACGCAGGCTGGCTCAGTACAGGCCTGGGCGGGCAATTCACTTATTTCGGCACGCCGGATGTTCTCAAGCCCGTTTACGGCAACCATCCCCTTGGGATTCAGGTATTCTTGAGATTCCGGCTGGCCCCCGCCGCGCGGTGATTCCGGCTTTCAGGCAATGCTGGCCGCACAGCGCCGAACGCGCTTGAGCGCCCGCCTCTACGGGGCGACGGGCCGAAATTGCGCGGTGAAGTGACGCAGGAAACGGGCTTCCTGCGTAATTTCGAAACCCCGAATGCTCTCGCGGTTCTCGTAAACCTCGAGAATGGCCTCTACCACGTAATCTATGTGGCTCTGCGTGTAAACGCGGCGCGGAATCGCCAGACGCACCAGTTCCTGCCGGGCATTCTCCCCAAACATGACCGAGCCGATCTCGACCGACCGGATGCCGGCGTGCCGATAAAGTTCCACGGCCAAAGCCTGAGCGGGAAATTGGGAACGCGGAATGTGGGGCAGCATGCGGCCGGCGTCGATGTAGACGGCATGTGCGCCGGGCGGCTCCACGATAGGCACGCCGTGATCGGCGATGTGGCGGCCCAAGTAACCCGTGGAAGCGATGCGGTAGTTCAGGTAGTCTTCTTCCAGAACCTCCTCGAGGCCGACGGCAATAGCATCCAGGTCGCGCCCGGCCAGCCCTCCGTACGTAGGAAAGCCTTCGGTCAAAATCAGCAAGTTCTCTTCCTGTTCGGCGAGGGAATCGCTGTTCGTCGCCAGGAAGCCGCCGATATTGGCAAACGCGTCCTTCTTGGCGGAAAAGGTGCAGCCGTCAGCCAGGGAAAACATTTCCTGAGCGATCTGTTTCGGCGTGCGGTCCTTATAGCCCGGCTCCCGGAGTTTGATGAAGTAGGCGTTTTCGGCAAACCGGCAGGCGTCGATATAAAACGGAATCTGGAACTCCCGCGCCAGGTTGCTGGCCGCCCGCAGGTTCTCCATCGAAACCGGCTGCCCGCCGGCCGAGTTGTTGGTTACGGTCATCAAAATCAGCGGAATGCGCCGCGGCGTCACGTCGGCTATGAGGCGGCGCAGGCCCTCGACGTCCATATTCCCCTTGAAGGGCAACCGGGCCTGGGTATCGGCCGCTTCGGGTATCGGCAGATCCACGGCCTTGGCTCCGACGAACTCGATATTCGCGCGGGTGGTGTCGAAATGGGTATTGGAAGGAACCACGTCGCCCGGCTTGCACATTACGGAAAACAAGATGCGTTCGGCGGCACGGCCCTGGTGCGTAGGGATCACGTGGCGGAAGCCGAAAATTTCCTGCACCACCTTTTGCATCCGGTAAAAGCTCTCACTGCCCGCATAGCTCTCATCGCCGCGCATGATGGCGGCCCACTGCCCGGTGCTCATGGCGCTAGTGCCCGAATCGGTCAGCAGGTCGATCAGGATGTTGCGGGCGGGTATGCGGAACAGGTTGTAGCCAGCCTGTTCCAGGTAGCGCTGCCTTTCGGCCGGGCTGGTGCGGCGGATCGGTTCCACCGTCTTGATCTTGAATGGCTCAATAATGGTTTTCATAACAGCCGCGCCTGGGCTATGATCTTCTTTTGATTGTGAACTCTTTCAGCATGCCACTTCCTATACGAGAAGTTCTCCTTCAAACCAATCTGCCGGGTTGCCAGCTTGTGGGCCGGGGCAAAGTGCGCGACGTTTACCGCGCGAACGGCCGGCTGCTCATCGTCGCCACCGACCGCATCTCGGCGTTCGATTACATTCTGCCCACCGGCATCCCGCGGAAGGGCGAAGTCCTTACGCAGTTGTCGATTTTCTGGTTTGACTTCCTGCGCGACATTGTGCCCACTCATTTCGTAACGGCCGATGTTTCCCAATACCCCGAGCCGTTGCCGCGCTACCGCGAGCAACTCGATCGTCGGTCCATGCTGGTGGTGGAAGCCGATATGGCGCCGATCGAGTGCGTGGCGCGCGGTTATTTGTCCGGCTCGGGTTGGAAAGAGTATCTGAAACACGGGACCGTGTGCGGCATTCCCCTGCCGGCCGGCCTCAAAGAGAGCGACCGCCTGCCCGAGCCCATTTTCACGCCGTCGACCAAGGCTCTTACGGGCCACGACGAGAATATTTCCTTCAGCGAAGTGGAAAAGCGTGTCGGCGCCGAACTGGCGGCTAAACTGCGGGATTTGACGCTTCAGATCTATTCCAAAGCCGCAGACTATGCCCTTTCGCGCGGCATCATCATTGCTGATACAAAATTCGAATTCGGGCACGCGGGCGGACGCCTCATCCTGGGCGATGAAGTGCTCACCCCGGATTCCTCGCGCTTCTGGCCGCTCGAAAGCTATAAGCCCGGGGGGGCCCAATTCTCCTACGACAAGCAGTACGTGCGGGATTACCTGGAGTCGATCCACTGGAATAAGCAGCCGCCGGCTCCTCCGCTGCCGGATGATGTAGTCAGCAAAACCAGCGAAAAATACCTGGAAGCGTACCGGGCCCTGACAGGGAAAGCGCTGTGAACTGGCTGGACGTCCTAATTGCCGCCGTCATTGTGATTTCCTTTGTCACCAGCATCATCAAAGGCATGACTCGCGAGCTCGTTGGGCTGGTGGCCGTGGTCACGGGCATTCTGGGCGCTCTGTGGTGGTACCCTCTTCCCGCCAGGCATATAGAACCCTATGCGAAGAACATGGAAGTGGCAAGCTTCGCCGGCTTTGTCCTGATCTTTTGCGCGTTTCTTTTCGCGGGTTTTTTGATTTCCAAAATTCTGGCCAGCCTGGTAAAGGCAACCGGCGTACGCTGGGTGGATCGCCTCCTCGGCGCCGGCTTCGGCCTGCTGCGCGGAATGCTGATTGCCGCGGCGCTCGTCCTAGCCATCGTGGCCTTTGCACCAGGAAAGCGGCCGATCGAATCGGTAGCTGAGTCGCGTCTGGCTCCGACGGTATTGCAGTGCGCCAAGGCAATCGTGGCGCTCGCTCCCCGGCGGCTCAAAGATGGCTTCGAGAACGGTCTGGAGCGCGTGCGAAAAGTCTGGCGTGAAACTCCGAGTGACACAGTGTGATTTTTCGATCCGACGCATCTGCTCCGCAGCTATCCAGTGCGTTTTTCCGAATCCCAGATGTTCCCGAATTTTGGAAAACCGGAGTCAGGTCTACGGAATATTGTAGAATTGCAGCTCCAGTTCGGACGGGAGGCTTTGATCTACAAGAAGTTATCGGCTGGCAGCTTGTTTGCCGCGAAAATTCCGGCAGCACGACAGTGCTAGGGGGCCGCAGCCTCGTCGCTGCGGCGGAAGAGGTTATTTTAGTTTTGGTCGGCTTGCCTCCTCTGTCGGTAGGTTCACTGAAGTGGCATAAGGCCCTGCTGGGGTAACGGGAGCAGGGCCCGCACCTTCGATTGTTGGTTTCCATCCTGGATCGGTTAAGATCGTAGTCGATCCATGTCTCTACGCCGGAAGGCGGCTCGGGCCGATCCCCCTGAGGCGCTGCACGCTCGCATTGAGGAGTTCGTGCGCGCGTGCCGCTCTCCCGCCATATTCGAACCAGGGGAAAAGACCATCCCTTTAGAACCGGGGCGATTTGATCTGCAAATCAGAGGCAGCGCGGTCCTGCTGCATGTCTGGAGTGCGGAAACCAGCCTGGTGCGGCGGATTCTACGCGTCGGGCGCGAGGAAAACGGACGCATCCAACTGGTGACGCGCCGGCTGGCGCAAGGGGAAGGAGAAATGCTGGTTCTCGACCTGGCCCGGGTCGGGGCGGAGATAGAACGGCGGGCCGGCCGTTTGGAATTTCGAGAACGGTTCCGGAGAATGCTGGCGCGGCAGTTCGGCGGGTGGACGATTGCCCAGATCAGCGCGGCCCCCGATCTGGAGCACTCCCTCTCGCCGGCCTACGTCCGGGCGTTTCTCACCAAGGGAACGTCCGCTCTGGCCGCCATTGCCGCCGATCCCGAGGCGGGGGCCGGAAGCACGCGCGCCGCCGTTTGCGATCAGATTCTTTCCTTCGGTTTGATCTGGCTGCATTACTTGCGGCACAGAGAGCGCCGCCGCACAGTGGAAGGACTGAAAATTTTTCTCCCCCAGGGCCGGACCGCCGCCACCAGCAGCCGGCTGGCGTTTCTGGATCGCGAGCGCGCTTCTTGCGAACTGTTTGCGTTCGATTCCCAGGGCTTTACATCCCCTCTCGACGAGAAAAATTACGGCAATTTAGCGACCTCTCTGGATCCTGCCTCTCCGGTTCCCCAGCCGGCAGGCCCGGTTGCCCAATGGATCCGGCGGCTCATCGACGAGTTCGGCGCAGAGGCGGTGGCTCGGCCCGACGGCGTGCTCTCGATTCGGCTGCGCGGCCTCGAATTTGCTAGAGCGATGGAGCGCCAGATGACCTACGGAGTGGGCGACGAGAGGCCGGTTACCGGCGGGAATTTCTACGAGGTAGAGGCGCTGGCGCGCCGCATCGCGGAAGAGCGCAGAGCGGATGCCGCCCCCCGGGAAAGCGCGTTCTACCACATGGCGCCGGAGAAATGGCTCGAGTCGATGGTGCGGGCGGACCCGGCTGCGATTGATGGCTCTTTGCTGCCGGAGCCTCTTTACACCCAAGTTCCCGCCGTGGCCGGATCGGAGCGGGGAGTAATCGACCTGCTCGGCTCGGAGCGCAGCGGGCGCCTCGTGGTAGTAGAGATTAAGGCTTCCGAAGACGTCCATTTGCCGCTGCAAGGCCTTGACTATTGGATGCGGGTGAAATGGCATCTGGACCGTGGCGAATTTCAGAAGCGAGGCTATTTTCCCGGTTTGGCGATCCAGCCGACTCCTCCGCGCCTCATGCTGGTCTCGCCCGTTTTCCATTTCCACCCCACGACGGAAACGATTCTGCAATACTTTTCCCAACAGGTCGAAGTGGAACGAATCGGTCTGAGCGCCGACTGGCGACGGAGCTTGCGGGTCGTTTTTCGGGCCAAGGGCGCGGAAAAGCCGGCTTGAACAGCGCCGCAGGGAGAGCTTTTATGTCCACTCACATTTTTCGACAAATCCGGGGCGCTTTACAAAATCTGAACCCCCGTGAAGTGCAGCAGATGGCCGATCAGCCGTTCACCATCGGTTTGCTTGCCGAGGATGAGCCGGGCTACCACCGGATGGTGCAATTTTTATTGCCCACCGGCATCTCAGAGGAGAAGCTCCGGCAGGCGTCGGCTCACCTGCTGCGCATCCAGACGGCGGCTGACTTTGAGCAGTGCGATCTCGGCCTGGCCGAACCTCATCTGGAGCATCCAGGCCGCTCATTTTACGGCTTTGACGCGGCTCATCCGACCGCCGCCGTGGAACGCTGCCTGGAGGAGCGCGAAGATCTGTGGATTCCCCTGGCGCGGCATTTTCTGCCGTTTCGAGGTCCTGTAATAGAACGGCTGATCCGCAAAATCTCCCGCGAAAACGCGCTCTTCGCCCTCGCCAGCGCCCTGCCGAACATCGTGCCGAGCTTCATCGAACTGCCCTGGGCTGTCGGCGAATTCGCATCCGACATCGCTGTGCTGACGATGAACCAGATCCGGATGGCATTTCTGATTGCTGCGGCGAGCGACGCGCCGGTCGGCTTCATAGACCAGCGCGGGCAGATCGCTTCGATCATTACCTCCGCTTTCGGTTGGCGCGCGATCGCTCGCGAGCTGGTATCGAAGGTTCCTTTTGGCTGCGGCCTGATACCGAAAGGGGCCATCGCGTTCGCCGGAACCTATGTTGTGGGATTGGGGCTCGAGCGCTATTTGCGGCTGGGGTCCGGCTTCACCGCGCAGGAAAAACGCGAGGAATATCAGGAAGCTCTTGACCGCGGGCGGATGGTCGTCCGGCAGATTGTAGGATCATGACGGGCGAATTGCGGGTCCGAACTCGGCGCCGTCTGGCCTTGCTGGTCTATTGGATGCCGCTGCTGCTGTCAAGTATTCTCGGGGCCGAGTCGCTGGGGACGATTTCTGGAATCGTGACGAATGCGGATACCGGGGCTGCCCTGGCGGGCAGCGCCGTGGTGTTGACCCAGGCGGATGGATCACCGGTTCGGACCGTGTTGACAGACCGCCAGGGCCGTTATGTATTCGATCAGTTGCCCCCTGGCTATTACCTGGTGAAGGCGAGCCGCGCGAACTTCGCCACCGGCCGTTATGGCCAGAAAAGCTGGGATCGGGTGGGCCGGCCGATCGCGCTGGGAGCCGGAGCCGGCTTTTCGGCCGAAATTCGTTTGCATCGCCTGGGCGCCATCACGGGATGGGTGGTCGATGAAAACGGCGAAGGTATCCCCGACTTTACAGTCAACGCCATCACGGCCGAGCCGCACGCCATTTCGGGGCATGTCCTTTTTTCGGCAGTCACCGACGACCGCGGCTACTTCCGGATCCCGGGCCTCCAGCCTGGCCGGTACTACGTCGCTACCGCGCCGAGGGAATTGCCGGACGGAACCGGCTTGCTGCCCACCTACTATCCCAAAACTCTGGAGATGGCCGAGGCCCGCGTGGTGAACGTAACCATCGGCCGCGAGACGGAAAACATTCAGATCCAGCCCATTGCCGGCGCGCTGCTGCACTTTTCCGGGATTGTTGGCGGCGCACCGCGGTTTCCTCACAGCCGGGCCAATATCACGTTATTCCGGGACGAAGAAAAGCGGGAAACCACCGCCGGCGCTTTCGGACAGTTCGCCTTCGGCGGTCTCGTGCCCGGGCGCTATACGCTGGTGGCCGAACTGGATGCTCCGCAGGGCAAGCTGTGCGCCTATCAGCCGCTGGAAATTCATGGCGACCAGGAGGGCTATACTCTCAGCCTCACTCCGGCGCCGCAGGTGAGCGTGCGCGTGGTGGATGAGAAAGGCGTGGAGCAAAACGATCCGCAGATTCTCGTTTTCCTGTCTCGCGTGGAAAACGGCGCGAGAACACAGCCCATCCGCCTGGAATTCCGCCAAGGCGTCTACTCCAGCCCCGGTCTGATGCCCGGCGGCTGGCGATTTTTCGTGATTTGTCCCGAGTCGGCGGTTGTAGACGATATTACCCTCGACGGCAAAGAAGCCCTGAGCGGCTTCGTATTGCCGCCGAACCGGAGAGCTTCCGCAGTGATTCGTATTCGCCGGGACGCGGGACGGGTCCACGGGCGTGTAACGGACAGCAGCGGGCAGCCCGCCCGCGGCGTCTCCATCATCTGCTATCCGCTGGACCCTCAAAATCGGTACCGCCTCGGCGGACTCCGCTCGCAAAAAACCAATCTATTGGGAGAGTACCGGTTCGGCGGTCTGCCGGAGGGAGATTACTTGATTTTCTCGACCGAGGTGGAGGATTTCCAGCCGGACGACCAGATCGACGCACTAAAGGCTGAAATCGCCAGCGTCCATGTCACTCGAGGCGCAAACCTCGTTTACGACGCCCGCGTCCGGGAGTAAGAAAGCCGGTTTGCCGGCGGCTTCCGATTTTCCCGGCTCCCCACCCAGTCAGATTCGGGACTTCGGAATCAGCCTCGAGCTTAATGCGCGGAATTCCGCCGCTGCGGAATGAATCCACAATGACTGGCGTCGCGCGAATTGGGTTGCGGGATCGCCGCCTTTTTTTCATACTTACGAATTACGGCTGCATTGCAGGCGCAGGGATGAACGCATGAAGATCACGGTAGTGGGCACCGGTCACGTAGGCCTGGTCGTGGGCCTCTGTTTCGCCGAAATCGGCCATGAAGTAGGCTGTCACGACACCGACACGGCAAAAATTGAGGCTCTCGCGCGCGGGGTCACGCCGTTTTATGAGCCGCACATGGATAGGCTTCTCCAGCGCAACAGCGAGCGCGGCCGGATCCGTTTTTTCAGCGACCTTGAGCCGCATATCAACGATGCGGACGTGATTTTTCTCTGTTTAGGCACGCCGCCTCTGCCCAATGGCGAGGCCGATCTGTCGAGCGTGGAAAAGGTGACGAGACAGATCGCGACGCACTCCCGCTCTTACAAGCTCATCGTGGAAAAGAGCACGGTTCCTGTGCTCACGGGCAAGAGGATTCACGCCACCATGCAGATCTATGGCGGCTCGGCGCCCTTCGATGTAGCTTCCAATCCCGAGTTCTTGAGCGAAGGCGCCGCCATTCACGACTTCCTGCATCCGCAGCGGACGGTGATTGGAGTGGAAAGCGAGCGGGCCGAAGCGTTGCTCCGCGAAATCTATGACCCGATTCTGCGGCAAAGCTTCGATTGCCCCATCCACGAGGGATGCGAGTGGAAGGGCCGCAGCACGCCCCTGGTGGTGACCAACCGCAACAGCGCTGAGATCATCAAGCACGCCTCGAACTCCTTTCTGGCGACCAAGATTTCCTTCATCAACGCTATCGCCACCCTTTGCGAGAAGGTGGGCGCCGATGTCGAGCAGGTCGCCGCCGGAATGGGACTCGACAGCCGGATCGGCCCGAGTTTCCTCCGCGCCGGAATCGGGTTCGGCGGATTTTGCTTTCCGAAAGACCTTCAGGCTTTTTGCCACATTGCGGAAAAAAACGGCTACGATTTCCGGTTGCTGCGGGAAGTGGAGCGCATCAACCAGCTCCAAATGGAACACTTTTTCCAAAAAATCAAAAATGAGGTATGGGTGCTCAAAGGCAAGCGGATCGGCGCATGGGGCTTGGCGTTTAAGCCTGACACCGACGATGTCCGCTTTGCGCCGGCGCTTGCCGTCATCGAGAAACTGTTGGCGGAAGGCGCTACTGTGGCCGCTTACGATCCGCGAGCGATCAAGGAAGCTTGCGCCGCGCTTCCGAGCGCCTCTCATCGCATCGTTTACTGCCAGTCAGCCGAACAGGCCGCCAGCGGCGCGGACGCGCTGGTCATTTTCACCGAGTGGCAAGAGTTTTTGTGCGCGGATTTCGCCCGCATCCGGGAGTCGATGGCCCGGCCCCTTATTATCGACGGCCGCAATATGTTCCGGCCGGAAGAGATGCGGCGGCGCGGCTTCGAGTACATCAGCGTGGGCAGGCCCCAGTAAATCCACAGCCACTTTTCGCCAGCGCCCCGCCGAAGGCGATGCGCGTTTGAAGCACGCCGGCGAACGTCCGGCGCCGCAACCAGCAGATGGCTGTGCCATCGTTCCGAAACAAATGTGGCCGCCTTTGCCTGTGCTAAAGTGTTTAACGTTAACGGAGAGCCGGCGTGCTGCAACAGATCGGTCGCTACCGTGTGTTGTCGGAGTTGGGCCGCGGCGCGATGGGCGTGGTTTACAAAGCCCAGGACCCGACAATCGGCCGGCTGGTCGCTATCAAAACAATCCGCCTCGGTGATCTGGCTCATCCAGAAGAACGCGAACAGCTTCGCAGCCGCCTCTTTCGCGAAGCGCAGTCGGCCGGCATCCTGTCGCATCCAGGGATTGTCACCATCTACGACATCGCTGAGGAAAGCGATCAAGCCTACATCACCATGGAGTTCGTCGAGGGGCAGACTCTCGAGAAAATGCTGGATGCCGGGCTCGTGGGAGACGCCAAATATCTCGTATCCATTGCCACTCAGACGGCGCAGGCTTTGGACTACGCACATAGCAAGGGCATTGTTCACCGCGACATCAAGCCAGGCAACATCATGGTGAATACCGAAGGCGCGGTGAAAATCACCGACTTCGGAATCGCGCGCATCGCCTCCTCGAAATTCACGCATACGGGGACGGTGATGGGCACGCCGAGCTACATGTCCCCCGAGCAGGTCCGAGGCGCAGTGGTGGACGGGCGTTCGGACGAGTTTTCTCTGGCCGTGGTGCTGTACGAAATGCTCACGGGCCAGAAGCCGTTTCTGGGCGACAGCATCACCACGGTCATCTTCAAGATCGTTAGCGAGAGCCCGGTCCCGCCGAAGGAAATCAATCCGAGCATTGGGAGCAAGGTGAATGCCGTAGTGATGAAGGCTCTCGCTAAGGAGCCCGCGGAGCGCTTCGCGAGCTGCCGCGATTTCGCCGAAGCTCTGCAACTGGCCGTGGCTCAAACCGCAAACCTCACGCCGACGCTCCGGAAGATGCCTTCCCTGTTCGCGACAACCGAGGCCAGTGATCCGGCGGTGATGACGCAGCCCGATAAGCCAGCATCGCGCGCCGAAGATCTCCCGACGGTCGTGGAGATGGCAGGATCTCCTCCATTGCCGGCGGCGCCGCTCGGCCCGGCTGCGGCGCCGAGCGAGGCGATCCATTTTCCAGAAGCGGCGGTAAATGAGGCGGCAGCAGCCGCTGAAGAAACGCCGCCGCAAAGCCTTGCCGGGAGCCAGAGTGCTGCGGCTCCCTCCGCGATCGAGCCCGGCCCAGGCCCAGAGCGAGCCGAAAAACTGCCTCCACTGGAAGTCAGGGATGCCCTTGCGCCCAGGGCTGGTTTGCCGCCGCCCCCGTCGGAGCCGGTGTCCCGCGGCCGGGGGGTGCTGCTCTTTGCCGTAGCCGCTTTGCTGGCCGCAGTTGGAGGCGAAATTTTCTGGCAGATGCACCGCGCCCAGCCGGCGCAAGAGAAACCCAGTATGAGCGTGGAACCGGCAGGCACGGCGCCCACGCCGCCCAACCCGCCGGCGCCCGCCTCGAATCTGGCGAGCGCGCCTCCGGCCGCAGCCGCTCCGCAAGATGCCTCGACAGCCCCGGAAAAGCCGATCCCAATAGAAAAATCCGGTGCGGAACGCTCAGGATCGAATGCCTCCAAGACGGCCGCCGGCGGCGGCGTGGTTAACATTTCCACCAGCGAGCCAGGCGCGCGAGCCGTCGTCGATGGGGACGATCTGACCGCTTGCATAACGCCCTGTTCCATTCCGGTGAAGGCAGGCTCGCACACGCTGCTGCTGTCGCAAGCCGGTTTTCAGACCGAAAGGCGGGAAATTACGGTAGGCAATCGGCCGATCGACGTGCAGATTACGATGCACCCGATCCTGGGCACGGTTATGCTTTCCACCGTGCCGCCGGGAGCGACCATCACTGTTGACGGCAAGCCGGTCGAAGGGGAAACCCCCAAAGCCTTGAAGCTGCCGCCCGGGCGCCACGTCATCACCGCAAGCAAAGAGGGAGTGGGCGCCGCCGAACAGACCATCGAGATCACTGACGACAGCCTGCATTCCGTCCGCATGACTCTCCAGAATCCCTAGCCTCCGCGGCGCGCTTTTTTGTTTTCCCGCCGTACACCAGGCCAGAGACAATCGTTTTGTCTTGCCGGAGTCATACGACTATGGACACATCAAGAATATGTCTTTCGGCGAATTGTACGAGGGGAGAGTGTCCCTTATGATCGCCTCTGGACGCCCTTGCGTGGACGCTGTTCCTATGTTGGGGGCAAAGGAAGTGGACATGGCACAGATTACGAAAGCCCTTGTGATCGCTCGCCTGTGGACAGACACTCGCGGCCAGGACTTGGTAGAGTATGCGCTGATGGCCGGCTTTATTACCGTGGCTATAGGAGCGGCTTTCCCCCCAGTCAGTTCCTCCATTAGCACCATCTTTTCCAGGGTAGGCAGCCTTTTGTCTCAGGCGTAGGCGTACCATAGCAGCCGAAAGCGCGGCGCAGGCGCGGAAAGCATGTTTGCGCCGGGCGGTACGTCTCCGCTTCATTCTGCCCCTGCCGATTCGTCTCCGTTTTTGATTCCTGATATCCTGGTTCGTTCCTGCGAATCAACGCGCTATGCCTTTCTGCACGTCTTGTGGATTCAAACTTCCCGAAGGATCCGCGTTTTGCGCCAACTGCGGGTCCCCCGCTGGCGGCAGCGCAGGCGCCTCCGGCCAGGTCCGGGTATTGCCGCTCGAATATTCCATCGAAGGTGACAACTTGCAAGTGGCGCGCATCAAGCTCAAGCCAGGGCAGGAGCTTTACGCAGAGGCCGGCAAAATGGTCTACAAAACGGCCAACGTGGAATGGCAAACGCGTATGAGCGGGCAGACGATCGGCCAGAAGCTGATGGGCGTGCTGCGGCGTACCGTTACCGGCGAGTCGCTCTTTCTCACCTATTTCCGTACGCTCGGGGCAGAAGGGGAAGTCGGTTTTGCCGGAGATTATCCGGGAAAGCTAGAGGCGATCGAACTGGCGGCTGGGCAAAGCGTGCTCGTCCAGCGCGACAGCTTCGTCTGCGCTGAGGCATCGGTCGCCTTCGGCATCCAGTTCACAAGGCGGCTGGGGGCCGGCTTCTTTGGCGGCGAAGGTTTCATTCTCGAAAAATTTACCGGGCCGGGAACCGTCTTCATTCACGGCGGCGGCGACTTCGTGCACTTCAATCTGGGACCCGGGCAGGTCTTGCAGGTCGACACCGGATGCATCGTCGGCTTTGATGAAGGCGTCGACTATGACATACAGCTCGCCGGCGGCATCAAGACCGCGATCTTCGGCGGCGAAGGCCTGTTTCTGGCGACATTGCGGGGGCCCGGCAAGGCGATAGTCCAATCCATGACTCTCTCAAAACTGCGCCGGGAACTGGGAGGCGGAAGACGGGGCGGCGATGAGCAGCATGGACTGGAAACCATCGCTGATTTATTCAGCAGCGACGACTGATATCGCGCCGTCCGGCCGCGCCGGCTTTTGGTTGTACATCGATTGCGAAGCCGCTGGAGAGCTGCATCGAGCCGCACGGAAGAGCGCCGAGGGATGCTTGTGGTATAGATTGTAGCCCATGCCCCAACCGAAGCTGCTACGCGAACTCGGGGTTTTCAGCGCCACGGCGATCGTCGTCTCGAACATGATCGGTACCGGGATCTTCACGACCACCGGTTTTCTGGCTGGCGATCTTGGATCGGCGTGGCTGGTTGTGGCGATCTGGTTTGCCGGCGCGGTGCTGGCTCTGGCCGGCGCGCTCTGTTACTCCGAGCTCGGGATCAACTTTCCCCGTTCGGGCGGCGAGTATGTCTACCTGACCGAAGCCTGGGGACCCGGGTGGGGCTTTCTGACCGGCTGGGTTTCATTCTTTGCGGGCTTTTCGGCGCCGATCGCCGCGGGAGCGCTGGCTGTTGCCGGCTATTT
The DNA here is from genome assembly GCA_035652135.1 of Bryobacterales bacterium. Classification (GTDB taxonomy): domain Bacteria; phylum Acidobacteriota; class Terriglobia; order Bryobacterales; family JACQDG01; genus DASREK01. The sequence goes on along the minus strand of DASREK010000313.1, from coordinate 3,463 downwards.
GGCTTATTTCTTCCCGGCTCTTAAAGCCGGCGGCTCGGGTTCGATTCAGGCAGCCTTTCTAACAGTGCATCTTGGGCCGGCGCAACTGGTGGCTTGCGCCGTGGTTTTGGCGTTCACGACGCTCAACGTCTTTGGACTTCTTCGGGCCGCACGGATACAAAATCTGCTGACCACTCTGAAGATCATCACCATTGTGTGCTTCATCGTGTTGGGGGCGAGCATCGGACACGGCGACTGGGGTCATTTCATGGCAGCGGCGCAGCGTACATCGCCGCACTCGCTGGGGGTGCAATTTCTTATCAGCCTGGTGTGGGTGTTTTTCGGCTACAGCGGCTGGAACGCGGCCACTTACGTGGCCGGGGAGCTCCGCGACCCCGAGCGGACGCTTCCCCGGTCTCTGCTGGCCGGAACGGCGCTGGTCGCGGCGCTCTACGCCGGGCTAAATATCGTATTCATCTACGGTGCTCCGCTCGATGCGATGAAAGGCGTAGTAGGCGTGGGATCGCTCGCAGCGCGGTCCCTCTTCGGGCCGGCGGTCGCCGGAGCCTTCAGCGCGCTGATGGCGCTGGCCCTTCTTTCCACCGTCAATGCCATGACGATCATCGGACCCCGCGTTTACTACGCCATGGCGGAAAATGGAGCTTTTTTCCGCGCCGCCGAGCGCATTCATCCCCGCTGGAACACGCCGTGGGTCGCCATATGGGCGCAGGGCGCCTGCTGCTGCGTACTCATCATCACCGGCACGTTCGAAAGCCTCGTACAATACGTCGGCTTTAGCCTCTGGCTTTTCACAATGCTTGCCGTGCTGGGAGTGTTTCGTCTGAGACGGCGTCCCGGCTGGAAATCCTTGCCGGCGGCAAACGTCGCATTTCCGCTGATTCCCGGCGTCTATGTAGCCATCAGCGCCTGGGTGCTGATCTATATGGTGCTGCTGCGCCCCAAAGAATCGGGGCTGGGCTTGCTGACCATGGCCGGCGGCGCGCTGATCTATCTGCTGGTCTTGCGCCGCAAGCCGGCCGTGCGGAGGGCAGCCACTCTGTAACTTTCGCGGGCGTTACCAGACGAGGATTTTGCGCCCCTCGGCATCCCGAAATTCGCCCGCAAGAATCAAAATCAGATCAAACAGCATGCCAAAGGTCAGCAGGCCGAATGTGAACAGCCAGAGGAGACCTGTTCCGATTCGTCCGGCATAGAAACGATGGGCGCCGAAAACCCCCAGGAAGAAACAGAGCAGCGCCGCCGCACTGCGCCTCCGGCTGGAAGCCTCCGCCGGCGTTCCTGTGGGAACGGAGGCACCCAGAGGAGCGGCAGAGTCGTAACCGCAATTGCGGCAATAGCGATCCTCGGCTTGGAACATGACTCCACAGCGGCGGCAATACGCGGCGGCGTTGGGGGCTGTGGCCATATCCGTTTGCCTGCCTGACGTAAGGTGATACGAGGAGCCGGAGCAAAAAGTTCCCTGCTCCAGTACCGCGGCCCACAGTACCGGCCATCCACTTGCAAAGCCCAATCTGTTGCGCTACATTACGACACGTTCGCCATGATGACAACCGCTACGCCAGTCGCGCCCGAGGTAACGCAGGATCTGTGCAGCCGCATGCTCTACTACCTGGAGCTGATGCGGGAGATTGAAAATCGAATCGAGCTCAAGCTCTACCGGCAGGGGAAGATTCTTGGCGGCTGTTACACGGGCCGCGGGCAGGAGGCCATTCCTGTGGGCAGCGCCATTCTGGCCGAAAAAGGGGATTGGATCTGCCCGACCCACCGGGACATGGGAGCATTTCTGGTCCGCGGCATGGAGTCGAAACGGATTTTTGCACAATATCTGGGCCGGGCGACGGGTCCGACGCGGGGCAGGGACGGCAACATGCATATGGGAGATCTGGATCTGCATATTCTCCCCATCATCAGCAGCATAGGAGCCAGTGTGCCGGTAGCTGGCGGCATCGCGCTGGCGATGCGCTACCGCGGGCAGCCGAACATAGTCTTCTCCTATTTCGGCGATGGGGCCACCAGCCGCGGGGACTGGCACGAGGGCGTCAATTTCGCCGCCGTTCAGAAACTCCCGGTTGTTTATTTATGCAATAACAACCAATTCGCATACTCCACGCCCCTGGAAAAGCAAATGGCGGTTCCCAATGTTGCCGATCGGGCTTCGGCGTACGGCATTCCCGCCGAGATCGTGGACGGCAACGACGTAATCGCCGTGCATCAGGCCGCCCGCCGGGCCGTCGCGCATGCACGCGGAGGGCGCGGGCCTTATATGATCGAGTGCAAGACGTTCCGCATGACCGGTCACTCGGCCCACGACGCGGCCGAGTATGTGCCCAAGGCGAAATTTGAGGAGTGGTCCAAAAAAGATCCGATTTTGATGCTTCAGAAGTATATGGTCGAACGCAACTGGGCCACCGAAGTCGATTTTAAGCGTCTTCACGCGCGTATTCTGGCGGAGGTTGACGAAGCCGTCGCGTGGGCTGAGCAGTCGCCCATGCCCGATCCCTCCACCCTGCTGGACGGGGTTTACGAATAAGCCAAAGGAATCGGCAATGAGCGCCGGCCCCACCACCTACGTCGAGGCTATCCGCCAGGGTATCTGGGAGGAGATGGAGCGCGACGACTCCGTGTTTGTGATAGGCGAGGATGTCGGCGCCTACGGCGGCGCATTCAAAGTGACCGCAGGCCTGCTGGACCGTTTCGGCGAGCGGCGGGTGATCGACGCGCCCTTGTCAGAAGCAGCCATTGTGGCGGCTGGCACGGGCGCCGCGATCGCCGGCCTGCGCCCGGTCGTGGAAATGCAGTTCGCCGACTTCATCTCGTGCGCTTACGATCAGATTGTGAATTTTGCAGCCAAGAGCCGGTACCGATGGGGCGCCGGGGTCCCGATGGTAATTCGGGGACCCTCGGGAGGCGGCATCCATGGAGGGCCGTTCCATTCGCAGAACCCCGAAATGCCGTTCGTGCACACGCCCGGCCTGAAAGTTGTGGCCCCGGCTACGGCATATGATGCCAAGGGGCTGATCAAGGCGGCAATCCGCGATAACGACCCAGTTTTGTTCTTCGAGCACAAGGCGCTGTATCGAAAGGTCAAGGAGGATCTGCCTGCCGGCGACTACGTTGTTCCGTTGGGCAAGGCGGCCATTCGGCGGGCGGGCCAGGATATCAGCGTGATCACCTACGGCGCCATGGTCCACGTAGCCCTCGAAGCAGCCGCCACTCTGGCCGGCGAGGGTATCGACCTCGAGATCGTCGACCTGCGCACCTTGGCGCCGCTGGATGAGGCGGCGGTACTCGAGACAGTTCGCAAAACCGGCAAAGTGATCCTGTTGCATGAGGATACGATGACCGGAGGTCTCGCTGGAGAGCTGGCGGCGCGCATCAGCGAAAAGGCCTTCGATTACCTGGACGGGCCGATTGTCCGCATCACAGCGCCGGATTGCCCGGTCCCTTACAGTCCGCCGCTGGA
>DASREK010000312.1:0-4723 GCA_035652135.1 Bryobacterales bacterium | reverse complement strand
TCACCTGGCTCATCCTGATGAGCACGGGCGTCGGATTTTACATTGGATCCGCGCATCCATTCGGCGCACTGCTGCTCCTGTTCCATGCGTTGCTCGGGACAGCTCTGGTGGCCAGCGGCACGGCAGCGCTCAATCAGTGGATGGAGCGCGATGTGGATGCCCGAATGCATCGCACCCGGCAGCGGCCGCTGCCCGCCGGCCGGCTCGAGCCCTCACGGGCGTTCTGGTTCGGCTTGGTTCTGTCGATTGCCGGAACGGTTTACCTGGCCGCGGCCGTAAACCTGCTAACCGGCTTTCTCGGAGCTTTTACCTGCGCCAGCTACCTGCTGTGCTATACGCCTCTGAAGAAGCGCACGACGCTCTCCACCTTCGTCGGCGCGTTTCCTGGCGCGATGCCGATTTTGATGGGCTTCGCGGCCGCACGCGGGCGGCTAACGCTGGAAGGCTGGGTCCTCTACGGCATTCTGTTTCTCTGGCAGTTTCCGCATTTTCTCTCCATCGCCAGCCTATACCGGGAAGATTATGAGCGCGGCGGCATCGTGATGCTGCCCGTGGTAGACCGGGAAGGCGTAGCTACCCGGCGCCAGATTATCGCGTACACAGCCGCGTTGCTGGTGGTGAGCGCCATACCCGCTTTCCTCGGCTTTTCTGGACCGGTTTATCTTTTCGGAACCCTTCTTCTGGGAGGCGTTTTTCTTTACTTTGGCGCCGACATGAGAACGCGGCTTCAGGCCCGCCGCCTGCTCCAGGCCTCGGTATTTTATTTGCCGCTGGTCTACGGCTTGATGGTTCTCGATAAGCAGTAGCCAACGTGACTGCGCCGTCCGACATCGGTTTCGCCATCGAGGTGCAGAGCCTGAATTATTTTTACGGCGAAAGGCGGGCTTTGGATGGGGTAAGCTTCGCCGTCGCGACGGGTGAAATTTTTGGTCTTCTGGGGCCCAACGGCGGGGGGAAAACCACTCTCTTCCATATTCTTGCCACGCTGCTCATTCCCGCTTCGGGCTCGGCGCGGATATTTGGTCTGGACGTAGCGGTCGAGCCGCAGGCAGTCCGCCGGCGGATCGGCGTCGTTTTTCAGGCGGCGAGCCTTGACAAAAAGCTCACGGCCCTGGAGAACTTGATTCATCAAGGGCATCTCTACGGGCTGCACGGCCAAGCTCTCCGGGGGCGCGCTCTGGCGGCTCTGGAACGTGTAGGGCTGGCTGACCGGGCCCAGGACCGGGTAGAGACCCTTTCCGGCGGCCAGCAGCGGCGCGTTGAGTTGGCAAAAGGTATGTTGCACGGCCCCCGCCTGTTGCTCCTCGATGAGCCCTCGACGGGGCTCGACCCAGGCGGGCGGCTGGATCTGTGGAGATACCTCACCTACCTGCGCGATTCCGAGGGCGTCACGGTGTTAGTGACCACGCACCTGCTTGAGGAGGCCGAACGGTGTGGGCGGATCGCAATTCTTGACCGCGGGCGCCTGGTAACACAAGGCGCCCCCGAAGAGCTTAAGAAGCGCATAGGCGGCGATGTAATCGTAGTGGGCGCCCGCGACCCGGAAAGCCTGCGCCGGCAGGTGGAAGACCGCTTTCATCTGCCGGCGACCACCGTGGATGGGGTGGTTCGCATCGAACGCGAGCGGGGCCACGAATTCGTCGCGCAGTTGGTGGAAGCCTTCCCCGGCCAGATCGATTCCATAAGCGTATCCAAGCCTACCCTGGAAGATGTTTTCATCCAGCAGACCGGCCACAAGCTCTGGGACGGGTAATATCCCGGGCGGCGAAAGTACGGAAGTGGGCATGGCTCTGCGAGCCATCCAAACTGGCGCTCCTGATCCATTCCGACCGCGCTTCATATCGCACAGCGCCTCGCTTCCGTGGCGATACGCCTTATCGCCGGCCCGCGCTCCTAAGACGTTTCCATTCCATCCATCTCGTGGCTTTGTCTTAAGGCTGCTTAAGCAAATTACTCAATTGAACCTATCTTTCGATTGAAACGATAATCGTTTTGCCGCAGGCCGCCGCGCTTGCTTCCGTTGGTAAGCCGGCTGGCGGGCATGAACCTTCCCGGCTGGCGGCTCCCCCCGGACAATTTTTTGCAATGTGCATCGGCCCTTAGGGCCGAGGCCTTTTTCTTGCTTTGGAGGTCAGTGATGCAATTAGCTCTATGGCGCAATTTTTCAGCAGCGGCGTGCCTCTGCCTGTGGGGGCTATTTCCTTGTGGGGCGATGGCCGGATCCCTGGGGGCTTGGTCAAATACCGCGGCCATGGCCTCGGCGCGCCAGGCGCACACAGCCACGCTGCTTGCGGCAGGCGGCTCCGTTTTGGTCGCCGGCGGGTTCCAGCCGGACACGAACTCGTATCTCTCTTCCGCAGAGATCTACGTGCCCGGCAAGGGCAAGAGCGACCGGTGGGTTCCAGCCGCTGGCATGAATGTAGCCAGGGCAGGACACACCGCCACCGTGCTCCGAGACGGCCGGGTGCTGGTTACGGGCGGGTTCGATGGAACCAATGTGCTTGCCTCTGCCGAAATTTACGACGCCGCTGCCAATACCTGGACGACCGCGGGCAGCATGAATACTGCCCGATGGGGGCACACGGCGTCACTGCTCGGCGACGGCACTGTGCTTGTTGTGGGAGGCGTCGATAATACGGGTCACAGTCTGGCCTCAGCCGAGATTTACGACCCCGCCGGCAATACGTGGAGCTACACTTCCTCTGCTCCGGTTTTCGCCCGGTCCTGGCACACAGCCACTCTTCTTAACGACGGAAGCGGCGGAGTTTTGCTGGCCGGCGGTCTGGATGGTGGCGGCGTGGCCCAGGCGACGGTGGAGATTTACGATCCGCTCAACGGATTTTTTCAGGTGGGCAGTTTGGCGTCTGCGCGCGCCGGCCACACCGCTACATTGATCGGCGCCAACGATCAAATTCTGGTCGTCGGAGGCCACGACGAAACCGGAGCCGACCTGGCGACGGCAGAAGTATTCGATGGCGTCACCGGCAATTGGGCCGGCACGGGCAGCCTGGGAACGCCGCGAGAGTCGCACACGGCCACCGCCCTCCAGAACGGGAAAGTACTCGTCGCCGGCGGCGCCAGCAATCAGGCGCCTCTTTCTTCATCGGAAGTGTATGATCCCTCGGCGGGAACCTGGAGCAGCAACAGGAATATCCAGTTGGATGCGGCGCGCGGCGGCCACACGGCGACTCTGCTCAACGATGGCAACGTGCTGGCGGCCGGAGGGCAAGGTGTTTCCGGCGCGCTCTCCTCTGCGGAACTTTACAAAGCTCCCTCTCACTAAAGGCCGATACGCACCGCTGCTCCTCGTCCGCCGGGCATCCGGACCAGTGGCTGCGGTTTTATTCGGAGTTTCGATTGCGGTAGGTTACGACGGCGATGCCGCCGATAATGGAGGCGACGGGCAGGATCAGGAGCAGAATGCCCAAATTCAATGCGTGGCGCGCCTGCGGGCCCTGCGATGCGGCGGTAGCGTAGCACATAGCGCACTGGCCAAACGCTGCGCCAGCGGCGAGCGTGGCCGTGCTCCAAGCGGCAGCAAGAAGACCCAATTTGCCGCGCCGCCGGGTTGCCGTCCCCGGCTGGCCGCAGTCTCGCAGCCGCCATCCGCAGCTCGTCATCAGCTTGGCCTCAATTCGAGCAGCCGCAGGCTGTCGGGGAAGAAGAACACCATCAGCAGAATGACGCAGATCACCAGGGGCGGGATCAGCGTCAGGGCGAGGCTGCGCTTTTCGAAGCGCAGGTGCATAAAGTAAGCGATAATGAGCGCCGCTTTGATGAGAGAGAGGCCCATGAGCAGGAACAGCATGGTCATGAGGGGAAGCTGCCGGTAGGCGAGAAACACCTCCAGAAGCGTCAAGGCCAGGAGCCAAAACCAGACCAGAAAATACAGTCTGTTTCCGCTGTGCGCGTGTTCTACTGTTGCGTCCATAGATTTCCGTTTTCCTTAAATCATCTTGTTGGACATCAAGTAGACCAGGGGGAAGATGAACATCCACACCAGATCTACGAAATGCCAGTACAGGCCGGCCACTTCAACGTCGATATCGGCGAATTTGCCGCGCATGCCGTAGCCGATGGCCACGAACGCCAGATAGATGACGCCGCAGGTCACGTGCAGCATGTGAAGGCCGGTGAGCGTGAAAAATGACGCTCCAAACAGCGGCACCCCCCAGGGATTGCCGAACGGGGTCACGCCTTCTTCAAACAGGTGCAGCCATTCCCGGCTGTGCAGGATGTCGAACAAAATGCCGCCGGCCATCGTTGCGAATATCCATTTGGCCGCCGTGGCCCGCAAGCCCTTATGAGCCGCCGCAACGGCCAGAACCATCGTCACGCTCGATGACAGCAGCACGAAGGTCATGATCGTAGCGTTGGCCATAGCGCCAAACTCAAACGGAGTGGGCCAATTCTTGTTCGCCATGCGCACGTAGCTGTAAGCCACCAGCAGCGCGGAAAACGTCAATGCGTCGGAGATGATGAACAACCACATGCCTAGCTTCTTCGAATTCACGGCATAAGGCGCGGCTCCGCCGCCCCATTCGGTTGCCATCACCTCTTCGACGTGTGCGTCAGCCATTCCTTTACCTCCCCACCGATAGCAACAAAATTAAATAGACCCACAAGCCGTCCATAAAATGCCAATAGATGGCCGTGGATTCAATAGCTGCTTGCCGGGTGCGCCAGAATCTCTCGGGGTTGCGGCTGCGCCACGCCCGCCAGA
>DASREK010000311.1:0-4626 GCA_035652135.1 Bryobacterales bacterium | reverse complement strand
TACGCGCTGAGCTTGCGCTCGGGCTGCTGTTTGCGATCAATCTTTTGAATTTTTATGATCGCCATATTCTGGGCGCCGTAACCGAACCTATCCGCCGCGAGTGGGGTCTTACCGATACACAACTGGGCTGGCTGGGCGCGGCTTTTATTCTTCTTTATGCCGCGGTCGGAGTGCCATTCGGACGTCTTGCCGACCGGTTCAGCAGGAAAGCGTTGTTGACCGCCGGGCTGTTCTTTTGGAGCGTGCTGACCGCTCTTTCCGGAGCCGCCGCTGGCTTTTGGTCCCTGTTTGCAACCCGCTTAGGGATGGGGATCGGGGAGGCCGTTTGCGCGCCCGTTGCGTCGTCGCTGATCGGCGATCTGTATCCCGCCTCGAGGCGCTCCTGGGCAATGTCGGTCTTCATGCTGGGCTTGCCTGCCGGCGCCGCGCTGAGTTTCTTCGGCACGGGAGCCATTGCCTACAGCTTCGGATGGCGGGCGGCATTCTTTGTGGCAGGCGCGCCGGGGTGCATTCTGGCGCTTTTGATAAGGAAGCTCCTCGCCGACCCGCCAAGAGGGGCTGCCGAAACTGTGAATGTGGGCGCCCGGCGCCGGGCCGGATCTGCGTTTTTGGTGGTTCTGAAAATTCCAACCATGTGGTGGATCATAATCTCCGGCGCGCTCCACAACTTCAACATGTACGCGCTTGCGCAGTTTTTGCCGTCTTTTCTGATTCGCTCTCACGGGCTGGACCTCCGGCGGGCCGGCTTCGTCTCGGGCGTCATTTTCGGCGCGGCGGGCGCCGCGGGACTGCTTTTGGGAGGGCGTTTGGCTGATTATCTCGCCCGCTCCCGGGCGAATGCGCGCCTGTGGCTCGGTGCAGTCTGTTTGTTTGCCGCCGTTCCGCTTAGCCTGGCCGCCCTGGGTCAGCAGCCCGGCAGTCCCTATCGATTTCTCTTGTGGATGCTGCCGGGCTGCGCGCTTCTGTACGTGTATTACTCCGTGGTTTACTCATCCATTCACGACGTGATTGAGCCATCGCTTCGCGGCACTGCCATGGCTATTTATTTCCTGGCCATGTACGCGCTCGGCGGCGCCGCCGGGCCGGTCGTTACGGGCAAGGCCAGCGACTTGCTGGCTCGACGCGCCGCACGCGCCGCGGCGCTGTCTGAAACGGCGCGGGCCGCCGGCTTGCACCAGGCTATGTACCTCATCCCCGCGCTCGAACTGCTTACCGGTGTCGTGTTGTATCTCGGTTCCCGCACAGTCGTCCGCGATCAACGCAATCTCGCCGAATGGATGGCCGGCGCGGCGCAGCCGGTTGTGCGCTGAGACCTCTCCGGCTGCGGTCTGCGCGGGCTTGCTCCGACTGAGGGGTTGCGTTGTGGCGGTGATGCTTTATCCTGGAGTTCTGGCTTCATGGGCGAATCCACTGGTGAGCAGGAACTGTCCGCCGCGCTGGGGGGCGGCGCGGAACTGGCCAGCGGCCCCGCCGTCCCTTCGGGTGTTGCGGAAGGCGTTTCGGGCGAAGCCGCGGTGCTCCCGCAGAAGGGGGTTCGCCAGGTCTTTCGCGCTCTGCGCCACCGGAACTTCCGGCTGTTCTGTTTCGGCCAGATCATTTCACTCTGCGGCACTTGGATGCAGAATGTCGCCCAGACCTGGCTGATTTACCGCCTGACGCGCTCCGAGTTTCTGGTGGGCCTCACGTATTTTTGCCTGCAAATCCCCGTCTTTGCCTTGGCGCCCTTGGGCGGCATCGTCTCAGACCGCAGATCGCGCCACCGGATTGTGATTGCCACGCAAACGCTCTCCATGGTCCAGGCCTTCCTGCTCGGCGCTCTCACTGTCTCCGGCCGCGTGCAGGTCTGGCAGGTACTCGCCCTTGCCGTAGCGCTGGGATGCATCAATGCGTTCGATATGCCGGCGCGGCAAGCCTTCATCGTCGAAATGACCAGCAAGGAGGATTTGCTGAACGCCATCTCTTTGAATTCTTCGATGTTCAACGCGGCCCGCGTGGTCGGTCCCGGCATTGCCGGGGTGCTGGTAGGCTGGCTCGGCGAGGGCGTTTGCTTTCTCCTGAACGGCGCCAGCTTTATCGCCGTCATTATCAGCCTGTTGCTGATGCGCTTGCAGCCGTTTGAGCGCTCTGTGGCCGACTCGCCCTGGGATCATCTGATCCAGGGGTTCCGCTACGCTTACCACACGCTGCACATTCGGTACCTGCTTCTGCTGTTAGGCGCCGGCACGCTGGCGGGCGTGCCCGCTCTGGTGCTGATGCCGTTTTTCGCCAATGACATCCTGGGAAAGGGCTCGTGGGGTCTTGGCATTCTGCTCGCCGGCATGGGAATCGGGGCCTTGATCGGCACGCTCGTACTGGCCGGCCGCAGCACCAGCGATGGCCTGGTTCGGGTAATCTTGGTGGGCTCGTTTGGATTGGCGGCGAGCCTGATCGCGCTGGCCGTCTCCCGAAATTTCTATCTCTCCGTTGCGGTGATGGTGGTGCTGGGCTTCAGCACGCTGCGGCAGATGGCGGCCACGAATACGTTGATTCAAAGCCTGATCCCTGATCACTACCGCGGCCGGATCATGGCGCTCTATACGGTGACCGTGGTCGGGCTTGGCCCGTTTGGCAGCTTGCTCTCCGGCGCTGTGGCTCACCGCTTCGGCCCGCCGGCCACGGTGGCCGCGGGCGGTGTGTTCTGCCTTGCCGCCGGCTTACTATTTCGCGCGCGGCTGCATCAGTTCCAACGATCGATTCTCGAGGTGAATCAATGAAAAAGCGGCTCGCGCTGCCGTGGCTTTTGCTTGCTGTACTTCTGGCCGCGCTCATCCACCGGCCAGCGGCGAGCGCTCCCCAAGCCGCCGCTGACACGCAAATTACCGCGGGGCAGGAAGCGCAGCTTTTCTCCCGCATCGATGAAATCTTCAATGAAACCAGCCAAATCATGGGCCTCAAGATCCGCCGGAAGGTTCCACGCGCAGTCATCAGCCGGGAAAAAATCCGGGAATACATCGAGCAGCGCATGAGCGAAACGCTGCCGCCTGAAGACTTGCGGGTGGAAGAGATCGTCCTAAAAAAATTCGGCTTCATTCCGCAGGACTACGATCTGAAGGCCCAGACGGTCGATCTGCTTACCGAGCAGGCGGCGGCATTTTACGATTTCAAGGAAAAGAAGCTCTATCTCGCCTCCTGGACCCCCTCGGGCATGCAAGACGTTGCGCTGGTGCACGAGCTGGCCCACGCCCTTGCCGATCAGCACTTCAACCTGGAGAAGTTTATTGAAAAGAGCGGCGACGACGATGACGCATCCACCGCCCGCGGCGCCGTGGTCGAGGGCCAGGCCTCCTGGGTGATGACGGAGTACATGCTCCGGCAAATGGGAAAATCGCTCCGAGATGCTCCGCAGCTTGCCGCTTCCGCGCTCGAAGCGACCGCCGAGGGCGCCAAGGAATATCCCGTTTTCGGCAAGTCTCCGCTTTACCTCCAGGAGACTTTGATGTTTCCCTACACCCAGGGAATGCTGTTTCAACAGGCTGTGATCCAGAAATTGGGCCGCGAGGCATTCACGGAAGTTTTCAAGCACGCACCGGTGAGTACGCAGCAGGTGCTCCATCCAGAGCGCTATTTTGCCCGCTCCATGCCCAGCAAGCCGGCTTTGCCGCGGGCAGAATTGCCCCCCGGATACAAGAAAATCGCCGAGGGAACGATGGGGGAACTGGATTTCCAGATTCTGCTCCGGCAATTCCTGGGCGAAGAGGAAGCCCGCGACCTGGCTCCGAAATGGAGGGGAAGCCGCTACGTCCTTTGGGAGGACAAAAAAGGACACCGGGACGTGCTGGGCTACGCGGTCGAGTGGTCGAGCGACGCCGACGCCAGCCGCTATTTTCAGGATTACCGCAAGGTTTGCGGCCTGAAATGGAAGCACATGACCGTATCCGGCAGTGAAGGCCATCAGGCGACCGGAGCCGGCGACGACGGACGCTTCGCCTGGTCGCAGCACGGAGCGGTTTTTACAAGCGTAGAGGGTATGCCCTAAGCCGCGGCGCCCCTCTTCATTTTGGCGGGATCTGCTTAACCCTGCCGCGTTCCGATTGTGACAAGGCGCCGATCGGGGGTTGAACTTCTGGAGAGCCCGTATCTAGAATTGTTGTTCACATGCCTCGCCAGGTGAGATTCGAGTTTGCGCCGTTGACTGTATTCTTGTTGTTCGCCGCGCTCTTGCGGGCCGGCGATGTGCCCCGCCCGGCGCCGCCCTTGGCAGTCAAGACTCCTACTCCCTTCCTAGTATGCGCGGCAAAGTCGTGCTGCTCGAGTTCTTTCAGACTACCTGTCCTCATTGCCAGCACACGGCGGGCATTATTGAGCCGATCTATAAAGAATGGCGTTCGCGTGGGCTCGAAATTCTTGCCGTGGCCATTAATCCCGGAGCCATCCATCTGATTGACGATTTCCGCCGCCGCTTCGCCGCCACCTATCCAATCGGGGTGGGCGACCCGACGATGGTGCGGACGTTCGCCGATATTTCGGCGGTACAGAGTTTCTTTGTGCCTTATGTTTTCATGATCGACCGTAAGGGCGTCATCCGCGCCGAACACGGGGGCATGGACCAAGCTTTTTGGTCCCACCAGGAAGCCAATTTACGCGACG
>DASREK010000310.1:0-23112 GCA_035652135.1 Bryobacterales bacterium | reverse complement strand
CTACCTATTGCCGAAAGTTTTCGCCGCTTTCAAGAAGAAGCACCCGGAAGTGAAAATTACCATCTATCGCAACTTCACGACCAAGATCGTTCAGAAGCTCCAGGAGGACTCGCTCGATCTTGGGTTTGTGAGCCTTCCAGTCGATGTAAAAGAGATCGCGACCATTCCCCTGTTTCAGGAGTGGGTCGATGTGGCCATGCCCCCGGATCACCCGTTGGCCTCCCAGCGCAGCGTCACTGTGGCGGAAATCGCGCGTTATCCGTGGATTTTTCCTCGCGCCAGCCGTACTCGCGAGATGCTGGATGAAATGTTTCGCGCGGCGGGCACTCCCGTGCATGTCACGATGGAGCTGTCGGGAGTGGAAACAATCAAGAGATTTGTCAGCATCGGGCTGGGCATTTCGTTGTTGAGCCGCAGTTACGCCAGCGCCGAAGTCAAGGCCGGCCTGCTGACGCTGGTGCCGCTGGCCGAACCCCATCTCAAGCGCGAGCTGGGTCTGGCGTATCGCACGGACCGCTATTTGTCGCGATCCACGCAAGCCTTCATTGAAATGGCGCGAAAGCATTTCGGCCAGGCGGGCAAGGGAGAAGGAAAGCCGGCCGTGACCTGAATGCTCCAAGCGCCCCGCCGGATCAGACAGCCGTTAAATGGTGTTTGCCGCTTTTGCTCTTTCTAACTTTTTTCGTACTGCTGGGACATCCCGCCGGTGAATGGATATATGACCATTTGTCCCGGCCTATGCCCGCTCGAGGGCGCCGCCTCCGAAAGGGCCAATCACGCGGACAACCGGCTTGAGTGAAAACCATGCCTCCCGGCCCGGTACCGGGTTGTATCGGGAAGCGTTTCAAGGTACAACAAAAGAACAGGGGGGATAAAAGGGGAGCCTTCGCAATGGATCTTATAAATTCCTACGCGATCGTGGCTTACGTAGCCGGCCCGGTCGCGCGATTCGCTGAGAGGCTACGAAACGAATTATCACCGGGCTGTCCCCACCGCGCTCACATCACGGTTCTAGCTCCTCGTCCCCTGGACAGCCCTCTCACCGAGGCCATCGAGTTTGCCCGCCAGCTAATCGCCCAATTTGAGCCTTTCGATGTGCGGCTGAACGGCATCCGAAACTTCCGCGAGACACAGGTGATCTACCTGGCCTTGGCGGAAGGCGTCTCGGAATTCAGGGCGATGCACGATGTGCTGAACTCCGGAGTCCTCCACCAGCCGGATGCCTACAACTACACGCCCCATATCACGCTCGGCCAGCAGCTCCCTGAGGGTACGTTTGAGCACAGTATGCGGCTGTCGAGCCAGCGCTGGCGCCAGTTCGGCCCGCCGCCCGTTTTGCACATCGACACTTTGACGCTCGTACAGCAACAGGCCGATGGAAGCTGGAAGGATCTTGAGGAGTTCACCCTCGGGCATGTGGCCGCTGTGGGGAAAACCTGATTGCAACCGGTTCTCGGAAGAGGCGAATCAGCCGCCCGCCGCCCTGGCTACGGCAGTGCGGCGCGGCAATTTCGAGCGTTTTGTATTCCGATCCCTTTTTGTTTAGATCCACTGCGGCGGCAGCGACGCTCGTTCGAGCCAGTAATTGCTCAAATCCCGCATGGCGGCGGTAAATTCGTCAAAGTTCGCCGGCTTTTGCAGGTATGAGTTCACGCCGATCGAGTAGAGCTCCTCCACGTCTTCTTCTTGCGAGCTGGTGCTGAGCACGACAACGGGAATTTTTTTCAAGTAGGGATTGCTTTTGATCGCGCGGGCCACCAGCCGGCCGTTAAAACGGGGCATGTTCAAGTCCAGCAGAATGAGGTCGGGACGCGGTGCGCGGAAGCGGTCTCCGTAGCGGCCTCGCCCGAACAAGTAATCGAGCGCTTCGTCGCCGTCCGAAACGAGGCGCAGGTTGTAGTTCAGATTGACGATCTTCATGGCCTCCTGGACCAGGAACTGGTCGGCCGGGTCGTCATCAACTACCAGAACGGTTGGCGTCTGTTTCTTCATAGCAATTTCTTATCGGTCAAAAATCCGGCGGCTTGATGAAAAATTAGAGGTTGTGATGGATGGCGTAGAGCGCCAGTTGGAGCCGGTCGGAAACCCCGAGTTTATGGAACATATTGCGCAAATGATTTTTTACGGTTTGTTCGCTGATGGAGAGCATCTCCGCAATCTCCCGATACCGGTAACCCTGGCCCACCAGGGCTGCGATTTCCCGCTCTCGCGGCGTAAGCCCGGTTGCATCTTCGTATCCCCGGCCTGCCGCGCGGGGCTCGGCCAGATTTTTGATCACACGGGCGGTGACTCGGGCGTCGAGCCACATCTCTCCGCTCGAGACCTTGCGAATGGCCTGCATCAGCATCTCTGTCGCTGTGGTCTTCAGGACGACTCCGGAAGCGCCCAGCTTCATGGTCTGGGCGAGGGCTTCCTCGTCTTCAGAGGCCGTCAACACAAGGATGCGGGTTCCGCTGTGCCGGCCAATGGTGCCCGCGGCTTGCAAATGGCGCAGCACGTCCAAGCCGGCGACCCCGCCCAGATATAAATCGAGCAGCAAGACGTCCGGATGATAGGTTTCGAGAAGAGGCAGAATTTCGGATCCTTCCCCGGCTTCAGCGACCACGTCGAAATCTTCCTCTGCCGCCAGCAGCTTCCGGAGGCCGGCCCGGAATAGCGTATGCGGGTCGGCGATAGCGATGCGGATGGTGCTGCGGGCCGGCGCTTTTTCAGTCGTAGGGAGCGCTTGCAAGCGGCGGCTTTTCTCCTTGAGGGCCCCTGCGTGCCATTGCGGCGCCTCAGTTGCTCAAATCGGCTTGCTTGTCGGGGAACAGTAGTGCGGCGGGGGCGAATTCGTTACCGGACGCCCGCGGCCCGATGTCTCAATCCGGCTTCGATTTCCAACAGCGGATCATAGGCAGTGGCTCGGGCAGGAGACAGCGCGAATACGCGGCTTTTTTGCTCCGCAGGGGCTCCGCTGCGGCGGCGCGCTCGGCCATTGCCGTTGTGAAACATTTCCTTCATTTTGCAGAAAATGCGGGCGTCCCACCAGCCCTCTTCGACCTCGCGCTCGATGCGGGCCAAGGCTTCGGAATGGCGCAAAGCGCGGCGGTAGGGGCGTTGTGTCGTCAGGCCGTCATACAGGTCCACCAGTTGCAACGTGCGGGCCGTGATCGGTATTTCGTTTCCCCGCAGGCCGTCCGGATAACCGGACCCATCCATTTTTTCGTGGTGGTGACGGATGATCGGCAGTACAAGGCGAAATGAATTCAGCGGAGCGCAGATTTTCTCGCCGACGAGGGGGTGCTCCCGCATGATCTTCCATTCTTCCGCCGTCAGGCGCGCCGGCTTCAGGAGAATCGAGTCAGGCACAGCTACCTTCCCGATGTCATGCACGATGCCGGCGCGGCGCAGGGCGGTGATTTGTTCCGGAGCGAGGCCCAGAATTTTGCCCAGGCGGGAGGAGTATTCGGCTAGGCGCTCGCAGTGGCCCTCCAGGCGGGGATCTCTGCCTTCGATAGTTCGTGCCAGAGCAAATAGTATGGCTTCCGCGCTGTCCAACTCGTCGGTGTATGCCTTCAGGCGCAGCAGGGAACGCACCCAGGCGAGCAGTTCCTGAATATTCAGAGGCTTGGTGAGGACGCCGTCCGCTCCAGCGTCGATTCCTTGCAAGCGGGCTTTCGTGGCGGGGGCTCCGCCGATCAGGATAACTGGGGTGAGCCGCGTCTGCGGATTGTTTTTCAGTTGCCGGCACACGTCGAAGCCGTCGCGTCCACGCACCGCCGTTTCCAGCAGAAGCAAGTCTGGGCGGGAGCGGTGGAATTCCGCCAGGGCTGCCAGGCCCCCGCCTGCGGTTACCACTTCGTAATTCCGGGCGGTGAGCAGGCGCTTGAGGTGAGAGCACACCCCCAGGTCCTCGCCGGCGACCAGAATCGTTCTCGACATGGGCCTAATTTCTTACTTTCCCACATCGGAAGAACTGGAAACATAGAGCGATACTCCTATTCTTCGGCGTTCCATCCCTTACATCGGCCGTGCCGGAAGGACCTCCGGGATCGGGCGCCAGACAAAAGCTCGCCGCCGGGAGACCGATCCGCCGGCCCAGGAAGCTGCGCCGCGGCGCCGCCCGAGACACGGATGGAGGAAGTCTTTGCCTGTGATAAGCTGGCAATTTTCAAGGATTATGCATATCTCGGAACTGGAAACGCCGGCGCTTCTTATAGATCTCGACCGCATGGAAGCGAATCTCTGCCGCGTGGCGCAGTACGCGAAACAGCACAGTCTGCGCCTGCGCCCGCACACCAAGACCCACAAGACGCCGGCCATCGGCCGCAAGCAGATTGAATTGGGAGCCGCCGGCTTGACGGTAGCCAAAGTGGGCGAAGCCGAAGTCATGCTATCCAGCGGTACCCCTGATCTGCTGGTGGCCTATCCGGTCATCGGCGAGAGCAAGCTGCGGCGGCTCATGCAGGTCGCGCGTCAAACCAAGTTGACGGTGGCGCTCGACAGTGTCGAGGCCGCTCGGGAATTGTCGGATGCCGCCAAATCCGCCGGCGTAAACGTTGCTGTGCTGGTGGAAGCTGACGTCGGTATGCACCGCGTCGGCGTGGCGGTGGGTGAAGATTTGGTAGCTCTGGCCCGGGAAGTCACGCGCCTGTCCAATCTCACCCTGGAGGGCGTGGCGTGTTACCCCGGTCACATCCGGTCAGCCAAAGAGGAAAACAAGCCGCTGCTGGAGCGCCTGGCCCGAGATATAGAGCGCATCGTCCAGGATTTCCGCAGAGCTGGCCTGCCCTTGAAGATAGTAAGCGCGGGGTCTACGCCTCTCGTGTTTCAATCCCACCAGTTTCCCGGAATTAATGAGATCCGGCCCGGCACCTACGTGTTCAACGATATCAATTGCGTGCGGAGCGGCATGGCCACGCTCGAGGATTGCGCCGTCACCATCCTGACGACGGTAGTCTCGAACGCCCGCCCCGGATACGTGATCGTGGACGGCGGTTCCAAGACGTTTTCCTCCGATCACCTGGCAGGCTCCAACGAGGCCAGTTTCGGCTACGTTATCGAGGCGCCGCAGGCCCTGTTCTATAACATGAACGAAGAGCACGGCTTTCTGGACGTGCGGGAATGCGGCCGCCCTTTCCGAATCGGGGAGCGCCTCCGCGTCATCCCCAATCATGTGTGCGTGGCGATGAATCTGCATGAGCAGGTCTACGGCATTCGCGGCGACCAGGTAGAGCAGGTGTTCCGGGTGGAAGGCCGGGGCAAACTCCAGTGAAATTTCGCTGCGTTGCCTGCACGGGCGTCCAGGACGAGATCCCGCGAAAACTCCGCAGTTCAAGTCCAAAACATCAGGAGAGAACGGATGTTACAGAGGATTATCGCCCCCGGGGCGGCCAGCCCTCGGGGACCCTATTCGCACGCGGTTCGGGCTGGAGACTTCATCTATGTCTCGGGGCAGGGACCGCTCGATCCAGCCACCAATCAGTTCAAGCTCGGCGACGTTGGCAGTGAGACACGCCAGACCCTCGAAAACATTCGAAGGATTTTACAGGCCTGTGGGGCGGATCTTCAGGATGTGGTCAAGTGTTCGGTGTTTCTCACCGACGTCAAGGACTTCGCCGCGATGAATCAGGTCTATTCGGAATTTTTCGGCGACATCCGTCCTGCCCGGACCACCGTGCAAGCGACGCTGCCAGGGCTCGGCACCAAAGTCGAGATTGACTGCATTGCTTACAAGCCCACGAGATAGGCGGGCAGCAGATTCAGCAAAAAATTTGCCGCCGATCGCAGCGGAGCCCAGCGCGATCGGGGCATCTCGCAGATGAGCGGGCGCGGTTCCGCCGGCTCCGGCGCCGCATCCTGCCGCGCGCGGATTGTGCGTTCCACTTGCGCGACGACAGGCGGCGGCGTGCTGCTGCTTCCCAGCGTGACACGGCCGCGAAACTGCGCGATTCCGTAACTCGCCAGCATTGCCGGCGGAGCCAGTTGCGGGGACAAGAAGAAGCCCGATTGCCATTGCTGTCCGGGCAAAAAAGGGCGCTGGATGCCTAGCACCGGGAAAAACGGCTTGGGGAGCGTGTACGGCAAAAACTTCACGAGAGGACGATAAAAGCCCACCAGGCTCAGGGTCGCGAAGTAAGTGGAAGTCTCAAACGGTCCCCGGCCCCAGGCCGGCAGCCGCGAGGCGACCGTAGCCTGCAAGGGACCGGCAATCGAAGGAGGACCAACGGGACCGGAAATCGACCAGACGCCCGGGCGCTTCTCCTTCACGGAAATCACGATATTCGCCCGGCCAGCCGAGGGCTGCCGCGCGATCAGCACGCTGTTCTCGTCAATGCGCTCAAAAATGTTCATCCGGTTCAGACGGACTACGCTGCGCCGCAGTAAATCCAGGTTGAATAAAGCGCCTTCGTCGAGCAGCATCGCCCGCCGCAGAGTGCCGTCTCGAAACTTGTGATTTCCCCGAAAATCGATACGGCCAACCGTGTACGCCGGGCCGGCGTCGATGCTCGTTGTTAAATGGACCAGTCGCTCGTCCCGGATCTCTTCGGCTTCGATGCGCGCTGCAAAATCCAGCTTGCCTTCCTTCTCCGATTCCCGTCGCTGTTGGAACAGACAGCGGCATAGCGCGCCGGCCGAGAAATTGACCCCCTCCGGCGTCTTGTATTGCGGGCCGGAATCGATGGAATAGGTTACGCGTGCCAGCTCGCCCTCTTTCTGAACCGGACCCTGCTGTACGCGGGCGTCGAAATAGCCGCGGGAAAGGTAGAACGACTGCAATCGCGCCACGTCGGCATCCACGGCGCTGGACGTCAAGGGCGGGTGGGTTTTCCAGAACAATATGCGCCGCACGCGGGTCGCGCGCAGGGCGCGCCGCAAGTCGGTCTCCGGCAAAGCCGTGTTCCCGGTAAAGCGCGCCTCGCGGATCCGGCATTGAGAGCCTTCTTCAATTCGCAGGCGCAAGTCCGCCTGGTCAGGTCCAACGGGCGCCACTTCCGCGTTTACTTTGGCATTGGCGTAGCCGTCCTCAACCAGGGCGGTTTTGATCGAGTTAGCGATCTTCTGGGCACGGAAATCGTCGATCGGCGACCCCGGCTCCAGCCCGAGTGCCTGCTTTTCTTTTTTCGGCTCGAACTCGACACGCCGCAGGTAAAAACGAGGTCTTTCGGTAAGATGGAAAACGATGTCGGGCCCAGCCGGCGTTTCGGTGCTCTCTACACGAACATCGCTGAACCAGCCCGTGGCCCAGAGACGGTGCACGTCGCGGCTGACCCGGGCAGTGTCCAGCGCTTCTCCAGCCTGCGTTTCCAGCACCAGGGGCCGGCGGGTCCCTCGCACATCCACCGAATGTATAATCACCCCATCGGCCCAGAGGGACGAAATCAACGTGAGAATGACGGCAAGCAGACGCGTGCAGAGCGGCGGCAGCGGGGAGCCTGTCATTGAACAATCTGGGACGCGGACTTAGCGTTTTCCGTTTCGTCTTCGCCGGTTTTTTTAACGCCCGTGAAATATAAACGTCATGAATCGCCCGAAGCTCGCTTTGAGCCGTTTGAAAAAAACTTCAGCGATGGCGTCTCTGTGCACGGATTTCTGCACCGCCCCCCAGAACGATGTATCGGAGGCCTGGTGCTGACACACGGCGCGGGATCGAACTGCCGCTCTCCCCTGTTGCTGGCAATGGCGGGCGCTTTCGCCGGAGCCGGATTTCTCGTGCTGCGGTGTGATCTGCCTTTCCGCCAGGCTCGGGCCAAGGGTCCGCCGCTGCGCTCTTCGGATCAGGATCGCGAGGGTTTGCGGCGCGCCGCATTGGCGATGCGGGACCTTCTTGCCGAACCCGCCGCAATCTCCGGCGGCGGGAGAGCCCAGAGGGTGTTTCTCGGAGGTCATTCCTACGGCGGCCGCCAGGCCAGCATGGCTGCCGCCGCCAATCCGGAGCTCGTGGACGGCCTGCTGCTGCTTTCCTATCCCCTGCACCCGCCGCGAAAACCAAATCAACTTCGCACGGCCCATTTCTCCCGCATTCAAGGACCCGCGCTCTTCGTACATGGTTCGCGGGACCCCTTCGGAACGCTGGAGGAGATGCGAGGCGCCCTCGCTCTTATCCCCGCGAAAACCAGACTGCTTCCCATGGAAGGCGCGGGACATGAACTTTCAGCGGACGCGTCTTTCCCAACCCTGGCCGCCTTTCAGGAATTGATCGGTTGAAAACAGCATTCGTTCGATGAAACGTCCGGCGATCCTCACCGCTGTTTCAGCACAAAATCGTGAGCGCCGTAGTGCATGTAGCCGGCCCAGTCGGGGGACTGTATTTCGTCTTTGACAACCCGGCGCGCGGCCGCAAGCGCCTCGCCGATTGGTTGCCCGCCGGCTAGGCCGCCGTAAAATGCAGCGGCGAACGCTTCCGCGGCGCGGTCGCCGACCGGCCAGTAAGTTCCTACGTAATTCGCGACGCCCCCGCGCAGAAAGGCTTCGGCGAAGCCCGTGTTCTGCTCGATTGCGCGGTACGCAGCGCCGCCTCTTCGGCGTATCCGGCCTGCCTCGCAGGCATTGAAGAATACGAGACTCGGAAGATTGCCAATCCCGGCGAGATCCGCTCCGCTCAACACCTCCCCGCCGTGGCAGACAATGCCGCTGTGCGCGGGAGTGGCCGGATCAAAAAACGCGTGCCCCGCATAGTGGATTACGTCGTAGCGGCCCGAGCGAAAGGCATCCAGCACGGCGGTTTTGGTCGCTGCGGCGCCGCGCAGTTGCTCCGTCCTGATCGCTGCGTGCGCATCAAAGAGCCTGAGCATGCGCCGGCCTTCGCGGTCCGCGCCATCCAAATCCGCTGTTGGATTCACCACTAGCAAGAGATTCAGAACCGAATCGAGTTGCCGTTGTTCGAGCCACTTGGCGACCGACAAGTTCTCGGCGATATACTTCCGGCTCAAGCCGGCTTCGGCCGCGGGGAAGCGGCCCGCGATGCGTATGGCTTCCCAAGGAAGGCGGGACGACGCCGCATCGTGCACCACAACGACGTGATGATTCCGGAATTCCTGGAGCAGAGAGGCGATCTCGCCGGGCAAGGTCAGGCCCGCGAGCTGGTCGCCGAAATCCGCCAGCGCCGCGCATCGGAGATTTTGAATTTGCGAGAGCAATTGATCGACGCGCGCTCCCGGCGCTTCTTTCACGGCGGTGACCACGGTCGCTTTTTCGCCGGCGCCGAGCAGCGAGGACCGAAACCGCCCCGGCTGCTCCTGCCGTACCAGCAAATAAACCGGCTCAAGTCTCGTGGATGCATCTCGGGTGCGTCCGGAATGCCCGGTCACAGAAATGGCCGCGGGCAGCCGAACCTCGTCCAAGCTGATTTCAAAATCGCCGAACAAAGAGGTCATCGAAAGCCGGCATAGTTCGCGCTTGATTTCTTCGTACCGGACCCGATCGATTTCACAAACCGTAAGGCCGCTGATGCGCCTGTCGCGATCGGCGTTTCGCAAGCCTCGGATAAACCCAGTCAGCAGATTTTCCAAACCTGCGGCAACGCTCCAGCCGGATCCCGCTCCAGGCAAGACCGTGGCAAACTCTTCGACATTGGTCCGGACCAGAGTTCGAACCACCTGCTCGCCAACGAGCTGCTGCACGTCGCCGCTGAAGCGGTCGAACGGGCCGAGACCGGCCAGTAAAATCCAATCGCCACGAATTGCATGCCTCGCAGCCGGCAATAGGAACACCTCGCCTGCGTTAGCGGCGAACATCCGCCGGCGGGCGAATTCGGTGATGGTCCCCTCGAGCCTGGCGTCCAGTTCCCGCGCCGCTCCGCTGGGGGCGACATCACGGTAAACCCCGAGCACATATCCCCTCGCGCTGACATCCGCTATGCTCCCGTAGGCCAATCTCAGTTCCAGACGCCGCTGCCGGCGCCGGCCGATGACGATCGGCTCGAAGGTAGAGGAAGACACTCGAGCGGCCGGTCTCGATTCTGAGGAGAGCCTGGCAGCGTCGGGGGAAATCCACTCCTTGCAAAGCCGTCTGATTTCCGCGGGTCCCAAACTGCCCGCGCGGCCTGGGTCATGCGATGCGCGGAGATCGCTCTCGGAAATTCTGCGAATCAAGCCGGAACTCGACGGCTGCCACGATGCGGGAAGAGCATCCGTTCTCCCCGCTCCCAGCAAGTCGGCGGCGGCCCGGGCTACAACGGGATTGTTTGGCAGGCTGCCGTGCGATTCTTCCACGTAGCTGGTCTTCGCGCCGGGCAGCTCGGCCAGATCTAGCGGCACGGTGCCGTCGCCGGCGCGGGATGTCTCATAGATGAATTCCTCCCCATCGCAGCGCAAGCCGGTAATTGTTTCCTGGTTGACTCCGGCGATCAAGAAAAATCGTTCATCGGCCGGAGCGAGCTGCTGTTGGATTTGCTTTGCCTCGTCCAGCATTTTCTGCGCCGGCCGCGGCCCGCCCCTGGGCCATGCCGACGCATTGAAAAGGTCGAAACCTTGGAGTTTTTCCGGCCATGGCAGCATCGCATACAAGGCAGGAAAGGTGTTGAACACGTTGGCAGCAAGGTCGCTCGCACTGTGCTTGAGATCCAGCAGAGCAACTCTTTGGACCACAGGGTAGGTCCCGCGAAGCGCCTGTACCGAAGCAAAAGATCCGAAATTAGGGGTTCCCAGCAGAATGAGCCGGCCGATTTTCTTCGCCCCGGATTGAATCGCGGCGCGGCACACAAGGCCGCCCATGCTATGAGCGACGATTTGAATTGCCGACGCCTTCTCGGATTCCAGCCGCCGGCATAGCCGGTTGCCCAAAACGTCGATATTCTGCCGCCAGTCGTACGGATAAAAATCGGCGTCGAAACCCGCGATTCGCAGCCTGAGCTTGAGCTTAAGGTAAGCGAATAAAACGGCTCCGAGGGCTTCGTAGGAGCCGCAACCGGGGCTGGTGCGAAGCGCCAGGGCCGCAAGCCGTCCTCGAGCGATTTCAATCGGATTTATCCAGATGACGTCGTCGAGAATCGGCCGGCGCCGGCCGAGTGTCGAGCCCAGGATGCCGGGCAATATAAGCACCCGCGGCCCGCCGCGAACGCTGCGTTCGGCGGCGCGGTACGCCAGTTCTCTCAGCTCTTGATAGTCCTCCGCGCCGAAATAGCTTTCCAGAAGGCCGGCGCGGCCGCCGCGCGCCAGCGCCCGCTCCACCAGTTCGCCTTTCAGCCGGTACGCGGAGCTGAAACGCATCGCTTCCCGCACGTGCGCCGCGAAGTCCAGCCGTTCGCTTTTAGGGGACACTGATCCCCGCCTCGATTTTGGTTGCATTTTCACCCCGACTACTTACATTGTACGGGGCGCAGCCAAACGAGCCGGAGCTAAATGCCGGCGATTACTCGGGAAAACCTGTGGGATTGAGTCCTGGCACGATCCGCAGAGCGTTCTTGTAATACAGCTTCTTCAATACCTCGTCGGGCAGACCCAAGCCGTACATTTGCCAGAACGCGTGATATTTACGGTAGTAATCGAAATATTCGTCGCGCGTCTCTAATACGCGAAAGTAGTAAGGATACTCGTTGACCGCGTACGTGTCTTTGCCGAACAGGACGCGGTCCTGGTATTTCACTAAGAAGTCGTGAGCGGTGAGCGGCTGGCGGCCGAGGTCGTACAGTACGGCGCCGCATTCTGTGTACATATTGGGATACCGGTCCAGCAGAGATCCCAAGGCGGCGAGATTGTTCCCTCGCCACGCCAGATGCGCGGAAATGAAGATGGTGTGGGGATGCTTGGCGATGATATGTTCCTGCTCGGCCATCAGAGTTTCCCAGGACGGATACTTGTCGGGCGGCCGGGCGCGGCCGGGATGCGTTTTGAGCTCCAGCCACCGCTCGTTGTATTTATCGATCGGCTGGAAAAATGACCACGGCTCAGCCGTGTGGATCAGAACCGGAATTTTCAATCTCCCGCACGCCTCCCATACCGGATCCAGCATGGGATCATCCACTGGCACACGGCGGCCGTCCTTGTAATGAAGGTCCATGCCGAGGTTTTTAAAAATCTTCAGGCCCACCGCGCCGTTTTTCACGTCTTCCTCGAGTTGCGCGGCGGCGCGGCGGCCGTAATCCGGCTCATCAATGGCGCTGAAATCGAGATTGGCGAACATCTTCAGGCGGTCCGGGCTCGCCTCGCGGAAAGCTTCGATTCCCTTTTTCAGCTTATCGCCCGTGCTGCCGCTCAAGTTGACGAGGATCCGCAAGTTGATCGTGTCCATTTCCGAAAGCAATTTGCGCAAATACGCCTGGTCGGCGGGCGTGCGGTGGTGGCTGTGGATGTCAATAAAGGGATACTTGGCGCGAGGCACAGGGTGCTGCGGAACGACCAACGTCGAGCGCGGCTGGTAATCCTCTATTGACATAACTTCGCCGGACTTGGCCTGAACGGCCTTGAGTCGCCGGGCGGCTTGATCAGTGACCAGGGGAGAGGAAGTCTGCCCGGAGCCGGCTTGGCTTGGCGCGCTTTGAGCCCAAACAATCGCGCCCAAGCTGAGCGCGGCAAGCAGGCGCCCCGGCAGCAGAGAACGCTCGGTATTCGCCAATTTCATAGCCGTAAGCGTAACACAAGAAATTTCGGTTGCAACCGGGCCAGCGCGCTGCATGGCCGTTCTGCGTAGATGACCCGCACAAGCGAGCCTCGTAGCCCGAACTCGTAACGCAGGCGCATTGGCTCGGTAATTCTCCGAGCGCGTTCAACCTGGGATGCTCGAGGAACCGCCCGCCGGCCCGTTGCGGAGGCGGCCGCCAGGCGCTAGGCTGGAGGTATGGAGTTCAAAAATCTTCTGCTCGCTGCGACTCCGCCCGTAGCAACGATCACGTTGCATCGTCCGTCGCGGCGCAATGCCCTGTCCGTCGAGATGATGCAGGAATTAATCGCCTGCCTGGATGAGGTCAGCGCGCAGAAAGACGTCCGCGTCGTGATCCTGGCCGCCGAGGGCCCGGCGTTTTGCTCCGGCCACGATCTTAGTGAAATGACCGGCCAGCCGATTCACCGGTATCGCTACATCTTCGATATTTGCACGGAACTGATGACGCGCATCAGATCCATCCCGCAGCCCGTCATTGCCCAGGTGCAGGGCATCGCCACAGCGGCCGGCTGCCAGTTGGTAGCGGCTTGCGATCTGGCGGTAGCGTCAGAGACTGCCTCGTTCGCCACGCCGGGGGTGAAAATCGGACTTTTTTGCAGCACGCCGATGGTCGAAGTGAGCCGCGCCGTGGGGCGCAAGCGGGCGCTCGAAATGCTTCTGACGGGCAAGACGATCGATGCACGGACGGCCTGCGATTGGGGACTCGTGAACTGCGTGGCGCCCGAGGCGGACCTGGCGCAAGCGGCCTGGCGTCTTGCTTGTGAAATCGCGTCGGCGAGCCCGCTCACGGTTGGCTTGGGCAAGCAGGCTTTTTATACGCAGATCGACCTCGACCAGCCGAGGGCCTATGCGTACGCCAAGGAAGTAATGAGTATGAATGCGACAGCGGCAGACGCGCAGGAAGGCATCCAAGCATTTCTGGAAAAACGGCGGCCATGCTGGGTGGGGAAATAAAATGGGAAGCGGGCAGGTTCGGGAAAAATACGGCGGCTAATTTCCCGAGAGCCCTTGCGGCTGCGGCGCGCAGCGTGGTCTACTAGCGGCTTACTTCGCACCGAGTTGTTTCCCGAATACATTAGGATAGAAGTTTAGGGGGGCTAATGGCGGAATCTCGAGTCACGCTGGAGGGTAAAGGGTTCGGCGCCACATTGCGGCGGGACGCCTGGTGGACTGAGTTGTTGCCGGTGATCATTTTGCTCGGGCTGTTCGGCATCTACGCCACCGTCCGGGCGTTTGAGGGAAATTATTATGAATGGGGGCCGTATCTCTCGCCCTTCTATTCTCCCCTCATTGACGCGCAGCATCAATGGTGGCCGCTCTCGCCGGCGATCTTGATTTTGCCCTTCCCGCTTCTCTTCCGCGTAACGTGTTATTACTACCGCAAGGCGTATTATCGTGCGTTTTTCCTCGATCCGCCAGCCTGTGCGGTCGGAGAGCCGGGAGAGCATCGCTACCAGGGGGAGACGTCGTTTCCCTTCATCTTGCAAAACCTCCACCGGTATTTTTTCCTGATCGCTCTGGTGATCCTGGCCATACTCTGGTATGACGCGATCGTGGCCTTTGATTTTGACGGTCATTTCGGGATCGGGCTGGGCTCGCTGATCATGCTGGTGAATGTCTTGCTGCTCACCGGCTACACCCTCGGCTGCCACTCGCTGCGCCATTTGATTGGCGGCAAGCTGGATTGCTTCTCCTGCGCGGTGGCGGGCGGCCCGCGCCATAACGCGTGGAAATGGGTCACCCGGCTGAACGAGCACCATATGTTTTGGGCCTGGACGAGCTTGATTTCCGTGGGCAGTACGGACGCGTACATCAGGATGCTGGCAGCTCACGCCATCACTGATTTGAGGCTGCTGTGATGGACAAATACGAAACTCACGAACACGATGTGTTGATTATCGGGGCCGGCGGGGCCGGCTTGCGGGCGGCGATTGAAGCTTTGGCGCAAGGGGCGCGCGTGGGAGTGGTTTGCAAGTCTTTGCTGGGGAAAGCGCATACGGTCATGGCCGAGGGCGGCATCGCCGCCGCCATGGCTCATGTGGATCCGGCCGACGGCTGGAAAACGCACTTCAAGGACACTATGCGCGGCGGGAAATTCCTCAATAACTGGCGCATGGCCCAGATCCACGCGCAGGAAGCGCCCGACCGCGTGCGGGAACTGGAACAGTGGGGCGCCCTGTTCGACCGGACGGATAAAGGCGAGATCTTGCAGCGCGCCTTTGGCGGGCACACCTACAAGCGGCTGTGCCACGTGGGAGACAGGACCGGGCTGGAAATGATCCGCACCTTGCAAGACCGGGGCGTAAGCCTGGGCGTGGATGTCTATATGGAGTGCACCGTCTCGCGGCTGCTCACCGACGGCGGCCGGATAGCCGGCGCTTTCGCTTACTGGCGCGAGCAAGGGCGCTTCGTGGTGTTCAAGGCGAAAGCCGTCGTCATCGCCACCGGAGGCATCGGGAAAGCCTATCACGTCACGTCCAACTCCTGGGAATACTCCGGCGACGGAATGGCCATGGCCTATCAGGCGGGCGCCGAGCTGATGGATCTGGAATTCGTTCAGTTTCATCCCACGGGCATGGTCTGGCCCCCGGGTGTGCGCGGCATCCTGGTGACCGAAGCTGTGCGCGGGGAGGGCGGCATCCTGCGCAATAAGAACGGCGAGCGCTTCATGGAGCGATACGATCCCAAGCGCATGGAGCTTTCCACCCGCGACGTAGTCGCCCGCGCGATTTACACCGAGGTCCGCGAGGGGCGCGGCACCGAACACGGCGGGGCGTACCTCGACATCTCGCATAAGCCCGCGGAGTACGTGAAGCGGAAGCTGCCCAGTATGTATCATCAATTCCTTGAGCTGGCCGACGTGGATATCACCAAGCAGGCGATGGAGGTGGGGCCGACCTGCCATTACGTGATGGGCGGCATCGGCGTAGACGCGGAGACGGCGCAATCCACTCTGCCCGGCCTGTTCGCCGCCGGCGAGGCGGCGGCGGGCCTCCACGGGGCTAACCGGCTCGGAGGCAATTCCCTCTCCGATTTGCTGGTTTTCGGACGGCGCGCCGGAGCCTCGGCTGCAAGGTACGCGTGCAGTTCCCCGCCCGCCGTGGTGGACAGCGGTCAGATCGAAGAGGCTGCGCGGGAACTGCTCGAGCCGTTCGAGCGTAACGGAGGCGAAAATCCCTATGACATCCAGCGCGATTTGCAGGACGTGATGCAGAACCGGGTCGGCATTTTCCGCAATGAAGAAGACCTCAAGCTGGCGCTCGATGAATTGGAAAAGCTGAAAGCCCGGCTGGCGAAGGTCAGCGTGCAGGGCTCGCGGCTTTACAACCCCGGCTGGCATCTCGCTCAGGAACTGCGTTCGCTGCTGACGGTCTCGGAAGCCGTCGCCCGCTGCGCTCTGGAACGAAAGGAAAGCCGCGGGGCCCACAGCCGCATTGATTTCCCGAACTACGATGAGCGATGGGCCAAGCTTAACAACGTGATCTCGCGCGACGGCGATCAGATGAAACTCACGCAGCGTCCTACGCCCGAAATGCCGCGGGAGCTGCAAGAACTGTTGGCGGAAGACCAGTAATGGGATAAAAAATTGGCGGAGATTTTCGATGCCTGACGCAATTCTGAAAGTTTTTCGCGGCGACGCCCAAGGGGGCGAAATGGTCGAATATCGCGTCCCCCTTTCCCCCGGCATGGTCGTGCTGGACGCCATGCACTACATCCAGGCGCATCTTGCTCCCGATTTCGCCGTTCGCTGGAACTGCAAAGCCGCCAAGTGCGGATCATGCTCCGCCGAGGTGAACGGCAGGCCCCGGCTGATGTGCAAGACGCGCATGGATTCTCTCCCTCTCGATCAGCCGGTCACCGTTCTTCCAATGAAATCCTTTCCGGTGATCAAGGATCTGGTTACAGACGTCTCCTGGAATTTCAAGGTCAACAAAAAAATCCCGCCCTTTACGCCGGCCAAGAACGTCGAATGGAAGATGTTCCAGCCTGACGTCGATCGCGTGCAGGAGTTTCGCAAGTGCATTGAGTGTTTCTTGTGCCAGAACGTCTGCCATGTGTTGCGCAATCATGACAAGACGGAGCAGTTCGGCGGCCCGCGCTTTTTCGTGCGTGTCGCGGGACTCGAGATGCATCCGCTGGACAGCCTTTCCCGTACTCGGCTGCTGAAAGAGGATCTCGGCATCGGCTATTGCAACATCACCAAGTGCTGTACGGAGGTTTGCCCGGAAGACATCCACATCACTGATAACGCCATAATCCCGCTCAAAGAACGCGTGGTGGACGATTTCTACGACCCGCTCCGAATGCTCGTTAGAAAAATAAAGGGAGCCAAATGAAAGAGGAAGCTCGCCTTGCGCTGCGGCCTATCGACTCCGGAAAGCCCGGATCGACCAGCCGCCCGACTTCCTGCCCGCTTGCCAGGCGCCTGTGATCACGTTGCTCAGCGCCAGTTCCCAAAGATCCGTAAGCGCGGCCGACGCTTCGAGGGGTGAACGGGCGCTCCAAGTCCCCGCAAAGGGCGCGCCGTTGCCAGCCCGGGCTTGCCAAACGCCTTCCCAGCCCTTTTTCTTTTTGCGCGCCGACCAGGCGCCGGCAGCCACTGGCTTGCCCGAGCTATCCAAAACAATCCATGTGCCGGAGCTGGCATCGCGGCTTTCGCCCGCGCTGGCCGTCCACGTCCCGCTGAAGACTCTCCCGGCCCCAGTCGCCGTCCAGGTCCCGCTCCAGGAACGCGATTGAGAAGAGGCGGGGCAGCTCAGGCGGAGCAGCGCTAAAAGCAGGCGCAACATGACTAATAGAGTAGACTCGGGAGGTGTTGTAGGCAACGTGGGCAGTTTTCAGCGAGGTTGATTCGAAAATCGCGCCTTGACGCGCAGCCGGCAAGATCGCGATCATGCCGCCATGAGCAAACGAATTGGAACGGCGCTGGCGCTCGGGGCCTGGCTGGCTGCGACGCTCTTCATGTGGTTGGTGGCCACTCAAAATTTTCATTTGGTCGACCGGTTGCTCGCGGCGCCCTCGCCGGATTTCGCCCGGCGCATCGCTGGGCTGGCCTCGGGCGAAGCCCGGCTTCTCCTGCGCTATCAAGCCTCGGAAGTAAACCGCTGGTTCTTTGACCGCTGGGGGTGGACCCAACTGGGCCTCGGCGTCATTCTTTCGATTCTCGTCTCGCGGGCGGCTTTCCCCCGGAAAATTCGTATTTCCATCTTCTTGATGCTGCTGATCGCCGCCGTACTCCAGATTTATGTGGTTCCCGAAATTGTCCGGCTGGGCCGGCTGCTGGATTTTGCCGTCCGCACGCCTCCACCGCCCCAAGAGGTCTTCTTCTGGCGCCTGCACGCCGCCTACACTGCTCTCGACATGCTCAAGTTTTTACTGGGCGTTTACGTAGCGGCCGGCTTGTTGCGAGATAAATCCTGGGCGGACGCCGCCCAGAGGTCCTGAGCCGGGAAGCGTGCGGCTCGAGCCTCACCGCGGAGGCTGGGATTCGCCGGGAGCGAACTTTGGGGGATCGTCACCAGGGGTCGAGCGATATCCCGAAAGCACGCTGGCCCTTGCCAGCGGCGTTTCTTTGGGGCCCGTCGCGGGGCTTGAGCGGGCCAGGTGCTTTTAGCGCTTCGTGCGGAGCGCCTCGTTCACCAGAGCCAGCAGCTCGCCGCGGGTGACGCAATAGCGTTCTTCCCCGTCGGCCGAGGCGGTAGCGCCTTCGGAGCGCCGTGCGCCGCCTGCGTTCTTGGCGCTTTCGAGATCCTCCGCCACCACAGGCAAGCTGGGTTCGGGCTGAGTCTGCGTCTTGACGCCATAGCGAGGACGGGAGGCGAACAGTTTTTCTACCTCCCGGCGTGGCAGCACGGTCGCGCCGCCCAGCAGTTCGGCTACCAGATTTATCCGCGCGCAATGTTCGACGGTCTCCATATTGAAGAAAGCGTTCCATACAGTCGCGCCGTAGGAGACCACGCCGTGGTTGGCCATCAGAATGGCATCGTACTTGGGAATGAACGGCAGCATGGGCTCGGTCAAAGCGGGCGTTCCGGGCAAGCCGTAAGCGGCGAGCGGCACGCAGCCTAATCCGATGATCACTTCGGGCAGCAGAGCCTGGTCGAGAGCCCTTCCGCTGGTTGCGAAGCCGGTGGCCACCGGCGGATGCGCATGCACCACGGCTCCCACATCCGGCCGCATCTTGTAAATCGTCAGGTGCATGAGGATTTCGGAGGTTTCTTTGAGACGGCCCTCGATTTTGTTTCCTTCATAATCGAGGATGATCAGGTCTTCGGGCCGCATCATCCCTTTGCATACGCCGGTCGGCGTAGCCAGGATGCGCCCGGAATCGAGCCGGATGGAAATATTGCCGTCGTTGGATGCGATCCACTCCTTTTGATAGACGAGGCGTCCGACCTCGATAATGTCCTGGCGGTGCTCTTGCTCGGTCTTTACCATCAGAGATTTTGTATTGTAGCGTGGCCCCGCGGCGGTTGGAAAGGCTCTCGAAGGTGAGTCAGGCCGCGGCGGTGCTGGGCATTGCAAATACCTGCAAGGGTCGTTGCGCGCGGCGGCGGTTTGGAAAAAAGGAGCGTCCGCAGGAGAAGATATTTGGTGGACGGCAAGGGATTCGAACCCTCGACCCCGGCGTTGCGAACGCCGTGCTCTCCCAACTGAGCTAGCCGCCCACCCGGGGTTTATTCGTACTCACTATAGCACGTCGTGGCGGCGCGTTCCGGCGCTCTTCGGAAGGCTGCGCCAAAGCGGCGATCCTTCCCGAGCAGGCAAGCTCTGCGCGGCCAACGTTCAAAACAAAATTTCGAAGCCGGCCGAGACCTCCACGTTGTGCAGCAGTCCGTGCACGTCGGTCACCCCGCTCGAGCTGCCGAAGGGCTTGCCCGTTACATAATCGCGGATGTCAAAGCGGACGCCGTAGATGGAAGTGATCTTGGCTTTGACGCCTCCGCCGTAGTTGTAACTGAACTTTGTGATGCCGTTGCCCGAAAACGCGGAGCTGCCCGGTGGGAAGAAACTCGCAAAACCGCCCCCCCCGCATACGAAGGGCCGCACTTTGCTGTCGGTCGGCGTCGCGTAAACCATGAAATCGTAAAACCCTTGGTGGACTCCCATCCCCACGCTGCCCTGCGTGCCCACTTGAAGGCTCGTATGGTTATAGCCGTAGCCGAATTCGTGGCCGAAGTGCTCCCAGGTATTGAGGCTGAGGCGAGCCGAAAGGCGGAACCCATTGCCGACGCTCAGCCTTTGCTCTACGCCGTTTACCGTCACGCCCAAGCTGCCCAAATCATTGTTCTTCAGAATGCCGGCGCCCATCGAAAGAGAGGCCTCCGCCGCTTGGCCATAAGCAGCGGCTGCGCCGAAAGCGGCCCATGCGCATCCTAGTACTAAAATCAACAGATTCCGCATATGGATTGTTGTCAGCCCTTGTGTAGAAATTGGATGAACTCGATGACGTGTCCATCAGGGTCGCGGCAAAATAGCTGCGCCATGCCAAGCTGCTGATTGGTTCCCTCCTCGAAGCCGATGCCGTGCGATTCGAGAGCGTTTTTCACGGCGGCGATGTCCGGAACTTCCAGCGCGACGTGATCGGAGCGGCTCTGCCGCGCTGGCGTGGTCCCGCCCGCCTCCTGGTTCTCGATGATGTGTAGCTGGCGGTCGCCCAACGCATACCAGGCGCCTGGAAACGTGAAGGCGGGCCTGTTAATTTCTTCCAGCCCCAGTACCTCCCCGAAAAACGCGCGACTGGCGGCCAAATTTTTCGAAGCGAACGACACGTGATGAAAATTCGTGTACTTGACCATACCGAACGGAAGGTGTGCTTCGCGACCATCTTAACACAGGGAGTCGGGCCCTCTTTGTGTGATAATGGGCGATGCGGGTCGCTATGGCTGCCTGGAGCTGGCCGCGCACGCGGCTGCCGATCGGTTTTGTTCTCATCCCCTTTTTCTGCCTGTCTCCGGGCCCCGCTCCGGCCGCAGAAACTAAAGCGCCCGGCGGGTGGTTCTCCGCCCAGAGCATGGATGTCGAGATTTCGGCCCGCCTTATCATCGACAAGCAGGCGGTGATCGACGCGGTTGGGTCCGATTTGAAGAGGCAATATTCGCTGGTGGAACTGAAGGTGACTCCGAAAGGAAACTACCCGGTAACGCTGTCGCGCGATGATTTCCTGCTCCGTTCCGAGCGGGATAACCAACACGCCACGGCGGATTCCCCGGACCTCATCGCCGGTCCCGCCGTGCTCGTGCTTACCGATACCGGCGCGACACGGCCCGGTTACGCAAGTCCGGGCATGCCCACGGGCATACCGGGGCTGAGCGGACGAAAGCGGAAAAAGAACCGCGACAAGACGCCGGAACAAGGAGCGGTTTCCGGAGAAGATGCGCAGTCCGAGCAATCGGAAAAAACCAGCGCGTCTTTGATCGCGGCATTGCAGGCGAAGGAACTGCCTCTCGGTGAGACACGCAAGACGGTGAGCGGCTATCTTTACTTTCCGGTTGATCCTCAGCAGAAGGCCAAGAACTTTTACCTGAGCTACAAAGGTCCCAACGGAGTCTGTGAAATCCGCTTTAAGTAATCCAGGCTTACCGCGAGAGGCTCTGCGGGGCCGGACGTCCTCGCCGGGTATATGGGTGGGACGTGTGAAGCGCGCGGCAGGCTGTGTAAAATTACCGGATGGCCGCGCGAGTGTGTAACCATAGAAAATGAGCGTGCGTTTAAGAGAAAGATACATAGCGCGAAAGGACTGGGCCTAATATGCAGTTGCAAGCGGCCGCAGGAGCAATTCGAAGCCGGATTGTGTCCGCGGCCATTGTTGTTTTGCTGTTTTCATTAAGCAAAACCTGGGGTCAGGCGCCGTCTCCCGGCAATCCGAAACCGCCCGCTTCTCAGCAGCAGCCGCAGCAAAAACCTCCGTCTCCGTTCGAAGAAGTGCCCGAAGCCAAGCCGGAGGCCCCAAAGCCGCCAGCGCAGCCGCCGTCTCAGCAGAAATCTCCATTCGAGGCTGTGCCCGAGGAAAAGAAGGAGGCTCCGCCGCCGGCGGCGCCCTCTGCTCCCGGCGCTCCGGCAGCCCCGCAAGGGCCGGCGCGGCAGGACATCATCGAACGCATTGAGTTTCGGGGCAACCGGCGTATTCCGCGCGATACCTTGATGGCCCGCCTTTATTCCAAGCAAGGCGACGTATACGACCCCGAGCAGCTGCGGCGGGATTTCATGCTCTTGTGGAATACGGGCTACTTCGACGACGTGCGCCTCGAGGTCGAGCCCGGCACGCTCGGTCAGATTGTGCGCTTCGTTGTCGTTGAGCGGCGGATGATCCGCTCGATCAAATACGAGGGCAATAAATCGGTGACCGTTTCCGAGATTCTGGATCGCTTCAAGGAACGCAAGGTGGGACTTGCCGTGGAAACGCGATACGACCCGACGAAGATCGCGCGGGCCGCTAACGTGTTGAAGGAATTCCTGGGCGAGCGCGGCCGCCAGTACGCGACGGTCACTCCCGAAATCCACCAAATTCCGCCGTCGTCGATTGAGGTGGTGTTCAATGTGGTGGAGGGCCCCAAAGTCAAGGTCGGGCGGATTGACATCGTCGGCAATACCGTCATGTCAGACCGGCAGGCGGTGCGGGCCATGAAGAACCTGCGGCCGATCGGCATCCCCCACTCGATCATTCTGGAAAATCTTTTCGCGAAGACGTTCGATCAAAGCAAGCTCGAAGAGGATAAGGACCGCCTGCGCGACGCTTACCAGCAGCGCGGCTACTTCCGCGCCACCGTGGGCGAGCAGACGCTCACCATGCGCAATGTCGGAGGCAGCGGCTTGCGCCTTCCCGTCTTCTACCCGAACAAGCCGGGCAAACGCGCCGATCTGCGAATTCCGGTGGAAGAGGGCAAGCAGTACCATGTGGGCAGAATCACGTTCAGCGACGTAAAGCTGTTCCGCACTCCCGAGGCCGTGCTGCGCCCCTATTTCCAGATGCAGGAGGGCGCGATCTTCGACGTTTCCAAGCTCCGCAAAGGCATGGAGAACCTCAAGAAGGTCTACGGCGAATTCGGTTACATCGATTTTGTGTCCGAGCCCAATTTCGAGTTCCGGGAGGACGAGAAGCCGCCGAAAATCGACCTAAACCTGACCGTGGACGAGGGCAAGCAGTTCTTCATCCGCCGCATCAATTTTTCGGGCAATACGACCACGCGCGACAAGGTGATCCGGCGCGAGCTGCTGCTCGACGAGGGCGATATGTTCAACACCCGGCTTTGGGACTTGAGCATTTTGCGCCTCAACCAGCTCGGGTATTTCGAGCCTCTCAAAGCAGAAGAAGCCGCGCAAATCGACCGCGACACGCGCAATGGCCTGGTGGATCTCACGCTCAAAGTCAAGGAGCGCGGGAAGAACTCGGTTGGGCTGACGGGGGGCGTTTCCGGGTTTGCCGGCAGCTTCATCGGGTTCAATTACGAGACGAACAATTTCCTCGGACTCGGCGAGACGCTGACGCTGCAAACCCAGCTCGGCACGATCCAGCGCTCGGCTCTGTTT
>DASREK010000309.1:0-6803 GCA_035652135.1 Bryobacterales bacterium | reverse complement strand
GATTGGCTCAGAGTTTCAGGTCTGTCGACCTAGTGGGATCCACCGTCGCTTGGATGCTGTGGGGCATTCCCTGGCTTGCGTTTGTAGCAGGGTGCTGCTGGCCCGCGGGACGCGCCTGGCTATGGGGCTTCCGCCTTTGCCGTAGCAGGCGCAGCCTGTGTAGTGAACGCCGCTCGCTGCGGTCGCCTGCACTGTTACGTTACCGGTCCGCTGTACCTTCTGCTCGCAACAGGGAGCCTTCTGCGGGGATTGGAAGTACTGGCGCTCTCATGGCGGCGGATTTTTGCCGCCGCCATTGTCGGAACCCTTCTCGCTTATTGCCCGGAATGGATTTGGCGCAAGTATGTCAAGGCAGGCTCTAAGGAACAGTCGGCGCCGCCTTGCACCTAGGAAGGAGAGAGCCGTGTCTTTAAGGGACCATTTG
This sequence comes from Bryobacterales bacterium, assembly GCA_035652135.1. GTDB lineage: Bacteria > Acidobacteriota > Terriglobia > Bryobacterales > JACQDG01 > DASREK01. Next base: position 6,379 of record DASREK010000309.1, on the reverse strand, counting down.
GATAAGGTTGGCATTGCTGGGTCCTTTGTCGCCGCGGCGTGCTGCATGGGACTGCCCGCCATTGTGTCGATTCTGGCCGCGCTGGGACTGGGGTTTCTCATCAACGACGCTGTCCTGCGTCCGCTGATGATTGCATTTCTGGCGGTTGCGTTCATAGGGCTGCTGTTTGGCTTTCGAGTTCACCGGCGGCTTTGGGCTCTGGTCATTGCCGCTGGGAAGCGGCGTGATTGCGTATCTCTTCACTCTTATGCGCCACAGCGCGGCGCTAGCGTATCTTGGGATCGCGGGACTGATCCTCGCCAGCGTTCTCAACGTGCTTATGCGCCAGCAGTGCGCTCCGGCGTGCAAGCCCTGATCAATATCGCCTAGGAGGGCATCTCATGGCGAACCAGGCGCAGTTTACACTCCGGATCGAAGGTATGACGTGCGAGAACTGCGCGCGGCATGTGACGGAAGCGTTGCGGAGCGTGCCGGGAGTCACCGACGTTCGCGTCGGCTCCTGGAAATCCGGGCAGGCCGCTGTGGTGGCCGGTCAGGAAGTAGACAGTAAGAGCTTAGAGGCCGCGGTGGAAAAGGCGGGCTACCACGCCGTGGCAACGGAAAAGCGGCCGGTCGGGAACGGGCGCCGCGTTCCTTCCTCCGGCGAGTCATTTGATTGGATGACCATTGGCGGCGGCTCAGCGGCTTTCGCCGCAGCGATCAAAGCAGCGGAACTCGGCGCCCGCGTGGCGATTATCGAAAAAGGAACGATTGGGGGAACCTGCGTCAACGTGGGTTGTGTGCCTTCGAAGACGCTCATTAAAGCAGCCGAGCTGTGCTATCACTCAGCGTATCCGAATTTTCAAGGTCTAACGGCTTGTCCTCCGCCTTCGGACTGGCGGCGGGTCGTCGAGCAAAAAGACGAACTCGTGGCCATGTTGCGGCGGGACAAGTATGTGCACGTGGCCGAACAATATGCCAATATCACGATCCTCAAAGGCGAGGCTCGTTTCACGGGCGGGCGGAGTCTGGAGGTAAACGGGCATCGGTACACGCCGGGCAAAATTCTGATCGCCAGCGGCTCGCATCCCTGGGCGCCGCCAATACCCTGGCTTGCTGAGATTCCTTATTTAGATAGCACGGCTGCGCTTAGCCTGCCGGAGTTGCCGGAATCGATGATTGTGATTGGGGCGGGGTCCGTTGGTCTTGAGCTGGCCCAGTTGTTCGGCCGCTTTGGCGTGCGTGTCATGGTTTTCGAAGCGCAACCCCATCTGGCGGCGGCCTCGGAGCCCGAAATCGGGACGGCGTTGACGCAGTACCTGGAGGGGGAAAAGATTCGCGCGTGTGTGAATGCGGTGATTAAGCGGATTGACCGCAAGCGCGATCAGTATGAAGTCCACGCGAGGCTGGACGGGCGGCCGGAGGTGTGTACGGCCAAGCAGCTACTTGTGGCAACGGGCCGGCGGCCAAACACAGAGGGGTTCGGCCTGGAGACCGCCGGGGTCCAAACCGGCGGCCGTGGGGAAATCCTGGTCAATGAATATCTGCAAACAACCAATCCGGACATCTACGCCGCAGGCGATTGCATCGGCGATCCGATGTATGTGCATGTCGCAGCTTACGCGGGCGGATTGGCCGCCGAGAACGCCTTAACCGGCGCCGGGCGCTTGTATGATCTCTCCGCCTTGCCTTCGGTGACCTTCACCGATCCACAAATGGCGAGCGTCGGGCTTACGGAGAGTCAAGCCCGGGCGCAAGGCCTGAAGATCAAGACTGCGGTGTTGAGCCTGAAGGATGTGCCGCGCGCGCAGGCGTCCCGAGACACGCGCGGGCTGATCAAGCTGGTCGCCGAACAGGCGACCGGCCGCCTGCTCGGCGCTCATGCGCTCGCCGCAGACGCAGGCGAGGTTATTCAGGAGGCCACACTGGCCATTCGATTCGGGCTCACGTTCGAAGATATTACGCACACCTTTCATCCTTATCTGACTATGGTGGAGGGCATCAAGCTGGCCGCTCTCACTTTCGAAAAGGATGTCGCCAAACTTTCTTGCTGCGCTGTGTGAACGTCGTTGCGCTTCCCGAGCGCGGATGAAGATAGAGTGCATGTTACGCAGGTTTGTGTTATCGATCAGCGGATAACGATTGGCACGTACGTCCACTCCCACGGCGGCTGCCGGATGCCGAAGAAATATTGGCCAGGTGCGAGACGATGGAGGTCCAGTTTCGCTCTCACGACAGTCGTCCCGTTCTCGATGGACGCAGTCCCTTGCGTTCCAAAAACCGGCTCGCCGGCTTCCCAAGCGAATTTCATACTGGCCGCGCTCGCTACTTATGGGCAGGTAGATTGAGAGATCGCCAATCCCTGCGGAGTACTCGTTGTTTGCGTTCAGGGGGATTTTGCCGATCGCCGGCGGCCGTGTCACATTTCCAAACGCTATTTCGTCCCGCAATTGAGACTAGCTTAGCCAGTCGGAATTCCTCTCCCAGACGCCATCCGGCGCATCGCTCCCCGGCGGATGCATGCCGTTGACTATGGCTTCGAGATCTGGCGGCATGCGCGGCGCCCCTGACGACGAGCTGTGGTGTGCGCTTGGCCTTTCCCGGCTGGTTCGTTTTCAGCGGCCTCCACGGTCCGCCCCATCCGCCGGCTCCAGCCGTCCTTGCCGCAGTTCACCTACATACGGCCGGTAATCCTGCTCGACCGCCCTCGGGCCGGCCAGACTCTCACGCAAGCAGCATGCGTTCCACAAACTCGCGTTTCGGCAGCGGAACGCCGTCCTTGGGGCGGAGACGTTCTGCCCCGCTGCGATTCCACGTACCATTTCGCTCTTCGCTTGGCATTCGCCCTGGCTCGCGCTGTCCGTATCGCCTGTGCAGCTCCTGCGGCGCCACATCCGAATCAACCCATGCCTATCCAGAACCATGGGCCGGCGTCCTGGTTTAACCTGCTTTGGATCTGGACTGTGGCGGCGTTTCGGGCTCTTTGCCCGGGGCCGATTTCCAAAGCACCACCACCTCATCCAAGCGGAGGTCCGGGTGATCGGCTTGCGCCCTCTGTAGCGCTTCCTGGCTGCCGGTTTTGCCGATTCCGAGAATCTTTCCATCCGATCGCCTCGCGATGATCCACGATCCAGGAGGCGCTTGCGCCAAAACTTTCTGAATGAGTTCCGCAGGGAGGCTATCCGATGGATTCATAGATGTGCCTGAGTGATTGGCACAATCATATCACCTGGTCTTAGGACCGACGGCAAAAATTTACGCGGTCCATTCGGAATGCAGGAATACGCTTGCGCTTGCCGGAAGCGGGGGCCTGGACACAAATCCTGGGCAGGAGCAGTTCCGCCATGGAGAAATTGCTCACCTTAGCGCCGCAGCCTACGCGGCTTCGCGCTCCTTGTCCTGGATGTAATGCAGATAGACCTGGCGGGCAATCCGGAAGCGCTCGAAGGCTTCCATCTCCCTCGCTCGCTGGCCTACGAAGGCGTCCGCGAATTCGCCCAGCCTGAGCAAAGTAATGGTCTTCGCAAGCTCTTCAGCATATCGGCGGCGGGCGGATACATAGGCTTCATGCATCCTCGTAAGGTCTGTATCCGTCCGGCCCACGCAGACACCAGTCCGCCCTATTAGCAGCCAGCCTGCCAAAATACAACAGGACTCGGCCTGGGGCGCCGAAGGCAGGAGGCTGCAACCTGCTCAGACCGCAATAAACAAAGTTGTTCCCTGCCGGTCTACCAACAAGAGGGAGGGTTTCCCCGCCTGCGCCGACTGCCGCAGCGCGCGGTTAAAGTCGGTGCTATTTCGCACTGGCTGATGATTGACCTCTTGAATAACATCCCCTTCCTGGAGGCCTGATCCCGCCGCCTCGCTGGCTGGGTCGATTCGTGTCACAACCACACCCCTGGTCTGAGGCGGGAGATGGAGAGCGCCCGCAGTCTCCGGCGTCAAATCCTGCACATCCACTCCGTCCAAAGCTCCGCCGCTGCCGTTGTTCTCGAGCGACGCGCGTTCCTGCTTGGACGGCATCTCGCCCAGCTCCGCCCGTATCTCCCGGTCAGCGCCATTCCGAAACACTTTGAGGTCCACAGCCGATCCTGGCGCCATCATCGAGATGCTCAAGCGAAGCTGATTCACGTCGGTTACAGCCTTGCCGTTGACGGCCAGAATGATATCGCCCTTTTCAACGCCGCTCCTCTGCGCGGGGCTATTGGGCTCCACATCGGCGACCAGGGCTCCCTGCGCCTCTTTCAGCCCAAAAGCTTTGGCAATGGCCGGAGTCACCGGCTGCAACATAATACCCAGATACCCCCGGGTCACATGCCCCGTCTTAAGAATCTGATCCGTTACTGTCCGTGCCAGATTGATCGGAACCGCGAAGCCAACGCCCTGGTTGCCTCCGGATCGCGAAAGGATGGCGGTATTGATGCCGATAAGCTCCCCGCGGTCATTGACCAGAGCTCCGCCCGAGTTTCCGGGATTGATGGGAGCGTCGGTCTGGATGAAATCTTCGTAGTCCTCAATGCCCAGATTGCCGCGGCCCGTGGCGCTGATGATCCCCATAGTCACCGTGCCGCCCAGCCCGAACGGGTTGCCGATAGCCAGGACGAAATCTCCGACCTGAGCCTTGGATGAATCGCCAAGCACCATGAATGGCAAATTGGCGGCATCGACTTTCAGAACGGCGATGTCCGTCTTCGCGTCGGCGCCGATCAGGCGAGCCTTCAGTTCCCGCTTATCGGACAGCGTGACACGAATGTCGGTAGCGCCGTCGATGACGTGATTATTGGTGAGGATATAACCCTCGCGGCTTACGATGACGCCCGATCCCAGGCTGCGCTCGCGCCGCTCGCGGGGCGCATTGAAGGAATTGCCGAATTCATCGCCGAAAAATCTTCGGAAAAAAGGGTCCATCGGCATCTCGCCCGAGAACCCCGTTGGCGTCTTCACGATCTTGGAAGTGGAGATGTTCACCACGGCCGGCAGCGTCTTTTTCACCACCGGCGCAAAGCTATTCCGGCTCGGGCCCTCGTGGGGGTCCGCAAATTGAAACGAAGCCGGTGGGTTTGCTCCTGTCGATGAATGGACCACCGCTCCGGCAACAACCAGCGCCCCCAGCGCTGCACTGGTGATCAGCAATGCGAACGCTCTTCTGGACCGCGTCCAAACATTACTCATAATGCCTCCCTGTTTTCAGCTTTGCGGAGCTCGTTTTTGCGGGCTCCGGATTTTCTGTTTCCAATTTGATAGATGCGTGGCAGCGCTGCTCTGGCTATCCCGGCCGCTCGGTATTCCCGGCGGCTTTCAATCAGTAGACGCGGCCGCCCGCCTGGGGTGAGCAGGCAGCATCCCGACTCGCCGGCGCTTTGACTACCCACTAGTTGGTAGGCGCCGCGGCCGCCACACTGCGTCTATAGAACGTGGGGGCTCATGTCCAGGCGCTTCCACTTGGGCCATGAGCGTTCCGAACCGATGGACCTTCGCGATCGATCCGCCGCACGCCAGAGCGGACGGCCCATTGTCTGCGTCTATCTGACCAGCTCGCTTTGGGCCGCCACAGAGGCTTTCCATATCTTGACCCCCGCTAATATCCGGCTTTGCCGGGCGGTAACGCTGCGGGAAGCGCGTTTGCTGCTGCGCATCTTGCCGTCGCGGGTTCTGCTGGTAGACACCATTTTCGATGACGGACAGTGGGCGGATGCGTTAGAAGCGGTGCAGCGGGAGCAGCTTCCGGTGTGCGTCGTGGTTGCGACAGCCGCTTATGAGTCGGATCTCTGGGCCGCAATTCTCCGGGCTGGCGGATTTGACGTGGTTCTGAAACCATTTTCCCGGCTCACGCTCGTGCATGCCGTCCAGGACGCTCACCGGCACGCGTGCGGCTTTGACGAAGACAGGAAGGGACGTCCCGCGCTCGAAGAGGTCGGCCCGGCAGAAGAGAAACAGGCCAGTGGAGCGATCAAGGGAACTTCGACGGCGCCGGCTCAGGCGAGAAGACGATGCCGTCTGAACCCTACGGGATTGTGCCGCTGGTTGAAACGGGCCTTTCGAGGCGCCGATGGGGCGAGCACGACGCCCGGCGCGGCGAAACGAGTTCGACGCCGGCCGGCCTGAGCCTCCGCTGTCGGCTGCCGGTTGGATCTCCGGTTATCCGGAGCCTCCTCGAGGGACAGCCGGGCTTGGTTTTAGGAAATGATGCCCCTGCGTACCGCGTAGAGCACAAGTTCCGGAACGCTCTGCAAATTCAGCTTCTGCATGATGTGCGCGCGGTGCGTTTCTACGGTGTAGAGGCTCAGGTTTAGCTGATAGGCGATTTCCTTGTTCGATTTCCCCTCGGCGATCAATTGCAGGATTTCGCGCTCTCTCGGAGTGAGCAGCTCATAGCTGTCCTCGGCGCCGCTTCTTTGCA
>DASREK010000308.1:0-8420 GCA_035652135.1 Bryobacterales bacterium | reverse complement strand
CAGGAAGCTGATTTTTTGCAGCAGCAACGTGGAAGGGTGGGCGCATTACTGCGAGCAGATGATGCTCGATGAGGGCTTCGGCGGCGGCGATCCCAAGATCCGCCTGGCGCAGCTCGAAGAGGCGCTCCTGCGCGATTGCCGCTACGTCGTCGGCATCAAGCTCCATACGCAGGGCATGACCGTGGACGAAGGCGCCAGGTTTTTTGTGGAAAAGGGATTTCAGGAACCGGCGAACGCCTACGAAGAGGCCCGGCGCGGCGCTTACAATCCAACCTACTTGTACTACACTCTGGGAAAGCTGGAAATTCTCAAGCTCCGCGAGGACTACCACAAGGCGAAAGGCCCGGCCTACAGCCTCGAGTCGTTTCACAACGAATTCATCAAACAGGGAGGAATTCCGATTCGGCTGATCCGGCGCATCCTTCTGCCCGGCGACAACTCGCCGGTGCTGTGAGCCGGCCCAGCGCCCGCCGGCCTGAGCCCTTTGTCCGCTGGCCTGTGGCGGCTGCGCATCGAGGGCAGCGCGACGCCCGCTCCGTAAGGCGGGACAAACATTGCGCGGACCCGGGGTGAGCCGCCGGGGATCCCTTTTCCCTTTCTGCATTCTGGCGGTCGGTGCAATCGATGGAAAAGCGCCCATGCCTGCGGATACGGCCCGCACCGGGCCGAAAATGCGGTAGCCTATTTTTGGAGGAATGGCCGAGCGGTTGAAGGCGGCGGTCTTGAAAACCGTTAGTGGGGAAACTCACTCGGGGGTTCGAATCCCTCTTCCTCCGCCAGAGATTCGGCACTTTCATTTCAGCCGGTTCGGCATAGCCTTCTCCCAGGCAGTTAACTGATTCTGTCGCCTCCCTTCGTGTTTTCAGCAGGTTGGTGAGCTCGATTCAGGTCAACCGAGCTTCAAGCCGAGGGCAAAGCAAAGCGCTTGCTCGACGGTCACCAGTTTTTCAGTGCTAAGAACAGTGATCCGATCCGCGAGGCTTCCTTTAGGGATCGTCGTAACCGTATCCAGGTTAACGACGCACCTCCGCGGCAGCCCATCCTCTGCCCCGAGCGGGACCTCGGTGGGGATGCCCCGAATGCGCGTGGTCAGCGGCGCTACCGTGACCAGGTCCCGAACTGTGTAAGCCTCTTACGCGAAAGCAGCAGGAGCAGCCTACGCCCGGCGGGTTGGGGCAGCTTCGCCCACCACACCTCGCCGCGCCGCAATCACCACTCCTGAGATGCCAGCAGTTCGACAGCGGCGGCCTCCGCCCTGCGGATCTCATCAGAATCCTCCGGGTGAAGCCGGTAGCCGGATTCATACCTGCGGGCCAGGGCCTCTTCCCGCTGCCGCTCCAGCCAATATCGCAAGGCCTGCCGGATGAGGGCGCTTCGCGGCTGCCCAGTGGTCTTGCGAATCCGCTCCAAGGCCCTGTAAAGATCCACGGGGAGGCTCATGGCGATCTTGGCGGTTCTAGGCGCGGTATGCAAATAGTATGACTCGACTCGCACCCACAGTCAACCTCCCCCAATCGCTGCCGATCGAAATGCAAGTCGCCTGCTGGAGGCGGCTTGCCTTTGCACAAGCAGAGCTTGTGGGGACCGCCAGAGTTCGAAAAGTGTCCACGACGCCCCGCCAATCCCGAACTGCTCACCCCAGAATTTTTACGTGCAGACACGGAAGCTGGTTGATGGCAAGAGAGACTCGCGGCAAACTGTTGCGCCCGGCCGCTCGGGATGCCCATAATTGCAACAGGCAGGAGGAAAACGGGGATGGCGGATATTACGGAGATCGCGGCCGAAACCTATCGCATCTCGATTTACGTACCAGAAATCGATCTACAGTTCAACCATTTCCTGGTTCGGGACGAGCAGCCGCTGCTATTCCACGCCGGCTTGAGACGGCTGTTCCCCGAGGTCCACGAAGCGGTCCGGACGTTGCTCGATCCGGCGCGGATCCGATACATCAGCTTTAGCCACTTCGAGAGCGACGAATGTGGAGCGTTGAATGAGTGGCTGGCGCAGGCGCCGCAGGCTGAGCCCGTCAGCGGCCTCGTAGGCGCGGTGGTGAATCTGAACGATTTTGCCAGCAGGCCGGCGCGCGCCCTGTCCAGAGAGGAGACCCTCCATACCGGACGCCACCGTTTCCGTTTCATATCCACTCCGCAGGTGCCTCATGGCTGGGACGCCGGAGTGCTCTTCGACGAGACAGAGCGCATTCTGTTTTGCTCCGACCTGTTTCATCAATGGGGCGACGTGGAGGCGCTGACCGAATCATCGGTTCTGGAGCGGGTTCAGGAGGCGCTGAGGCGCATCGAATCCGGACCTCTCGCCCGGTACGTGCCTTACACTCACCACACGGGGGGAATCCTGGAGGACCTGTCCCGGCTCGATCCACGGACTCTGGCGATCCAGCACGGATCGAGCTTTCGCGGCAACGGCGCAGCGGCGCTCCGCGATCTGGCCGAAATCTGGAGAACCACGCTTGGTCCGCCCGCCCGAGAACAAGTGGCCGGTCCGGCGAGCAGGCAACAGCAGAGGTTCGCCGGAACACTGTACGAGCGCCTGGGCGGATACGACACTATCGCCGCGATTGTCGACGACCTGTTGGCGATGCTTCGGGAGGACCCGCGCTTTGGCCGGTTCGTCATGGAGCGCAGCCTCGATTCTCATCAGCGGGCAAGACAGTTGCTCGTGGACCAGCTATGCGCTTTAGCAGGAGGCCCCTGCTTCTATGTCGGCCGGGACATGAAAACGTCTCACGCCGGCCTGGGGATCACTGAGAGCGAGTGGAACGCCAATCTGGAATACGCGATCGCCGCGCTGAAAAAGAACGGCGTGCCGCAAGCCGAGCAAGGGGAATTCCTGTCGCTGTTTACACGCTATCGCGAGGAGATCGTCGAACGCTCGCCGGCCCAAGCCCGGGATCAGCCCCTCGACCGCTAGCTCGACCGTTTGGGCTGCCGGCCGTCACCCGCCATCCGCGAGAGCGCGGGCTAGCCACCTCGCGGCATCTTTCTCCGCAAGCCGCGCTTGCTCGCCGCCTTCCGGCGGCAGTCGGCTGTCGGCGCCGAGTGAAACGCTGGCATGTAATATCCAGACCCGAACCGCTGCGTCGCGGCGCTGCACGCTGCGGTTTTCAAAGGTTCAATCGCATGAACGGCTGGCCGGCACTTTGGATATTCGCGTTTCTGGCGCCCTGTTCTGGGTTCTGACAGAGGCTGGAAAGAACACCCCGGCAAGTGGTATGGTCTGCTCGTGTTTGCCTCGGGAGTATGATGGGTAGGCTTGTTTTTGAGACCGGCCCCGGCCGCCGAATACGAGCCTGGCGTTCGTCAATGAAAACCCCATTTGGACGCTTATTGCTCCTGGCCTCCGTCGCCTGCTCAGCCCCGGCTTTGGATTTGGATTATGTTGCCCCGGAAGCCTGCGCCCGGTGTCATAAGACCATTGCCGAAAGCTACGGCCGGACCGGAATGGCAAGGACCTTCGGAGCAGTGAAGACGGCCAGCCCATTCCCGGAGCTCAGGCGTGGCGAATTTCAACATAAAGCTTCACGGCAATCTTTTTCCATGTTCATCCGTGATGGAGCCGCCTTTCTCCGGCGCCATCAAGTGGGCTTCGACGGAGGCGTCTCCAATGTTGTCGAGCACAGGATCGACTATTGGTTTGGCTCCGGAGATCACGCGCGCAGTTACGTAAGCCGCACGGTTGCGGGCGATCTCATTGAGCTGCCTGTAACGTGGTATGCGGAGCAAGGCGGGCGCTGGGGAATGAGCCCCGGCTACGATTGGGCCGGGCACCCCGGATTCAGCCGCAAAATTACTTACAGGTGCATGTTCTGCCACAACGCGTATCCGGAGACGGCCCCATCTGACGACCTCTGGGATCGGGCGACTCGCTGGCCGCGCCGGCTTCCGGAGGGAATCGATTGCCAGCGCTGTCACGGGCCTGGGAGAGCGCATATTGAGGCGGCTCAGCAAGGACGCCCGGCGGCGCTGGTTCGCGCCGCAATCGTGAATCCTGCGCGGCTGACCGCGCGCCGGCAAATGGAGATTTGCCTACAGTGTCATTTGGAGACCACCAACACGAATCTGCCCGCCGCTCTTCTCCGATACGGACGCGGCGTGTTTTCGTACCGTCCCGGCGAGCCGCTCGGCGATTACATGATCTATTTTGATCATGCGCCGGGCAGCGGTCACGATGACAAGTTCGAGTTCACCGGCGCCCCTTATCGCCTTCGCAAGTCGCGGTGCTATCAGGAGAGCCACGAAGCGCTGATTTGTACCACGTGTCACGACCCTCACCGGGCTCTGAGTTCCACCGAAATGGCGGCGCGATCCTCTCGCGCATGTCAAAGGTGTCATGCGGCCGGAATCGCGGCTCTGGTTCGCAGCCAGCGCCACCGGGAACGGGAAGACTGCGTATCGTGCCACATGCCCAAGAGGCGGCCAACCGACGCTGTCCATGTAACCATCACAGATCATTGGATCCAACGCTCTCCACAACCTGCCGGGATGCCGGCCGAATCCTCCGGCGCTGATCGGCCCTACCGAGGCAAGGTGGTGCTGTATTACCCGGAGACACTGGCGCCAAACTCCGACGCCGACCTCTACCTCTCCATTGCGCAGGTCCGCAATCAGGCGAACTTGAAAGACGGACTGGATGATCTACGCCAGGCGGTGGACCAGTGGCGTCCTGCGCAAGCCGGTTTCTACTCGGATCTGGGAGACGCCTATCGCCATTCAGGCCGACTGCAAGAAGCGATCGATGCTTACAGAAAGGCTTGTTCGCTGGACCCCAACTGGTGGCCGGCGCGCTTGGGCCTCGGGCTTTCGCTGGCTGCCACCGGAGATACGCAGCACGCCCTGGCCGAACTGAATCGCGCTGAAACCGCCGCGCCTTGGGAAACCGAGATTGTCAAATTCCAGGCCGCAACCCTGGCGGAGTCCGGCAACCCCGAAGCGGCAGTAGCGAAGCTGCGTTCCGCTGTGGCAGCGGACCCCGACTCGGGCGATCTGCACAACAGTCTCGGCGCGGCATTAACACGGAGCGGCGATATTCAGGGGGCCGAAGCAGCGCTGCGCGAAGCCGTCCGGCTTCGCCCGGAGATCGCACCGGTGCATGTCAATCTGGCGACAGTGCTGGCGCGCACGAACAAGTTCCGGGAGGCGCGTTACGAGTTTCGGGAAGCGCTTCGCATCGATGGCTCGTCCGCCGAAGCTCATTCCGCCTACGGTGCAGCCCTCGCTGCCCATAACGATTTCCGGGAAGCGCGGGAACAATTTGAAATCGCGCTGCGCTTAAACCCAGGCTTGTGGAACACATACAACAACCTGGGATCGGTGCTCAACCAGCTTGGCGACAAGACGGCAGCCGCCGCCGCATTCCGCGCGGCGATAGCGATCCGCCCCGATTTTCCAACTGCGCAATACAATCTGGGTGCACTGTTGGCGGATTCAGGCAATTTCGCAGAGGCCGAGCAACACCTGCGTGAAGCCATCCGGGGCGCTCCGCATTACTACGAAGCGCATCTGAAGCTTGGCGGCCTGCTGTGCGAGATGCAGCGTTGCCAGGAGGGAGCCGCCCACCTGCTGGCGGCGGCTCAGAGTCCGGATCCAGCTTTGCGGCAGGCCGCGCAAAACACGCTGAGTCGGGCGGCCGCCGCTGCGCAGCAGTGAACCAAATCGAGGAGGGCCTGCCCGTGATCGATTGGCCGGTTGGGAGAGCACGCCGGATGCGGCAGCAGCGTCGGCTTTGCATTCTGCTGGTTGCCGCGGCTCTCTCATCCGCCGCTCTCGCTATGGCCACCGACTCGTTGGCGCGCGAATATAGCCGCCGCGTCTGGCGTACGGAAGACGGATTGCCACAGAACCGGATACAAGCGCTGGCACAGACCCCCGATGGTTATCTCTGGATCGGCACCTCGGAAGGCCTGGCTCGATTTGACGGCCTGCGATTCGTATCCTTCTACCGGTCCAACACTCCGGCATTTCAGGACGACAGCATACTCGCCTTACTGGCGGCGCGGGACGGCTCCCTTTGGATCGGCACAGAGGGAGGAGGTTTGCTGCACTACCGCAACGGGACATTTCGAGCCCTTGGCGTCCCGGAGGGCCTGACAAACGGTTTCGTCCGCGCCCTTTATGAAGACGGTCATGGATCACTGTGGGTCGGAACGGACCGCGGGCTGTTCCGGCTGGCAGCAGAGCGCTTCGAGCGCCTCGACGGAACACCGGAGGTTCCGTTAGCGACGGTGGTGTCGATAACGGCCGACCAAATCGGAAACCTTTGGGTCGCCACCTCAAGCGGTCTGCTCACCATGGAAGGGGAAAAGTTAGTACCTATCCGCTGTAGCCGCGGGCCGCTGTTGTCAAGACACGCTTTATTTGCAGCTCATGACGGCGCCCTGTACATCGCCACTCATTCCGGCGCTCAGCGCATCCGCGGTGGCTGCATGGTTCCGGATACGACGCTGCCGGCCTTCCCCCTAATACTCGTCCGTGAAGACCACGAGCGAAACCTATGGCTAGGGACCATCGGGCACGGCTTGATCCGCTCCCGGGCCGGTGTGCTTGCGCGGTTCGAGGGACTGGATATTCTGGCCGGCAATACCGTGACGGCATTCCTGGAAGACCAAGAATACAATCTCTGGATTGGCGGACAGGATGGGTTGCTTCGCCTCAGCAAGACGGCCGTGGCAACCATAGGCGCTCGCGACGGCCTGGCGGACGACAACATCTCCACCGTCTATGAAGACCGCAGCCAGAATTTGTGGATCACCACGGCGACTGGCCAGATCTATCGCCTGAACAAAGGTAAAAGCGCTCCCGAGCGCGTCCAGCTCCCGGCCCCTGTCACCTCCGCCCAGGTCCGCAATGTGTTCGAGGACAGTAGAGGCGCTTATTGGTTCGGCACCCAGGGTTCGGGGGTAATTCGGTGGTGGCGCGGGCAAGTCGCCACTTATTCGAAAAAGGACGGCCTCAGGGGCGACATCGTTCGCCAGATCTATGAAGACCATGCCGGCGTAATCTGGTTGGCAACCAGCAGCGGGTTGAGCCGCCGGGAGGCGGATGGTTTTCGGAGCTACTACCTCGAAGATGGTCTGACATATCCGAGCGTGCGATGCATCGCCTCCAGCCGCAGCGGCGACCTGCTGGTGGGGACGGACGGCGGGCTCAACATTGTGCACGATGGAAAAATCCTGCCCAATCCAATCGCCGGGCTGGGCCGGGAAAAGATCTGGTCGATTTACGAAGATCGCGGAGGCGGCCTGTGGCTCGGAACTCGAGGCGGCGGCTTGGTCCGCATCAAGCTCGGAAAAATTGCCAGACTTTCGATGCGGGACGGGCTGCCCAGCAATTCCATTTATCAGATCGTTGAAGGGCATCCTGGCAAGCTCTGGATGAGCAGCCCTGCGGGCGTCTTCTCGGCCCGCCAGGATGATCTGGATGAGGCGGCCGATGGCAAGTCCAGCGCTCTCCATGTGGTGTTGTACGGCGCGTCCGAGGGAATGGAAACCAGCCAGATGAGCGGCGGAACTCAGCCGGCGGGCTGCAAGGCTTCATCCGGCGAGATCTGGTTCGCCAGCGTACGTGGAGTGGTGCGCGTTAACCCGGCCAGCGAGTTGCCGGGCCGTTCCGCTCCCGTATTGATCGAGCGAGTCCTGGCGGACGACCGAGTAGTCCCGCTGGGCCGTGAAGTCGTCACTCCGCACGGTCACGGCACGGTTCAAATCGACTTTACGGCCTGCAACCTGGCGGCGCCGCAGCGCGAAAGCTTTCGGTACAAACTGGAGGGCTTCGACGAGAGATGGACATCACCGGCGAAGAGCCGGTCGGCTTATTACACCAATCTTCCTCCAGGGCGATACCGTTTTCGCGTGGAGGCCAGCGACACAGGCGCCCCGGGAAATGCCACCGAGGCCTCTTTCATCTTGGTTTCCCGGGCTCCGTTCTATCAAACAGTCTGGTTCTATACCCTGTGCGCACTGGCTCTATCGATGCTGGTGTGGTTTGGATTGTGGTTAAACGCGCGCCAAGCGAGAGCGCGTTATGCCGTTTTGCTTGCAGAACGAACCCGTTTGGCCCGCGAGATGCACGACACGGTGATCCAGGGCTGTGTCGGCATATCAGCGCTGTTGGAAGCGGCTGTCAAGTGCCAGCGGTCGAACCTGGAGGAAGCCTTCAACCTTTTGGATCATGCGCGCGAACAGGTGCAGTCCACTCTCGAAGAGGCGCGTCAAGCCGTCTGGAACCTCCGGCACGACTTGGGTCACGAGTCGGCGATTTCCAAACTGCGCGGACTGGCTCAAAAGCTGGGGCGGGAAAACGGCCTGCTCACGCATACCGAAGTGGCTGGGAAACGGGCGCCGCTTGATCCGCAGACCGATCGGACCTTGCTTCTGGTCGGCCGCGAGGCTCTGCGGAATGCAGTGG